>CAYFUT010000030.1:10862-30383 GCA_964346395.1 uncultured Halobacteroidaceae bacterium
CTCAAACTCAACTTATTTATGCAGCACTACACAAGCAATCGGCGGCACTACCACTTCTCCGTTCCTAACTTCTACTTCGGTATCAGTTAGAGTTTTAACACCGGCCTGCTCTCCATCAACAACTACTTGCCAGTCCTCATTTATCTCCGGAACTGAGATAATCTGCTGTTCTCGATTTGCATTATGAATCACCAGTACTTCTTCCCATTTATCCTGCGGATGAGTTAATCTAAAGCCGACCACATAATCAATTCCGGGAGTTAAAAAGTCAAGTCCTGACTCGATCTGCTCCATAGTTTCCAGCCGGAATACTTTATGCTCCTTCCTTAATTCGGTCAACCCCTGATAGTACTGGAAAATATCCTTATATTTCTCTTTCCGCGACCAGTCAATCTGATTAGTAAAATCACTGGAATTATAACTGTTAGGATCTACTCCTTCGCCTCGCTCAGGGTTAGGTTTAGTTCGCAGCATCTCTACTCCGCCGTGAATAAAAGGCTTTCCCTGGGCTGTAAGAATAATACTCATGGCTAACTTATCCATTCTTTTTCGTTCCGCTTCGCTAGCATGAGGAGTAGATTTGACTATTTTATCCCATAAAGTATAGCCGTCGTGACAGCTAACATAATTGATAACTTCACTTGGTTCATCAGTAAAGCGGTGATACGGATCTTCAGTAATTGCCGCTTGGCCAGCAAAATCAACCATTCCGGCAATAATTCCGGCTCTAATTAACGGCTTATCATTATCATCCTGCTGTACGAAACCTCCTTCTTCCAGCGACGATCCAAAGTGCCCTTGTTTAATAGCATCCCGAATTCCGTCATTAAACACTGCTGGACCATTGTCTACCTTTAATAAACTGCGTTCATGTCCGTCAGCTTTAACAAACTTCTGTTCCGAAGGCAGTGTTCCTAAATTCCAACCTTCTCCGTGAATCACAGCATGCGGATTAATTGCTCTAACTTTTTCTTTGACTTGATTCATTGTAGTTTCATCATGGAGACTCATTAAATCAAATCGGAAGCCGTCCACATGATATTCTTCCGTCCAATAAGTAACCGAATCAAGAATTAACTTCCGCATCATCTGCCGTTCAGAAGCAGTATCATTCCCACAGCCTGAACCGTTAGTTAAACTGCCGTCTTCATGCCGGCGATAATAATAATAGGGCACCACATTTTCAAAAATCTCTGTAATAGCTGTATGATTGTAAACCACATCTAAAATAACTCCTAACCCTGCTTCGTGCAGCGCCTTAATTAACTTCTTCAGCTCAGTAATCCGTACCTGAGGGTCAAAAGAATCCGTGGCATACCAACCCTCCGGACTAAAGTAATTATGCGGGTCATAGCCCCAATTATAATTATAATTTCCGTTAACATCATCACCTATATCCTCAAATTCTTTTTTGCTTTCATCACCAAAATAAAAGTTCATCACCGGCATTAACTGTACATGAGTAACTCCCAATTCTTTTAGATGAGAAATCTTATCAATAAAACCTAAATAAGTCCCCCGCTTTTCTTTCTCTACTCCCGAATTATCAGCAATAGTAAAATCACGGACTGACATTTCATAAATAATCACATCTTCCTGATTTTCTATTTCTATATAATCATCCTGACCCCAACCTTCCGGATCCGTCTGCTCTAGATCAACAATACTTCCTTTACCTAGTCTATCCTGTTTAATATCAAAACTAGCCATCGACTTAGCATACGGGTCTAAAGCTTCCTGTATCTGACCGTTGATTAATTCATACCGGTAAAATTGACCAGCTAAATCCTGGTCTACTTCTACTTTCCAAACCCCCTGTTCTTGTCGAGAGAGCGGAATAACTTGATAAGGTTCCTCAGCAAAAGATTCTTTATATAATTTAAGCTTTACTGCACTAGCTGACGGAGCCCATAATTTAAACGTCGTCTGCTCCAAACTATAAAAAGCTCCTAGCTCTTCATCAGTAACGTAATTTTCCTCTATAATTTCCGGCGCCAACACCGGTTTGATTTCCTGGTTCCCTGCTTTTACTTTATACATTGCTTCGTAATCCAGCGGCTGCTGCGTGGTTAAATAATAAGTAGGCGCCTGATGCTCTTCTAATTGCGACAAAGGTAGTGACCGGGAGCCTAACATTATTTCAATCGGCTTCTCCACTGGTTCCTCACATCTTATTCTAATCTGGTAATTATTAATAATGACCGCTTCTTGTATTTGATTTTCCTTTTCTTTTAACACCGGAAAACTGTCATGATACTTTTCTGTCGTTCCCGTCACCATCCACAGTTGATTATTCGCTTTTGCTAACGGATACAGCTGTTCTCCGTCAAACTCAGTCTCTTCTCCCCGTTCAACTATAAACTTTAAATTATCCTGGCGGGACAAACAAGGAATATCCCAGTATCCTCCCACATTGCCCAACCTGATTTTTATTCTTCCTTCTTCTAGTGTTTCTTCAGTCTCGGGATCTTCCCGCCAGTAATTTAAATACCACTCCTCATAATCCTGGTCATCTCGATAATAATATAACCGCACATAATTATCAGGAATCGCCGGTAATTCTTGAAGAGAGGAAACTGCTAAAGCTTCCTGCCGGGAGGTATAAATTTCTTGTTCTTCTGCTACCAACCACAAGTTTTTTTCTCCGTCCGGCTCAATTTCGCCCCCTAAATCAGAAATCCGCTGTTGGTCATTATGAATTAAAAATTCAATCTTTCCTTTGCCTGAATAAGGAATAGTCCAATACGGACCATATTCATCAATTCCAGATACTGATAGTGGACAGCCCCATTCTATCTTTTTCTGGTCATAACCTGCTCCCCAAATATATAATCCCCAGTCAGTATACGATAAATTTTCTTCTTGAATATAATGTAGTTTGATTTTTTTACTCATGTTTATCCTCCTCGGAATAACAACTGCTTTTTCAAATTTTAGTTTACTTAATATATTTTGAACTCTTCAGGAGGAGTTCTTTTTAGTTTCTAATAATAATGTGATCCTATTATTAAATTATATAATAATTACAGCCTAATTACTAGGTCAAAATCTAATTTCCAATTGGAATAAAACAAGGCCCCACTTTAACGGGGCCTTGTTTAGTAACCTCTAGTTGTGCAACACAACTGCTGAAATTGCCGGTACTTTAACAGACCCAGAATTAACTTCTACTTCCGTAGCAGTCAACTCTTTAACCCCGGCCTTTTCACCGTCAACTACTACCTTCCAATCAGAATTTACATCTGGAATATCAACTGTCTGAGTTTCTCGATTGCCATTATAAATTACCACAATATTTTTCCATTCTTCATCCCCATCTTGTTCCTGTAATTTATAGGCAACTAAATTTTCTTTACTGATATTATAGAAACTAACTCCCTGCTGGATCTCTTCCATTGTCTCCATTCGGAAGGCTTCATGCTTTAGTTTCAAATCAATTAAGCCTTGATGATAATCAACAATGTCAGAATAATCCTCTTTGCGCGACCAATCAACTTGGTTAACCGAATCTCCCGAATCATAACTGTTATGGTCATAAGGATGATCGCGGTTAGAAACCGGCTTAGTCCGCAGCATCTCTACTCCGCCGTGGAGAAATCCTCTCCCCTGCGAGGTCAAGATAATTGCAGAGCCTAGCTTATGCATCCGCTGTTTTTCTTCTTCACTGGCATCTTTCGCTGACAGATTAATCTTATCCCATAAAGTATAGCCGTCGTGGCAAGTGACATAACTTGTTGTTTCTTCCGGGTCATCAGAAAATCGATGGTAATTTTCTGTCGTTAACGAAGCATCACTTGCAAACTCCGCCATTCCAGCAATTACTCCGGCTCGTAATTTGCTGTCACTTCCTTCAACTCCCTGGATAAAGGCGCCTTTTTCAACAGCAGCAAAGGCAGACGGTTGATGAATTGAATCGCGGATACTGTCGCTGAAGACCCCCGGTGCATGCTCATATTCCAATAAACTTCTATCTCCCTGGCCTTTAACGTAAGCAGGGTCATCTTCTATATCCGACATATTCCAACCTTCACCGTGAATTACAGCATCAGGGTTGACCTCTTTAACCTTTTCATTTACTTCCATCATAGTTTTCTCATCATGGAGCCCCATCAAATCAAAACGAAAGCCATCTACGTGATACTCATCTGTCCAATAAGTAGTAGAATCAACAATCAATTTCCGCATCATCTTGCGCCTTGATTCGGTAGTATTTCCACAGCCGGAACCATTACTTATTTTTCCATTGTCTTTATAGCGGTAATAATACTTAGGCACTAAATTATTAAAGATAGATATTTTATAGGTATGATTATAAACCACATCTAACATAACCCCGATATCATGTTTATGCAGTTCTGTAATCAACCGCTTCAATTCTTTAATTCTTAGATGCGGTTTAGTAGGGTCCTGGGAATACCAGCCTTCAGGGGTGAAATAATTGTGCGGGTCATATCCCCAGTTATAATTAGCACCGCCGTGTCCTTTATCTTCAAAGGATTGATCAAATTCATTTCCATTATAAAAGTTGAGTACCGGCATTAACTGTACATGCGTAATTCCTAATTCCTTAAGGTGCGGTATCTTGTCAATAAATCCGTCATAAGTTCCCCGCTTATCTTTAGCTACTCCCGAGTCTTTATCAATTGTATAATCTCTAACTGACATCTCATAGATAACTACATCCTCTGGATCTTCAACATCTACATACTCATCTTCTTGCCAGCCCTCCGGATCAGTCTTATCTAAATCAACTACGGCTCCCATACCTACTCCTTCTTTGCTGCTGTTAAAGCCGTCCATTGATTTAGCATAGGGGTCTAAAGCCCGCTTAGTTGTTCCCTGATTATTGATCGCATATTGATAGTACTGGCCGGCCAAATCACCTTCTACTTTTACTGTCCACAGTCCGCTTTCTTCATCCCGCTCCATTTCTACTCTTCTATCCGGCTTCTGCTGTTTAGTCTGTTTATCTTCATCAAAAAGTAATAATTCTACATTGGAGGCTACCGGAGACCAGACTTTAAAGGTAGTTGCTTCTGGAGTATAGATAGCTCCCAATTCTCCGTCGTAGCTATAATTTTCATTGATCTTTTCCGGCGGTAATAAAGGCGAAGTGTTCAGTTCTCCAACTTCTACCTTATACGGCTTAGTATAATCAATCTCTTCTTTAATACTAACCGCATATTTCCCCGATTCTATTTCCACTACACTTTTTAGCGGAACTTCTTTCCCATCAGTAGTCAATTTTACTTTATCCGCTGGATTTTCAAGCGGCACCCGCATATCTAGGATGATTAAATTCTTTTTCTTAATTGCTGCATTTTGAATCTGATTGTTGCGGGCTGCTTCCGTTGCTTCTTTACTCAGAAATTCTTTTGAATTACTGGAAACTACCCAAATTTCTTTATTCTCCCCCGGATTAGGCACACTTTGGTCTTCAGCAACATCTTTGGTATCACCTTTATGAATTATATAATTTAAATCACCGCTGCCCGCATAAGGAACATCCCAATAAACTCCAAAATCATCTCTGCCCGCCGGAGATAAAGCACTATCCCAGCTTACCTTAGGACCATCATAACCATTTCCCCAGACATGCAGTCCCCAATCGCTGTAATTATCATCAAATCGATAATAGTGAATTCTAACGTGGCCTTCAGGGACCGGCTTTACTTCACCTGTTGTCTCTGATTTTTCCGATCCCGACGACATAGCAAACCCCGTTAAACTTAAACTAACCAATAAAGCAATCGATAATACTAAAATAAAAAAACTATTTCTCTTCTTCAGCACAAAAATCCCTCCTGTAGATTTGGTTATTCAAACGTTTTCATGTAATTTATAAACTTATAATCTTATTTTTCTCTTCCATTATTACTATATTAAAGACTTAATTAATAATTCCTGCTCCTACTCTAAAATTATGCCAACTTTGTCAGCCATTTTTCGAGTTGAGCCTGCTGAGCAGGCTCAACAAATTTAAAATTAACCCCATATAGATAATCCCCATCCAACAGCTTTTTCCGCCAAATTATCTCTCCCGGAACTCTGTCTACTCCTGCCTCTGCAAAGCTAAAATCTAAAATCAATTTATCTCCCTTTATCTGTTGGTTGGCTACCAATCTAACGCCCACTGGGCTTATATCCTTAATTAATCCTTTATATTTAAGTGAAGATAAAAAGTAAGTTACCGGTTGATTTAAATTTATGCGTTCACAACGCTGCCGCTCTACACTTAAAACTTTTCCGGCAAGAACAGCTTGACCGGCTATTACTGTCTCCTTATCTCCCTTTTCAAGCAGAGAAATATTCTTCACTGTAACTGGAATATAATAAACTCCTGCTCCCGCAGTAAAAATTAAAACTAAATCATCACCATCTAAAATAATCTCTTCTGCGGTATCAATCGAAGTATTCTCCTGAATAATAAGTTCCGTAATCGGAATCAATTGATTTTTTTCAGGACAAGCCGGAATAATAATCTTAATCTGTAATTCAGTTGGCCCCTCAACTGAATCGATCTCAATCGGATAATTTACTCCCTTCCCTTTTATCTCTTGATTAATTATTTTTTTATTACCAAAAAATTCTGTAAAGTTAAAATCCTTAATCAAAGTCGTAGTTGACAACTTAGTCCCCCCTATCCGACTTGCTTTCTGACAACAATTAACATTATTTGCTAAATCAACAAAATATACAGCGGCTATTTTGTTTATTATACTATTTTTACCCTTACTTATGCAAGCTAGTAATATTTATTTACTGTTTAATTTCCATTCTAACTCAAAATTTGTTAAAATAATTATTACCAACCTCTAGGGGGGAGCGCAGTGAATTTAAGAAATTTAAAAATATTTAAAACAGTCTGTGAAATCGGCAACATGTCAAAAGCAGCTGAAAAATTATATATGACCCAGCCGGCTGTCAGTCAGTCAATAGCTAAACTAGAAGAAGAGTTCCAAATAAAATTATTTGAACGCTTAAATAAAAAACTAGTTTTAACTCACGCCGGCAAAACACTATATAAATACAGTCAGCAAATTTTATTATTAGTTGACGAAGCGCAAAACAACTTAGAAGATTTAGCGAATATGAAACACGGCAAACTAAGAATAGGCGCCAGTATGACGATTGGCACTTATCTATTACCCGCTATTCTCGAAAAATTTAACCAGCAGCATTCGCAAATTAAGTTAAACTTCATAATTGATAATACAAGTGTTATTGAAGAAAAAATCCTCAACAACAGTATTGATATTGGACTAGTAGAAGGACCGATTAGTTCCTCACAAATAGAAATTTCTCCTTTTTATAAGGATCAGTTATTTCCTATTTGTGCTGCTGACCACCCCTGGGCACAGGTAAATTCCATTTCTTCCGCCCAGCTTGAGAAAGAAAACCTAATCATGCGCGAACAGGGCAGCGGAACGCGAGAAGTAATTGAAAACACACTGGATACCTATAATCTGAACTATACAATCACGCATGTTCTCAATAATATTGAAGCAATCAAGAAGGCTCTTAAAGCCGATCTTGGAATTACTATTTTACCTGAAATTGCTGTCCGCAACGAATTGGAGGAGCATACTTTAGTAAAAGTAAACCTGACTGACATTGAATTCACCCGAGAATTTAAAATTATCCATCACACTGATAAATATAAGTCACAGCTCTTCCAGGAATTTGTCAATCATCTTCAGCAGCAAGCTGAATTAATTTAAATGAATTATCCGATCGTTAAAATTTAAATTTGAGGTCAAGCGTTATATCTAATACTCCTTCTTGATAGTAATCACTAAATAAATAATGATATTTGCTACCTACTCCGTATTCCCATTTTGCTCCTTCCTCCGTTTCAATTTGTCCAGGCAGTATTATCGTTCCCCCTCCTACTGCCAACATTAAGATAACCCCTAAACTTATTACTAGCTTTTTCATCTGCACGACCTCCTGTTTCTTTTTATACTTTTTTTATGCTAAAATTAGTTAATATGTAAAAAGCCGCCTAACGGCGGCTTGAGAGTTTCTCCTTCCCCTATATTTTCTTATAAATCAAATTCAGCAATTAAATTTTCTAGTTCTTGAGCCATTCGGGATAATTCTTGAGCAGATTCAGTTACTTCTCTTGACATAGCATTCAATTCTTCAGCACTTTCTCGCACTTGACCATTATTTTCAGCTAACCCAGTAACTTCCTGAGTAGTATTAGAAATCTGATTAATTCCAGCCATCATTGATTCAATTTGTTGATTAGAAGATTCGATGGCTGCCTTTCCTTCTTCAGAAGATGCAGACAGTTCTTCACTATAGCTTGTCAAATCTTCAATTAAATCTTTAAGTTGTTCAATTATAATCCGCTGATTTTTTGTTTCTTTATTAAAGGCTTCGGTTAACTTACCTAACTCATCTTTTCTTTTCAAATCAAGCCTAACCGCTAAATTTCCTTCAGCTTTTTTTCTCATAGCTTCTACTATTTCTAAAATTGGAGCTGTAAAATTATCAGCCAGCTTCCAGGCAGCAATTCCCGCTGCTAAACCAGCTGCAAGCAAAATAATAATATTTAATTTTAATAGTTTTCGTAAACTACTAAAAGCTTCTTGAATAGGTTGTTGAGCTACAAGCACCCATCCTAATTTATCTAAACTCTGATAGGACGCTAACATTTTAGTTCCCGTATTATCGGTATAAGTTAAACTAGCACTGCTTTCACTATCTACCTTTAAGGCTTCCTTGACAGGGGGGAATTCATTTGCCTTCTGCTGAATCAATTTTTTATCCTGATGAGCAATGATTGTTCCCTTTATACCTTACAATCTCTAAAAAATATAAGGCCTAAAAAAACACCGCCGGCTGCTAACCAGCGGTGCTCCACTTACTCCCAGGTACGGGTGCCCTTTACTTTCATCTGATATCTATAATCACTAATCTGCTCTACCTCGCCAGTAACTACTATCTTTTTTCCTACCTGTTCAGTAAGCGCCTCCGTACTAATAGAGGTTAGTTCTATTATATATTGATCTTTAGTTACTACTACCAGCTGCTCATTTCCCCTTGCTAACCGCCCCAGTACTGCTGTTTCCTCTGCTGTTAAATCATAGGCTACGTTATAATCTGTGAGTTGAAGTTGGCCCTGGTATAATTCCACTGCTTTATCAGTCCCCAACTGATAAGATCCAGTTTGGGCAGTTACCTTACCAGTCAATAAAACCGGCAGCCCCTTCAAATTACGCAGCTCCTTTATTAACTGCTGATTATCAGCAGTAACCTGATAATCATTGCCGTCTTCTGCATCTAAAATTAACAGACTGATGGTTCCCGTACCTTCTTCGTAAAGTTGGCCCTTCAGCGTCTGATATCCCGTTTTTACCTCTGCTTTGTCCTGCGGGCCAGAACTCATTCCATAAGCAGTAAAACTAAGTGTTACCAGCAATAATAATATAACAATCCGTAAAATTTTAATTACTCTTCCTCCTCTCTTTAGTCAAATAACTAACTCCCCTTTAATTTACCGTTTCTACTATCAGTTTATCTTACACAGACAGATATACAACCGGAAATTATTCCCTATAAATGACTACTCCCGTTTTTTGATCAAAATCGTTAATTTCCAGTTCTACTTGTTTACCATTACCTTCTATCTGATAGTATTTCACTCCACTCGGCTTAACACTAAAACTGTCAGTACTAGTGGTACTAATATTTTCTGTTTGCGGCTGAGAAGTTAGGTTTACATCCTCCACATTATCAGAAATCGAATAGCTGTATTTATCACTAATATTCTTATTAGTAATCTGATTTGTCAGCGCCCAATCGAGAAATAAGCTGCTCAAATCCTGACCCGTAAAGTCAGCAATCACCTGCCGCGGATCCTGATAGGTAGCATTTAGTTCCTGGATTATCTCTGCTCCGTATTGGTCGTACAGATAAAGAATGAATAAATAACTAGCTCCATAGTCGCTTAACTTTTGATTCCAGTAAAAGAGAGATTCATCACTAGGTTTATCAAAATAGCCCCGATCCTTTCCCTCAGGATCATGAATTTTAGCTCCTTCAATATAACTATAATAACCATTTAAATGCTCAGCCAACCCAGATAAGCCTTCATTGAGCCAGATATCAGTAAAGCGTTTGTCCGGTTGGCCCGCTTCCTGATAAGCTATGTTTTTCTCTACAAAATAAATCAAATGCTGAAACTCATGGGCCAACGTCCCCAAAACATTTGTTATGTCTCTATCTTCAGCATCCTGCTTCACTGCTGCTGAATTAATATAAATCATATCGGCCAGATTAGAATTTGATTTATCAAGATAATCCCTAGGATTAAAAGCTCCCATGATTGTTCCTTCGTTATTTTCCGATAAATCTTCTAAATTAGTAATTAAAATAATCGGCCGCCCATTATCATCTATATCATACAGATTATTTTGAGTATACTCATGGAGAGCAAAATTATCTAAATCTTTCTCATATATTTGGTTATCGAACTTATCTTTAATTTCTTCTAAATAGATAGATTTAATCTTAACTTCCTTTTCTACAAAAACATACACGTGATCATCCTTCTTTTCTAAAGTAGCCTGCACCTGAGAAAAAGAAGTACTCTGCAGATTATCCATTACATGAAAAGATTTTTCCGTTCCCAGCTCCATCTCACTCCCGGCTGTATTGTTTAACCGCAGGCTAGTCTCTGCTTCAGATATAACCTGCTGCTCAATCTCGGCAGTTGCCCCCAGCATCCGCATCCGCTGATCAAGAAGCTGCTGCGCCTGGTTATCTACCTCTGGTCTACTCTGCACTGCTCTCACTTCTGTATTGGCAGCGGTATCTTCATTCCCGGCTAATTTAACTAAACTAGAACCGCTGCCAGTAGACGAATAGTCAACTTCTACTTGTCCGTAAGCCGTAGTATTATCCTGCGGGTCGAAATTCAACGAACTAACTGCCACTACTGCCGTTTCCCCATCCGCCAACGTCCCTAAGCTTAACTGTTTAGTTTCTTCAGCAGCAAATGTCTGCTTACTGGGGTTTAAACTTCCTTCTAAGGTAAATGTACCGGAAGTTTCTAAGTAAACAGTATCCGCCTTTCTATAGGCAACATGTTCCTCTTTAGTAACCTTATAATCATAAATTACCCCCGGCCAAATCGGAAGACTAGCTATCTGGGCTTCGGATCGCGCGTCAACAATCTCCTCCCCATTCTTATGAGCTGCCGCTGTAAAATCATCTATCTTCTCCCCGGTTTCATCAATCACACTAACCTCAGCCGTTACCGGCGCTTCATCAGCCTTTTCTAAATTTACCTCTAAATTTGCTTCCCCGTCTACCGTAACTTTGTCTTCAAATAAAGAATAACCTATTTTACCCACCATCACCTGATAACTAGTATCACTTAAATTAGCAAACCTGACTGCGTTGCTATTTTCTTCATACTTTAAAATTTGACCCTTACTATCAAGAAGAATGATATCTGCTTTTCCCGTCTCTACATTCACATATAATTCGGAGCTGGTTGGAGAAGAATCAGAATCTCCAACACTAAAGTCAACTCCTGCACAGCCCCCAGTTATTAATAATGTTACTAAAGTTACACTAATTACCAAACCTTTCTTCCACATTAACATGCCTCCCCCTATTATTCGAAATTAGCCGCAATTATAAATATTCAAGTCTAAAACTTTATTTATTCTCTTAAAATCTGACCGGGGGTAGGTGGTAATTTTCACCTGACTTTCATTCCTCACGCCCGCTTCGTCCTGAAGCATTCGGAATATTAGGACCTCCTGTCCGTCAAAAAGTTTTCCTGAAGGTAAAATACCCACCTCCGGTCTGTTAATAGCTTTCATTCTAAAGTTGGATATCTATAACTTATTCTTCAAACAACCACAAAAAGGCTTCCGGGAATCTCACCCGCCAGTAATCCTCATGGTGTTCGTGTCCTTCAGCCTCAACTAATTTTAATTCTTTTTCCGTAAATCCTACCTTATGTAGTAAATTATATACCCGCCGTACATCATTGATATAATCCTGATTATCTATTTCATATTCGCCGTCAATCACTAAATTTTCCGTCGTCCCCACATCTAGATAAATTTTCATCCACCCTTGTTTTCCCTGGCGGCGGATAAAATCATCCAGCTTATCGGGGTGAAAGAATATAGCCGGCGAAAAAGCAGCAATTTTAGAGAAAACCTCCTGGTATTTTAAACCGCCGTAGAGAGAAATAAATCCGCCCATGGAACTGCCGCCAATACCTGTATGTTCCCGGGCCGGTAAAGTGCGGTAATTTTCATCGATATACGGTTTTAAAGTATCAATTAAAAAATCAAGATATTCGTTTCCTTCTCCTCCCTGCTCCACCAAAATCCGCTCCCAGGGGGAGTATTCATCTCTCCGGCATTCAGGATCACAGTCAATTCCTACTACTATAATTCCATCTGTTTCTCCGCCAGCAAAAAGCTGATTAAGAGTTTCATCTACCTCCCATTCTCCATCATAGGAAGCTGATCTATCAAACAAGTTTTGACCGTCATGCATATAAAAAACTGGATAACTCTGGGCAGAAACCTCATACTCAGGAGGTAAATAAACCCAAATTCTCCGCTCCCGGTCAAGCTGCGGCATGGTAAATTCCTCAATTACTTCTCCCTGCCCCTTAAGTGTGGAAGCCTGCTCCTGATTAACAAGATCAGCCCAGACTATTTTTTTCATCTTTTACCTCCTCTTTTCTCAGTTTCTAACTCCCTTTTCAATATTATTTCTATAAGCAAGAGAAGTTCCCTTGTCCGAAATATAAATAATTTCATTAATATATTAGCAATTAAGTAAACAACTTCATTTAAAATTTACTTATTCTTTAACTTTTCTCCTGGTATAATCTCAACCTTTTAACTTTGATTATAGCTTATAAATTATAGAACTCATTCACAACTGTTTATTAACTGCATACAATAAACTGAACAGAGATAGCTAAAGTTAATTTTAACTAAAATAGACACTAAGGAGGTAATTTTTTTATGTTTAATAAAATAATTTTAAAAAACAAAAAAATAGTGGGGTTATTAACTATAATTATAATGTTGATAGGAATAGTAGCAATTTTAGCAAACTGTTCTAGCCAAGAATCAACCCCTGCTAAAAAAGAAACAGTTAAAGTAATAGCAACTACAACTATAATAGCTGACTTAATTGAAAATATAGGAGGAGAAAAAATAGATGTGGAAGTATTAATGGGGCCAGGAATTGATCCGCATTTATACAAAGCTAGTGCTGGTGATGTTAAATTAATGCAAGAAGCTGATTTGATTGTTTATAATGGATTACATTTAGAAGGTAAAATGGGAGATGTTTTAGAACAAATAAATAACCAAGGAATTAAAACAATAGCCGTGGCAGAACAAATTGATGAAGCTAATTTATTAACATCAGAAGATTCAGCAGGACAATACGATCCTCATATTTGGTCTAATGTCAAGTTGTGGATGAAAGCAGCTAAAGCAGTCAGAGATAAATTGATGGAAGTCAATCCTAGAGAAAAAGAAACTTATCAACAAAATACGAAAGAATATTTAATACAATTAAAAAAACTTAATTCTTATATTAAAAAACAGGTTTCTAAAGTTCCTAAAGAAAACAGAATCTTAATTACTGCCCATGATGCTTTTAATTACTTTGGAGAAAAATATAAATTTGATGTAAAAGCTTTACAAGGGATTACCACTACTTCAGAAGCTGGCACTGCTGATGTAAAAGAATTAGCTAACTTTATTGCTGATAACGAAATCCCTGCAATCTTTATTGAATCATCTGTTCCCGAAAAAAACATTAAGGCTTTACAAGAAGCTGTTAAAGCACAAGGAGTTGAAGTTACAATTGGAGGAGAGCTTTATTCAGATGCTCTAGGAGATCCTGATACTCCAGAAGGGACTTACTTAGGAATGATTCGTCATAATGTTGATACAATTATAAATTCAATTACAGATTAAAAAGGAGGGATTATATGAATAACTGGGCTGTAAAAGTAAAAAATTTAACTGTTGCTTATGATCAAGAACCTGTTTTATGGGACATAGAATTAAAAGTTTCTAAGGAAGAATTAATGTGTATTGTAGGTCCTAATGGAGCTGGCAAATCTACACTAATCAAAGCTATACTTAATATAGTCAAACCAATTTCAGGACAAATATTATTTAATGGCAAACCTTATCAAGAACAAAAGAAATTGATAGGTTATGTACCCCAAAGAGAAAGTGTAGATTGGGATTTTCCTACTAATGTTCTTGACATAGTAATAATGGGCCGTTATGGCCAGTTAGGTTGGTTTACTCGCCCTAGTAAGAAAGATAAATCATTAGCTATCAATGCTTTAGAAAAAGTAGGTATGAAGTCTTTTGCTAACAGACAGATCAGTCAACTTTCTGGTGGACAGCAACAAAGAGTTTTTTTAGCTAGAGCCTTAGTTCAAGATGCTGAAATTTATTTTATGGATGAACCTTTTCAAGGAGTTGATGCCAAAACAGAAAAGGCCATTATAAAAATACTACAACAGTTTAGATCTGAAGGAAAAACTGTAATCATTGTTCACCATGATTTACAAACAGTAGCTGATTATTTTGATTCAGTTACTTTACTAAATAAAAAAGTAATTGCTAGCGGGCCAATAGAAAAAGTATTCACTGAAGCAAACCTAAGTGCTACTTATAAAGGAAATGTAAAAAATTTTCATCAAATGACGGTAGCTGATTAAAATGAATCTTTTGGCTGATTATACCTTACAAATTGTAGCGTTAGGTGCTGCTATCTTAGGAATTACTAGTGGATCATTAGGTTCTTATGCTGTTTTAAGAGGACAAAGTTTGATGGGAGATGCCATATCTCATGCTACTCTGCCAGGGATCTGTCTTTTATTTTTAATAACTGGTACTAAAACAACCTCATTTTTATTACTAGGTGCTTTTTTATCAGGTTGGCTAGCTATATTAGTTATTAAAGTTATTACAACTAATACTCGAATTAAATATGATAGTACTTTAGGACTTATCTTATCTGTTTTCTTTGGCTTCGGTCTAGTTTTACTAACTTTTATTCAAAAGCAACCTAATGCTAATCAAGCTGGATTAGATAAGTTCTTATTTGGGCAAGCATCAACTCTATTAAAAAATGATGTGGTTGTAATGGGGATTGTAAGTAGTGGGGTTTTATTATTAATATTAGTTTTCTGGAAAGAGTTTAAGATACTCTGTTTTGATCCTGATTTTGCTCAAAGTTTAGGCTTTCCAATTAAAATTCTCGATTTATTACTAACAACTTTATTAGTTATAACAATTATAATCGGCTTACAAACTGTAGGCGTGATTTTAATGAGTGCTATGATTATAGCCCCAGCAGTAGCTGCTAGATTATGGACGAATAAATTATCAACTATGATGATTTTAGCTTCTTTTTTAGGAGCATTATCAGGAGTAACAGGAACACTAATCAGTTCTTTAATTAGTCAACTACCTACAGGACCAGTAATTATAATAATTATTAATTCTATAATCTTTCTTTCCCTTTTAATAGCTCCCCAAAAAGGTTTGATTAGTAAAAAATTAACAAAATATAAGAAGAGACAAGAAATAATAAATCAAAATAAAGGTGGTGATGGTAATTAATCCTCAAGTAGAAATCCAACTAATAGCTATCTTAGTTGCTCTTAGTTGCTCTTTATCAGGAATTTTTTTAGTGCTCAGACAGATTGCTATGTTAAGTGATGCAATTAGTCATACTATTCTTTTAGGCATAGTAATTGGATTTTTTATTACTCATGATTTATCCTCGCCATTATTAATCATTGGCGCAACTTTAGTAGGAGTTCTCACTGTATTTTTAGTAGAAAGACTTAATCAAATAAAATTAATTAAAAAAGATGCAGCAATTGGCTTAGTTTTCCCTCTGCTTTTTAGCATAGGGGTGATTTTAATCACTCGCTATGCAGGTAATGTACACTTAGATATAGATGCTGTACTATTAGGAGAAATAGCTTTTGCTCCTTTTAATCGACTCAGTTTTTTCGGGCTTGATTTAGGGCCAAAATCAGTTTATATAATGGGCATTATTTTAATATTAAATATCTTATATTTAATTACCTGTTATAAAGAATTGAAAATTGTTACCTTTGACCCCCAACTCGCTGCTGTTTTGGGCATTTCCCCTACTATTATCCACTATTCATTACTAACATTAGTTTCTATAACTGCTGTAGGAGCCTTTGATGCTGTAGGAACTATCTTAGTAGTAGCTTTAATGATTGGCCCAGCTACTACTGCTTATTTATTAACAGATAATCTTAAAATAATGATCATTTCAACTGCTTCTTTAGCTGTTTTCAGTTCAATCAGTGGTTATTGGTTAGCTAATCTCTTAGATGTTTCAATTGCAGGTTCTATGGCAACCATGGTAGGAGTTACCTTTTTACTTGTCTTTTTATTTGCTCCCCAACAGGGATTAATCTCTTCAATTAAAAGAAGAAAAAAACAAAAACTTAAATTAGCTAAAAAATCATTATTAATTTATCTATTTGAACATAAGAAAAACTCCAACGTATTAATTGAAGAGCTACTCCAACAGTTTACCTGGAGCAGATCTTTTCTAAATAAAACTATTCAATCATTAGTTAAGGAGAACCTGATATTAAAAACAAAAGATTCTTTACAACTAAGTAAAAAAGGTAGAAGATATATATCGGAAAATTATGATAAACTAACTCTTAAACCACTTTACAAGAAATCTAAATAAAAAATACGACTGATCTCCTTTTTTGATATAATATCTTCGACCAAGAAGAATTTTCAAAGCCAAAAATTTAAATATTTGGTGGGACTAGCAGGATTTGAACCTGCGGCCTGCAGATTAGGAGTCTGCCGCTCTGTCCGCCTGAGCTATAGCCCCCTGATTAAATTCCGCTGTCTACAATATATAATACTTTAGCTTATTTTGCAAATATTAATTATTTCCCTTACCTAAAAACATCTTACTCAGAATTATCTTTAAATTTATAATAGATAAATGTTCCCCAGACTCCTTTTAATAATCCAAATCCCACTAACAAGGTAAATAAAATATTAAAAGGAGTCTGCACCACTTCCGGATAGGACAATAATTGATCCTCCACAAAGTAAATAAGCAGCAAACTAGCAGCTAATCTGCTTTTAATATAAATCCCGAAAGTCAGAAATGCTACCACCCATAACTTCCACAACATACCAGTAGAATAAAATAAATTTTCCAATCCTAAACAGAAAGTTAAAATCAATCCTGCTATCGTCCCATACATAATTGACCGTTTGCCCTGCTGCTGACTCATCTTTAATTTCCTCCCTGCTCCCAGAGAAATAGTGTTTATATCTTTATTTCCATATTTTTACTATAACTCCTGTTTATAATTTGTTTTTATTTTCACAATAAATCCCTTCATATTCTGATAATGGGAACCGGGCCAATAAATCTTATTACAGTCAGCACAGATATAAAACTCGTCATAATACTTCTTAGTCTTTGGTTCTAAGCGGTCAATAATTTCCTCTTTAGCTATTGACTCTAATAAACCATTACATTCAATACAGCGGCCGAAAGATTCAATATGGAGTTGGCCGTCTTCATCTTTCCTTCCTCCTGGATAAATACAAATTCCACTACCCGCTAAATGTTTTTTCTTCTCTCAATTATAATGGATCTTTACTCAACCTTAACCTTAATCTTAGCCTCACCTATTCCTCAACCTGCTCGCCCTCAATCAATACCATCTCAACTTCAGAAGCAACTTCTAAAGGATCGCCAGTAAAGACTACTAAGTCAGCATCCTTACCTGCTTCTATACTTCCTACTCGAGCTGCAACTCCTAAAATTTCAGCCGGATTAATCGTAACTGCCTCCAGAGCCGTCTGCTTATCTAAACCAGCTTTCACCGCTCGGGCTGCTGAAACTAATAAGTTATCAATCGGACTAGCCGGATGATCACTCATCAAGGCTATCTTTACTCCTGCTTCCGCTAATGTTTTAGGCGTAGTAAACGATCTCTCCTTCAGCTCCACCTTGCTCCGAGCTGTTAAAGTAGGCCCTACAATTACCGGCACACCAGCTTCCGCTAACTCATCTGCTACTTTATGTCCTTCGGTACCGTGCTCTAAGGTTAGCTTCAAATCAAATTCTTCTGCTATCCGGAGCACAGTCATTATATCATCCGCCCGATGGGCATGTGTCTTCAGCGGTAAGCGGCCGTTAAGAACTGGTGCTAGCGCTTCCCACTTAATATCCCGCTCCCAATAGTCATCAGCTGCCTGTTTCTTTGCCCAATAATCTTCTACTTCCAGCAATGTCTTGCGCAGTAAGCCAGCCACCGCCATCCGAGTGCTGGGCGTTTTATCCTGTTCACTATAAACCCGCTTAGGGTTTTCTCCCATTGCCGCTTTAATACCTACCTTTTCAGCCACCAGCATTTCTTTTACCGTCCGCCCTTTA
The DNA here is from genome assembly GCA_964346395.1 of uncultured Halobacteroidaceae bacterium. Taxonomy (GTDB): domain Bacteria; phylum Bacillota; class Halanaerobiia; order Halobacteroidales; family Halobacteroidaceae; genus CAYFUT01. The sequence goes on from CAYFUT010000030.1 coordinate 29,358, forward strand.
GTCTTTACTACCGTACACTCACCGCCTAAAACATTAGCACTTCCGGGCGCTACCATAGCAGTCGTAACTCCCGTTTTATAAGCATCTATAAACCCCTGATCCGCCGGGTTGATCCCATCTAAAGCCCGCAGATGTGGGGTGATCGGATCAGTCATTTCATTAGTATCTCTTCCTTCCCAGCCTAAACCTTCTTCCGCAATCCCCAGATGAGTATGAGCATCGACCAGCCCCGGCAGAACAATCTTACCGTCTAAATCAATTACCTCTGCCTCAGCAGGCGGCTTAAGACTGCCGGCTACCTCCTTAATTTTACCGCTTTCAATAATAATAGTACCTTCGTTTATAACTCCCTGAGTCACTGTCCAGACTTCACAATTCACCAAAGCTAACATATATAATTCCCTCCTTAAATTTGCTCACTACCTGAAAGAATTTAGGCAATAAAAAAAAGAGGCCAACTTTCAGCCCCCTACGCGATGTAGTTCTGCTTCTCGTTCCCGCTCACCGTCATAATAAACTTCACACGGCACATCTAACTTCGCCACAATCTCCTTCACTGACTGCGTCTCGACATCACCAGTACAGTGCTCATCACGCGGGTAATTTATAATCACATAATCTTCTTCTTGTGCCCCTAATTCATCATGTAGATCTTCCAAAGACTCTTCTGCCATCAACTTAGTTGTTACCTGCCGATTATACTGCTGTCCCTGCGCGGCAATTAAAGCTAAATTCCGCTGAGCCCGCTCTTCATGTTCCTGTTCCACTGTTGTCTTTACATCCTGAACCACTTTCTTACCTAAAAAACCTACTTCCAAAATCAAATCAGATAAATTTGAAGGCTCCTGCACAAAACCTATCACTTCTAATTCATCATCCCCTGTTATCATTTCAAAACTGCGCTCCACTACCGATTCTATATCTACAAAACTAACTAATACTAGTACTAACTTGTGCATTGTAAACGCCTCCCCCCGGCAATCAATTAACAGATTGCTCTGTATACTCACATTCTACCACACCGAG
>CAYFUT010000031.1:0-30196 GCA_964346395.1 uncultured Halobacteroidaceae bacterium
CTAACCCTCACCTCCAATCTAAAATTAAGCAAGCTAATTTAAAAAATTAAATTAGCTAATTCCCACTTAATTTTAATTTCCGGTGAGGGTAAGTACCGCTAACAAAAACCTTTAAGTTGATCGTCTGCCCCCCCTCCCGCAAAGTAAGTGTGGAAATAAAAGCCTAACCGGATAAAAACCATCCGGTTTTCAGGAATTCGTATTAAACAGTTAATTAGTAAACCGAAAGTTACACATTATATTGTTAATGTTCCACTTTACCTTCGAGTTTAAAATTCAAACCGCTTCGTGATAAATCCACTTTTAAATCAGTAAAATTTGGTTTAAGTTAACGCTTATGATAGGGGAATCTAAACATGAAGAATAAGTTGGGAATCATGCGGGCTTTGGCTCTGCTGACGCAGATAGGAATTGCTGTTATCGTCCCTATTTTTGGTGGAGTTTGGTTGGGTAATAAAGCAGACCAGCTGTTGGGGACGGGTGGATTATTTTTAGTTTTAGGAATTATCTTGGGAGTTATTGTTGGTTTCCGGAGTGCTTACCGGCTAATTATGACTCAGGGAGATAACGGGAAGTGAATAGCGAAATGGAAAAAGTTAGGCAGACTAAAAAGTTTGTAATTAAGTGGGCAGTAGTGTTAAATTTGGTCTTGATGGCAGCGATGGCTGTTTTCTTTGACTGGCAGGCGGTATTGGGAATTGCTGTAGGGGGGCTAATTAGCATTCTTAATTTTCAACTATTGGAGCGAGCCCTGCGGAAGTCAGTCCAGTTTGATCCGAAAAAAGCAGCTGCTTATACTTTTATTCAGTACTTGCTGCGTTATGGATTGTTATTTGGTATCTTTTATATTACACTGCAGAGGCCTGATATCAATGTGGTAACTACTATTGTAGGTGTTTTGACAGTGAAGGCTGTTATTTTAACCGGTAATATTTTCAGGTTGGGGGTTTTTGCTCCCGAAAAGAAGAGTATTAATTCAGTTGAAGGGAGGGAACAGGAATAAATGAATTTTTTACAGGAGATTTTTCTCAGGGGAGTACCGGAAGAATTTGCGCCGGATGTTATGTTTCATCTGCCGGAAAACCAGTTAACAAGGATGCTACATATTGCTAATGCTCCCGTCAAATCTACCGTAACTACTACTTGGGTCATTATAGCTTTGTTAGCTGTCTTTTCTTGGTTGGCTACACGTGACTTGCAGCGAGAACCAGAACCAGGTAGTTTACAGAATATTGCTGAGGCAATAGTAGACGGGAGTCGTGGTCTGGTCAAGACTACTATGGGACCTGGGATGCAGAAGTTTACTCCCTATATTGGTAGTTTGATGATTTATTTAGTAATTGCTAATCTAGTAGGAATTATTCCCGGTCGGGATGCGCTGCATTTATTCACTCCTACGGCCAGTTTGAATACTACCTTTGCTTTGGGGGCAATTACTTTCTTTAATATCCATTATTTTGGTATTAAATCTAAAGGAATAGGCGGCTATTTGAAGGGCTATTTCGAACCGCTATCGCTGATGTTTCCGCTGAATGTAATTGGTAATTTAGCCGATCCGGTATCGCTATCTTTCCGTCTTTTTGGAAATATGATTGGTAGTGTAGTAATTATGAGTTTATTGTTTGGAGTGATAGCAATAGTAATTCCGGGTATTTTTAGTCTTTACTTTGATGTTTTTGCCGGTGTGCTGCAGGCGTTTATCTTTACGATGTTGACGATGACTTATATTTCAATGGAGATGGATTAACTTCTTCGGTAGGAAGGAGGAATGAGAGTGGAAGATGCTCCTAATATAGTAGTTTTCTTATTAGAGTGGCTACAGCAGTTTAGTAAAGCAGATTTAGTAGCAGCAGCGACAATGATTGGGGCTGGTTTTGCGATGATTGGCGGGATTGGTCCCGGCATTGGTCAGGGTTTTGCTGCGGGGAAAGGTGCTGAAGCTGTTGGCGAACAGGAAGAAAACAGCAACAGTATTAGTATGGTGATGCTGCTGGGAGCAGCAGTAGCAGAGACTTCAGGAATCTTTTCTCTGGTAGTGGCTTTGATTTTATTGTATGCCAACCCCTTAATTGGGGCGGAAGGAACTGGCTTGGTACTTGCTGCTTCAGCAATTGGAGCCGGTCTGGCGATGATTGCAGGAGTTGGCCCGGGCATTGGTCAGGGCTATGCTGCCGGTAAAGGAACGGAGCGAGTAGGCAGTCGTCCTGAATATCAAGGGCTAATTGTAAAAGTAATGTTGCTGGGGCAGGCAGTAGGGCAGACAACAGGAATTTATGCTCTAGTAATAGCTTTGATTTTAATCTTTGTAAGACCGCTATTGGGCTGATTTAATTAGAATAATTGAAGTATAACTAATTAAAAAAGGGGAGGAATTTTTCATGGATGGTGAAGCATTAATTAAGGCAGCTTCGGCTATTGGAGCTGGTTTAGCAATGATTGCAGGTATTGGAGCAGGTATTGGGCAGGGCTATGCAGCTGGTAAAGGAGCAGAAGCAGTAGGAAAACAGCCGGAAGCACAGGGAATTATTATTCAGACAATGCTCTTAGGAGCAGCAGTAGCAGAGACAACTGGTATCTATGGTCTAGTAGTTGCGTTAATTTTGTTATTTGTACAGCCGCTTGTAGGCTAGTTAGAATTTGAAGTGAAGGGGGAGGATAGGAAGGCTTTCTATTCAGCACCCCTTCATTGGTTATTATTCGGTCTAGTTTTGGAAGGAGGGAGTAAATATGATTAGTTTGGATGTAAACTTCTTTTTGCAGTTAATAAATTTTATTGTTCTCTATCTAATCCTGCGGCATTTCCTCTATGAACCTGTAACTAATTTTATGGAGGAAAGATCAGAAAAGATTTCTAATAGAATTGAAGAAGCTGAGCGAAAGAATGAAGAAGCTAATCAATTAAAAGAGAAATATCAGCAGAAACTCCAGGAGGCAAAGGAAGAAGCGCAAGAGATAGTAGAGAAGGGCCGCCGTCGAGCCCGAGCCAAGGAGAAAGAAATTGTAGCAGAAGCAGAAGAAGAAGCTGATCGAAAGATAGAAAAGGCGGAAGAACAGATTGGGCGGGCCAAGCAGGAGGCTCGAGAAGAACTGCGGGATGAAGTAGCAGATATTTCAGTGGAAATGACGAAAAAAGTCTTAGTTGAAGCAGTAGATGAGGAACTGCAGAAAGAAACAATTGATAATTATATTCATCAGTTGGATGAAGATGAGTTAGGTGAACTACAATGAAAGGTAGAAAAATAGCTGAAAAGTATGCTCAAGCTCTATTCGAATTGGGCCGAGAGGAAGATAAATTACAGGAGCTGCAGAAGGAATTTGCGGAGGTTGCACGAGTAGCAGAAGCAAATGAAGAGTTAAGTCAACTGCTGGAGCAGCCGGAACTAACTGTAGCTGAAAAAAAAGAACTGCTGGCAAAGATATTTGCTGATGAGCTGTCGACTACTTCCTTTAACTTCTTGCAGCTGTTAGTAGATAAGAAGCGGGAGAGTTTGCTGCCGCTTATTTATCAAGCCTTTAAAGAACGGGTGGATAAAGAAGAAGATAAGCTGGAAGTTACAGTGGAAGCAGCAGTAAAGTTATCAGCTGATCAGCAGAAGAAGTTAAAGGAAAAATTAAGAACTAGTTTGGAGAAAGAAATTAAATTAAATGTAGAGGAAAAGCCTAGTTTAATAGGCGGACTGGTGTTGAAAACTAAAAATAAAGTTTTGGATATTAGCTTTATTAATCAGTTGCAGCGGATAAAAAATAATCTTCAGCAATTAGAAGTAAGTTAGGGGTGAGAATATGAATCTTAATTCAGAAGAAATAAGTTCAATCATTAAAGAACAGATTAAAAATTATGATGCTGAGCTGGAAACGAAAGGTGTAGGCACGGTACTTAGCGTAGGAGATGGAATTGCTGAAATTTATGGGTTAGAAGATGCTATGTCCGGGGAGTTGCTGGAATTTGAAAGTGGCGTTACGGGCATGGTGTTAAATTTAGAAGAAGATAATATTGGTTGTGTAATTATGGGAGAGCAGTCTACTATTAGTGAGGGCGATGAGGTACATAGAACAGGTAATGTAGTGGAAGTACCGGTGGGTGAAGAATTGTTAGGCCGGGTTGTTAATCCGCTGGGAAAGCCGATGGATGGAAAAGGCCCTATTAATGGAGAAGATACTCGCCCAGTAGAGAGTGGAGCTCCGGGAATTGTAGAACGAAAGCCGGTAGAAGAACCTCTTCAGACGGGGATTAAATCTATTGACTCGATGATTCCAATTGGTAGAGGTCAGCGGGAATTGATTATCGGTGACCGTCAGACGGGAAAGACAGCGATTGGAATTGATACAATTATTAATCAGGACGATCAGGATGTCAAGTGTGTTTATGTAGCTATTGGTCAAAAAGCTTCTACAGTAGCTCGGAATGTAGATAAGTTAGAGCGGACAGGAGCTTTGGAGTATACAACAGTAGTAACTGCTTCAGCCAGTGACCCAGCGCCTTTGCAGTACTTAGCACCTTATGCTGGATGTGCCATTGGAGAACATTTCATGTATCAGGGCGATGATGTATTAGTTGTTTATGATGATCTATCTAAGCATGCAATAGCCTATCGAGAGATGTCGCTATTATTGAGACGTCCGCCGGGGCGAGAAGCTTATCCAGGTGATGTATTTTATTTACACTCTCGCTTATTAGAGCGAGCTGCTAAGTTAAATGATGATTTGGGAGCTGGTTCTTTAACGGCCTTACCGATTATCGAAACTAAAGCGGGAGATATTTCTGCTTATATTCCGACCAACGTAATTTCAATTACTGACGGTCAGATCTACTTAGAGAGTGAACTATTTTACTCGGGAGTTCGTCCAGCAGTGAATACCGGTCTGTCTGTATCTCGCGTAGGAGGCGATGCCCAGATTGGCGCTATGAAGGATGTAGCTGGTACGCTGCGGCTGGATTTATCGCAGTATCGAGAGCTGGAAGCTTTTGCTCAATTTGGGTCTGACTTAGATGAATCTACGCAGCAGAAGTTGGCCCGGGGAGAGCGGCTGGTAGAGCTCTTAAAGCAGGATGAGACTGATCCTATGGCAGTAGAGGAACAGGTAATGGTTATTTATGCAGGAACTAATGGATATTTAGATGATTTACCGCTAGATGATATCGGCCGTTTTGAGGAAGAGTTCTTAAACTTTATGGCCAGTAATAAACCAGAAATTGGAGAAACAATTGTTGATTCTGGTGAACTAGAGGAAAATATGGAGGAAGAGTTGAAAGCTGCGCTGGAAGAATTTAAAGCTGATCACTTTAATGCCAGTCAAGAAATAACAGAAGCAGAAGAGGAAGAATCTGCTTAAATATAGATTAAGTGCTCGCTAAAAAGTGAGGTGAAGGTTAAAATGGAGAGTATGCGCGATATTGAGCGGCAAATTGAAAGTGTAGAGGATACGAAAAAAATCACCCGCGCCATGAAGATGGTTGCTTCTGCTAAATTACAGACTGCTGAACAGAGGGCAGAAGATGCTAAACCGTTTTTTAATAAAACTAGAGAGACATTAATCAGTTTAACGGCGGGCGGTGATGATGATTTACATCCGCTGCTAGAAAAACGGGAAGTAGAGACAGTGGGGTATGTTTTAATGACCGGGGATCGAGGACTCTGCGGTCCTTATAATAACCGGATTACTCGGAAAGTCGAGAATAGAGTTGAGCAGACTGATAAAGAATGCAAATTATTAACTGTTGGTAAGCAGGGAAAAATGTATTTTGACCGTAAAGAGATTAGTATTATTTCCGAATATTTAGATTTAGAGGATCACCCTCGCTTTTCTACTGCGGCCAGTATTGGTCGAGAAGTAATCGAGCTGTATAAAGAAAAAGTGTTAGACGAAGTGTATTTGGTGTATACTGATTTTGAATCTGTGTTAAACCAGACAGTTGAAGTTTATAAGCTATTGCCGATTGAAGCTCCAGCAACAGAGGAAACAGAAGAAAAACCTAAGAAGTATTTATATGAGCCTTCAGCAGGCGCAGTTTTAAGTTCAGTTCTACCACAGTATATTAAAAATCTTATTTTTGGAGCTTTACTGCAAGCTAAGGCCAGTGAATTTGCATCGCGAATGACGGCTATGGATTCAGCTACTGAAAATGCTGAAGAAATGATTGATGACTTAACTTTATCTTATAATCGAGCTCGTCAGGCAGCAATTACACAAGAAATAACTGAAATTGTCGGCGGGGCTGAGGCATTAGAATAGGAAGTTGAAGAAGGAGGTATTATCGTGGAAATTAAGAGTCAAAAAGGAGCTGTCGGAGAAAAGAATATTGGGGAAGTTGTAGAGGTAATTGGACCAGTAGTAGAGGCTAGATTCCCCAATGGAAATTTACCGGAAGTAAAGGATGCAATTAAAGTAATAGATGAAGATAAAGAGCGAGAAATTGTAGTGGAAGTTATGAATCAGGTAGGGGATAATCGAGTCAAAGGAGTAGCTATGTCCTCTACTAATGGTTTAGTAAGAGGTATGAAAGCAGTTGATCTAGAAGGACCAATTACAGTTCCAGTAGGAGAAGAATGCTTAGGACGGATTTTTAATGTTCTAGGAAATCCAATTGATAATCAAGGGGAAGTAGAAACTGATACGTATGCTTCAATTCATCGTGATCCGCCTGAATATGAAGAACAGGCAACTTCTACGGAAATTTTTGAAACAGGGATAAAAGTAATTGATTTACTAGCTCCTTATGCTGCCGGTGGTAAAGTAGGATTATTTGGTGGTGCGGGAGTAGGTAAGACAGTTTTAATTCAGGAATTGATTAACAATATTGCTCAAGAGCACGGCGGATATTCGGTCTTTAGTGGAGTAGGAGAAAGAACGCGAGAAGGTACTGACTTGTGGTTGGAATTTCAAGAAGCAGGTATCTTGGATAAAGTAGCTTTAATTTACGGTCAGATGAATGAACCGCCTGGAGCTCGAATGCGAGTTGGTTTAACAGGATTGACAATGGCTGAATATTTCCGAGATGAATTAGGTCAGGATATGCTGTTGTTTATTGATAATATTTTCCGGTTTGTGCAGGCTGGTTCTGAGGTTTCAGCTCTGTTAGGAAGAATGCCGTCGGCGGTTGGTTATCAACCTACTTTGGCTACTGATATGGGAGAACTGCAGGAGCGGATTACTTCCACTGATAAGGGATCAATTACTTCCGTACAGGCAGTTTATGTACCGGCTGATGACTTAACTGACCCGGCGCCAGCGACAACTTTTACGCATCTAGATGCAACTACTGTATTGTCGCGAAAGTTGTCCGAGAAAGGAATTTATCCGGCAGTGGATCCGCTGGATTCTACTTCTAATGTACTGGATCCTAATGTAGTAGGAGAAGAACATTATAACATAGCTCGGGAAGTGCAGGAAACTTTACAGCGGTATCAAGATTTGCAGGATATTATTGCTATTTTGGGAATGGATGAGTTATCAGAAGAAGATAAATTAACTGTCCAGCGGGCCCGAAAAATTGAGCGGTTCTTGTCGCAGCCTTTCTTTGTAGCTGAACAGTTTACTGGGATTGAAGGTAAATACGTACCGGTAGAAGAAACTATTCGCGGTTTTAAAGAGATTTTAGAAGGAAAGCATGATGACCTATCTGAGGATGCGTTCCTGTTTGTAGGAACTATTGATGAAGCTGTAGAGAAGGCTAAAGAAGTAGAAGGAAGTGAGTAAGATGGCTACTATGAAGTTAGAAATAGTAACCCCGGAGGGCGTTCAATATGACGACCAGGCAGAAATAGTAGTGATTAAAACAATAGATGGCGACCGGGGTGTACTCCCCAATCATGAGCCCTTTGTTACTGGGGTGGATATTGGGAAAGTAAAAATTGAAACTGAAGGAGAAGAATACTTTTTAGCTGCTAGCCACGGCTATATGGAAGTGACTCCTAAGCAAGTTACTATTTTAGCAGAAACTGCTGAATTTTCTGAGGAAATAGATGTAGATAGAGCCCTGGAAGCGAAAAAAAGAGCAGAAAAAAAATTAGAACGAAAACATGAGGATCATATTAATGAACAAGAAGCAGAGATTGCTCTCCGCAAAGCTATGAATCGCTTACGTGTGGCTAAGCGAAATTTTGGAGAATTTGAAGTTGAAGAAATTGAGTAAGAGAGCAATCTCTTGCTCTTTTTTATTGCAATTAATTACCATTTATTTAAAACTGTGTGTTAATCTGCATAACTATGGGGAACAAAGTAGATACTAAAAAGGAGGGAAATAGTGGAGGAAAAAGTTAGAGAAGAGGCCTTAAAAAAACAGCAGGATAAGAGTGAATTGGAGCAGACAGCCGCTCGCGGTGTGCAAGGCGGCTTAGAATTAAAAAAAGAAGAAAAAAGAAAATTTTTAGGCGAATTTAAAGAACGAGTATTAATTGCTTTGACCCGGGCTCAAGTAGAGGAAGCAGGAACTTATCCCCAAGTAATGGAGGGTATTAAAGATCCTGAAGCTGAAAAGATAGTTATTGATCGGGAGGTAGATATGAATTCTGCGCGTGAGTATATTAGATTAGCGCAGGAATATAATATTTCTTTTAAAAAGGTAGGTTCCCCGGAATTTGAAGGAGAAATTGGCTTAGTAGTGGTTAGTGATCAGGCTGTTGACCGCGAAGAAATATTTGTAAAAAGCAGGGAAGAATATTTGCGGGATAAAGGGATTCCGAACGACCTAATAACTGCTCAAGGAGAGAAACTCTGTGCTGATTGTTATCAGCTAATAGCTCAAAAAGCACCAGAAGAGTTAGATAATTATAAACAGCTGTCTTGGTTTGATAAACTGTTGGGTAAAAAATGTCCCGGTTCTCATTAATAATGGAATTAAAGCAGGAATTTTATTAGTTATCAAGAAAATAAAGATAGAAAATGAAGCACTAAATTAGGAGGAGAAATATGTCACAATTTATAGTTAAAGGCAAAAATAAATTAGAAGGAACTATTAAGGTTAGTGGAGCTAAAAATGCAGCCTTACCTGTTATTATGGCTAGTCTATTAGGACGTGGGGCAAGTGTTTTATGTGATATTCCTGATTTAAAGGATGTCAATAATATAATTAAAATTTTAACTGCTTTAGGGGCAGAAACAGAATATAAAGATAATAAATTATGGGTTGATACTAGTCAGGTAGATAAGTTGACTGTTCCTCCCCAGTTAGCAGAAAAATTGCGGGCTTCCTATTATGCTTTAGGAGCTTTGTTAGGGCGCTATGGGAAAGCAGTAACTACCTTACCCGGTGGTTGTGAGATTGGTAATCGCCCGATAGATTTACACTTAAAAGGTTTTAAAGCCCTAGGGGCAGAAGTAAAGCAGACCCAAGAATTAGTAGAAGTCAAGGCAGATAAGTTAACAGGAGCAGAAATTTACCTTGATTATCCCAGCGTGGGAGCTACAATGAATCTTATGATGGCTGCGGTTATGGCTGAGGGGGAAACAAGAATTGAAAATCCGGCTAAAGAGCCTGAGATTGTAGATTTAGCTAATTATTTAAGTGTTATGGGAGCGAAAATTAAAGGAGCGGGAACGGATATGATTACAATCCAGGGAGTTGATGAATTAGCCGGCAGAGAATATACTATTATCCCGGACCGGATTGAAACGGGGACTTACATATTAGGGGCAGTAGTTACTAATAGTAACTTATATGTAGATAATGTGTTGGTAGAACACGTAAATTCTTTACTGGCTAAGCTGCGGGAAATGGGAGTTAAATTTAAGGAAGATGTTACGGGAGTAGAAGTAGTTCCTACTGAAAATTTACAGGCGGTGAATGTAAAGACGCTTCCTTATCCTGGCTTCCCGACGGATTTACAGCCGCAGTTTATTACTTTATTAACGCAGGCGGCTGAAGAAGGGAAGGTAGTAGAAACTGTGTTTGAAGATAGATTCAGCCATGTAGAGGAATTAAAGAAGATGGGAGCGGAAATTGAGGTCACAGATAATCAAGCGGTAGTCAAGCAGAGTCAATTACAGGGAGCGGAAGTAACGGCTCATGATTTAAGGGCAGGAGCTTCTCTGATTTTAGCGGGGTTAGCAGCGGAAGGAAAAACAGTAATTAGTGATATTTATCATGTTAAACGTGGGTATGAAGATATAACTGACAAGTTATCTCGAATAGGGGCAGATATAAAAGAAATAGAATAATTTTGGATTTAAAAAAAGGATTTTTCCAATCTATATGTAAATAAGTTAATAAGAATGTCAAAAGAAAGGAGGCAAAGTAATGATTAGAGGACTGTATAATGCTGCTTCAGGCATGAAGGTGTCTTTACACAAACAGAATGCAATTTCCAATAACTTAGCTAATATTAATACAACAGGATATAAAAAAGGGATGAATGTGCAGAAATCTTTTTCTGATCAGCTGATGGCGAGAATGGATGAGGAAGTAACTACCATAGGTAAGTCAGGTAGGGGAGTAGAAGTTAGTCATACAGCTGTAGACCATAATAGTGGAGAATATAAGAAAACAGGTAGTAAATTGGATTGGGCAATTAAGGGAGAAGGTTTTTTTGCAGTTCAAACTCCGCAGGGAGTTAGATACACTCGTAATGGTGATTTTACGATTAATAATCAAGGCCAGGTAGTTACCCAGGACGGTTATCCAGTACTAGGGGAACAGGGAAGTTTACAGGTTCCTCCGGAGAGCGAGAATATTACAGTAAAAGAAAATACCTTGTTGGCTGATGGAGAAGAGATAAATACCATTCGGATAAGAGATTTTCCTAATAAGTCAGGATTAGCTAGAGAAGGCGACAGTTTATTCCGGTGGACTCCCGAGGCGGGAGGCAATTTTGCCGGCACTGGACAGGTTGCCCAGGGATTTTTGGAAGGTTCTAATGTTAACCCGGTTCAGGAAATGACTAAAATGATTGAAAACAGCCGCAAGTATGAAGCAGACCAGAAGATGGTTCAAGCTCATGACCAAACGTTAGGCAAGGCAGTTAATCAGGTAGGAAAAGTGTAATAATTGACAATTAACAGTTGACAATTGACAGTTGACAGTTAACAATTGACAATTGAGAACAAAACATTAAAGGTAAGAGCCTTACTAGGTTTTAAGTTTTTGATATTGAATTACAATTGTCAAATGTCCATTTTCAATTGTCAATTAATAACGAAGGAGGAATTACATTGATTAGATCACTATGGAGTGCTGCTTCCGGGATGAAAGCACAACAGCTTAATGTAGATACAATTTCTAATAATTTATCTAATGTGAATACTACCGGCTTTAAGCAGTCGCGGGTAAGTTTTCAAGATTTAATGTATCAGACGATAAAAAATGCGGGCACACCGAATAGTCAAGGTTCTCAAGTGCCGACAGGTATTGAAGTAGGTCACGGAGTTCGGCCGGCGGCAACCCAGAAAATGTTTTCGCAGGGAAGTTTAAAAAATACCGGAAATGATTTAGATTTAGCGATTAAGGGCAAAGGATTTTTCAAGGTTCAATTACCTGATGGTAGCGTAGGTTATAGCCGAGATGGGTCCTTTAAATTAGATAGTAATGGACAGATTGTTACTTCCGATGGTTATTTACTTCAACCACCTGTTAGTGTACCGGCTAATGCCAAAGATATTTCTGTTAATGAACAGGGAGTAATTACTTATTTAGAGCCTGGATCGCAGGTTCCTCAGGAAGCTGGACAAATTCAGTTAGCTAATTTTGCTAACCCAGCTGGCTTAAAAAGTAAAGGTCAAAATATTTATAAGCCGACAGCTGCTTCCGGTGAAGCGATGACGGGAATAGCTGGAGAAGAAGGTTATGGAAAAATAGCCCAGGGGTTTTTGGAAACTTCTAATGTAAAAATAGTAGAAGAAATGACAGATATGATAGCTGCTCAACGGGCCTATGAAATTAATTCTAAGGCTATTAAAGCCTCTAATGATATGCTACAGCAGGCAAATAATTTAAAGAGATAGGAGCCTAAAGCAATGAAGAGGAAACTGGTGACTACGTTCTTAGTTATTTTGTTTTTATTGCTAGTGCCAGCAGTAACGACAGCAAATACAATTACCATTCCTTCTCGGGTACAAGTTAAGAGAATGCAAGTTAAGTTAGGAAATATAGCTCAAATCACAGGGGATAATTCATTTATCAATCGGGTGCAGGATATAACATTAGGGCGCTCTCCGTTGCCTGATTATCAGCGGACTTTATATCGGCAGATGATAGTCAATGCGCTGCAGCAAAAAAATATAGATTTATCAGCAGTAAAACTAAATATTCCCTATCAATTCGTAGTTACCAGTAAGTATAAAAGTCTGCCTATAGATAAAGCAGTAAAGGCAGGAAAGAATTATATTTACAGCCGATTGTCTTATGCAGAAGAAAAAATTGAGATCACTCCCATATCGCCACCTCAGCAGTTAAAGTCTCCTTATGGCAGTATCCAATTTAAAGTAGCAAGCAATAAGCGGAATTTGCTAGGCAAGACGATGATACCGGTTAAAATTTTAGTAGATGGACAGCTATATAAGCAGATTTACTTACAGTATAAAGTAGAGATATATAAAGAAGTATTAGTAGCTAAAACTAATTTGAAGCGGGGCAGATTTATAACGCAAGATTTATTTAAAAAAGAAGAAAGAACAGTAACTAATAACCGCGGTCAGTTGGTAGAGCCGGGAGCGAAATTAGAAGGAAAAAAATTAAAACAATCATTACAGCCAGGCGATGTGCTGTTGGAAAGAATGCTAGAAATTCCGCCGTTAGTTAAGCGGTGGCAGGATGTGACACTTATTGCTCGGGTGAACGGGGTAGAAGTGACTACTACCGGTCGGGCTCTGGAACCAGGTCATAAAGGAGAAGTAATTAAAGTGCAGAATAGGAATAGTGGTGAAACTGTTAAGGCAGAAGTAATTGCGAAAGGGAAAGTACAGATAATTCTTAAATAAAAAAAGGAGTTGACGCACGGTGGTTCAGAAAAGAAGCGTCAGCAAGATAAGTGTATTGGTAATTTTGGTGGCAACCTTAATTAGTTTAGTTTGTTATCCGGTAGTGGCTGCTCCTTCTAATTCTATGTATGCTGACCAGCAGGCTTATAAAGATGGGGATGTACTAACAGTGATTATTTCGGAGAATGCAACTGCTAATCAGCAGGCCAACACTGATGTTTCTCAAAGTAATCAAGCTAATGTGGGAGCCGGAACCGGAATTTTAGATTTTATTAATCCCTTTGGTGTTAATGAAAGTGATAGCAGCACAGCTACTGGATCTACTAGCCGGAGCGGAAATCTGTCAGCGGAAGTAACGGTCCAAGTGGAGAAAGTGCTGGAGAATGGTAATTTACAGGTAAAAGGAAATAAAGAGGTTATGATTAATGATGAAAAGCAAAAAATTAAACTAAACGGTATAGTCCGGCCGGAAGATATTACGGGAGATAATACTATTGAATCTAATTATATTGCTAATCTAAATATTCAATACGAAGGACAAGGAGTAATTGCTGCCAAACAGAAGCCCGGAATTATTGGGCGAATTCTAAATTGGGTATTTTAGAAAGAGGGGATAGGATGAAGAAAGTTTTAGAGAGCAGTTTGGTTATCATTTTTATATTATTAGCTACTCCTGTTTTTGCTTTAACCCCTGCGCAAGAAAGTAATAATGATCCGCTAGTGAGAATTAAAGATATTACTCGAGTGCAAGGTGTAAATACTCAACAGTTAATCGGTTATGGATTGGTTGTAGGACTAAATGGGACTGGTGATGGAGGAAGTGCGCAGACCATTCAGTCGGTGGCTAATATGCTGCAGAATTTTGGAATTAATGTAGCTCCTGATGATTTAAATGCTGATAATGTAGCTTCTGTAATGGTAACTGCTGAGGTGCCTTCGTTTGCTAAATCGGGAGATGAAGTTGATGTGACTCTCTCTTCAATTGGTGGTGCAGATAGCTTACAAGGCGGAACATTATTAATGACTCCCTTATTAGGTCCTAAGCGCGAAAAAGTGTATGCAGAGGCGCAGGGCCCGGTTTCCATTGGAGGTTATAATGGCGGCCAGGGAGCAGACCAAGGTCAGCAGAATCATCCAACGGTCGGTCGAGTTCCTGATGGGGGAATTGTTAAGCAGGAATCAGCTGGAGATTATTCAGCCCGGGGGCAGATCACCCTGTTATTGACTGAACCTGATTTTACTACTGCTCGGAGGGTAGCAGATGTGGTTAATAGTCACTTCGGATATAATCCTCAGGGCAGTGCTTATGCTAAAGCAAAGGATCCGCAGACAGTAGCGGTAGAGATTCCTAATAATTTTCAAGGGCAGCGAGTTAGCTTTATTTCTCGGATTAACCAGTTAGAAGTAAGGCCTGATACAAAGGCAAAGGTAGTTTTTAATGAGCGGACAGGAACTATTGTGATGGGGCATAATGTTCGGTTGTCTAAAGTTTCGGTTTCCCATGGAGATTTAACTGTTACTATTGCTACTAATCAAGAGGGAGAGAATAATCAGCAGGCTCCTGAGCAGGAAGAACAAAATCAAGCTAATCCTAATCAGCAGCAGGAGGATGAAGCAGGGGAAGAACAACAAACAATGGTAATCCCAAAAGGATCTACTATCTCAGATGTGGTAAAAGCACTCAATGGGGTAGGTGCTAATCCGCGGGATATTATTGCTATTTTACAGGCGATTAATCAAGCGGGAGCTTTACATGCTGATTTAGAGATTATGTAAGGAGGTGAGCTTACTCCTTGGTTTAGGCTAAGGAGTAATACTATGAAGATAAATCCTAATTTAACTGAGAATAAATTTCAGGCGGCAGAGATGAAAAAAAAGCAGAATAATGAATTTAAACAGACCATTAAGAATAAAATAAAAAGTAAAGGTAAAGAAGATACAGAAGATGAAGAACTAAAAAAGGTAAGTGAAGAATTTGAAGCAATTTTTGTTAATTTAATGTTTAAAGAAATGAAAAAAGCTGGCTTCAAATCTAAATTACTGGATAGTGGATTAGGTCGCGATATATTTGAGGATATGTACTATAGGGAACTGGCTAAAACTACGGCTAAACGAGCCAACTTAGGAATTGCAGAAGGAGTTTACCGCCAGTTAAATAAGCTAAAATAAAATAATCAAACCAGAAGAAAGGACGGGATTTGATTGCGTAGGGCTGTAGAACTTAGCTTAGTGGTAGGAATTTGTTTATTACTTACTCAGTCAGCAATTGCCGGTTCAGAAGTCATGCCTCTTGCCGAGGTAGAACCGGGAATGACAGGAGTAGGAAAGACAGTAATTAGCGGAACTACAATAGAAGAATTTAAGGTAGAAGTTGTCAGCATTTTACCTAGTCCTAAACAGGCTGACCAGCCGTTGATTTTAGTTAAAACCAGCGGGGAAGTGATAGAAAAAACCGGAGGTATTGCTTCCGGAATGAGCGGTAGTCCAGTTTATATTAATGATCGACTAATTGGAGCAATCGGCTACGGTTGGGAGATGACTAATCATAAGATTGGAATGGTAACTCCGATTAAGAGCATGCGGAGTATTTTTGAGCTAGAAGAAAAGACTAATGACCGACAGCCGGAGAAGAAAAATATTAAACTTGATTCGCCGATTAAAATTGGCAGTCAGCAGTATAATAAAGTTTGTTTTGCTGACCAGCCGGGAGTAGAAACTGAACCTGATACTTTGGCAGTTCAGCCGGCGACGACCCCCTTGTTAGTTAGTGGTCTGTCTGGAAGAGCTAAAAGGCGCTTAAAGCAAGAATTAGAAGATTATGAAGTAAAGCCAATTCAGGCTAGTGGGGTAGTAAGTAAAGATGTAGAAACTAAGTTGAAACCGGGCAGCGCTTTAGCAATTCAACTGGTGCGCGGAGATATTAATGTATCTGCGATTGGGACTTTAACATACCGCGACCAGGATGAGGTATTAGGGTTTGGGCATCCGTTTTTATCGCTGGGAGATGTAAATTATCTGCTATCATCTGCTTATATTCATAAAATGATTAATAGTGTAAAAATGCCCTTTAAAATTGGTTCTCCTGTGGAAGTAAAGGGGATTGTTAATCAGGACCGAACTGCTGGAGTAGCAGGAAAAGTTGGTGAATTTCCTAACGTAATTCCGGTGGAAGTAGAAGTGGTAGATAAAGGATTGGCCCGCAATAATAAATTTGAATTTCAGATTGTTCAGAATAAAGCTTTGTTTTCCAAATTGTCGGCAGCTGCCTTATTACAGGCAATTGATAGTACTATTGACCGGAAGGGCGGAGGAACAGCGAAGATTAGTTTAGAAATTATGGGCAGCAATTTACCAGGCAAAGAATTAAAGGTAAAAAATCTGTATTATAATCAAAATGATATAGCAGCAGCTTCCATTACTGACTTTTTACAGGCTTTAGAGTTAATTAATAATAATCCGTTTCGGGAAGTTAATATAGCCAATATTAATTTCAAAGTGGAAATAGAAAAAACACCTCGGTCGGCTTTAATTGAAGAAGTGAAGGTAAAAAAGGAGAAAGTAAAACCGGGAGAAAAGATGACCGCTCAGATTTCTTTTCGACCTTATCGGGAGGAAGTTGTAACTGAGGAAGTAGAATTTAAAATTCCTAAAGAGATTAAAGAACAGCAGTTAAGTTTACATGTTTTAAGCGGGCAAGAAGCTAATCTCGACCAAGCTTTATCTCAGCAGCAGCAGCAAGAGGAACAGAGGCCATCCCAATTAAATAATGTGAAGAGTTTAGAGGAATTAGTGAATATTTTTACCGAAAAGAAGCAGAATAATCAGGTAGTAGTAGAACTAAGAGCTGATTATTCGCCGCAGTCGAATATAAAAGAAAAGGAAGCTGAAACCGATAAAATGTCTAATGGCGGGTATACGCAAGAGCCGCTGGCAAAAAAAGTATTTAGTCTTGACTATGTACTGCAGGGAGCAGTTAGAGAAAATGTGGAAGTGGTTCGTCCGCAGGAAGAAAAAGGAAGCCAAGATTCTTCTTCTTAAGGCTCTCTATTCCTCAATAGGGAGTCTTTTTCCTATTTATTTTGGAAAGCGGAACTGCTAACTGGTTTTAGTCTTTAGTTTTTTGTTAGGTTTAATTTAATTATTAAAATTGTAGTTGTTTCCATAAATAACTGATTATATTCATTGCAAGTAAAAAAAATATATAATATCATAAGAAGTGACCTGAGCTAGTAGACTGGAGGCTAAATGATGAAACTTGAGATTTTACAGTCTAAAAAGGGGTTAATTATTGCTGGTCTAATATTTTTTATTTTATTAACTATTATTTATATGACAAATCATCGGCTTCTGTTGAATATTAAGGAGCAGGTGGTTACTAAGCTAGAAGAAGAGTTAGAACTGGGGATTGAACTAGATTCCATTAGGTTAAGTGGTTTCAATCAATTGGTAATGGAAGAATTCCAGTTAGCCGGGCCAACTGCGCCCCCGTTAGTAACAGCGGAAAAATTAGTAATTGAATATAAATGGCTTGATCTGCTGTTTAATTCACTGCAGCCGGTAAAGAGCATCAGCCGCATTGAAGTGACTGCCCCGGAGGTTAATGTCAGCCGCGGGAAAGACGGAAATTATAGTTTTTTACAGGGGCTAGCGGCTGGCGAAGAAGGAAAGGCGGAAGGCCTGTTTACTGGTGAGATTGCTATAGAAGCGGGGCAGATAAATTATAGTTCGCCCGAAATTAGTGAAACAATAACTGGTATTGAAGGAACGGTAGGGGTTGGGTCGAGGATTGATTTTGCTTTAGCAGCTCAGTTGCCGGTTTTAATCCCGGCTGAATTTAAACTACAGGGGCAGTTAACTGGAGAAGAATATCAAGGGCAGATAAGCTTTAGCCGCCTTGATTTAACTAAAATTAAATCGGATTGGAAAGCGAAAGTGATTAACTTAGATTCTGTTGATTATCAAGGTCTGCTAGCTGGGAAAATAAAATTAAGCGGTAATTTCGGGTCACAGCCAACTTATTATGGTGACTTAAAGTTGACTGAGGGGCAGATTGATTATCAAGAACTGCAGTTAAATAATCTAACTGCCGAGTTAGGAGTTAATAATTATGGGTTGAAGGTTAAAGAAGCTTCAGCTAACTATCAGGAGTCATTAATTACAGTGTCGGGAGAAGTATTTAACTGGCAGCAGCCGCAGCTTAATTTAAATTACCAAGTGGAAGAGTTTGCTCTCCAGGAGTTAAAGAGTTATTTGCCGGACGAGGTACAGTTAGCTGGGAAAGCAGGAATTAACGGCAAAATTAGGGGGGCAGCAAGAAAGCCTAATGTAGTAGGTGATATTAAATTAGATCAGGGGCGAATAAATCAGGAAGCAGTTAGTGATTTTTCGGCGCGCCTCCATTATAAAGGAGAAGTAATTAATCTTAAACAAGCTGCTTTTACTTATCAAGAAGGACGGATTAAAGGGGAAGGAACGATTAATTTAGCCGAACAACTGCAGTATATGCTGTCGCTTGATTTTAATCAACTTGAGTTAGCTAAATTGAATGAAAATCTAGATTATAATTTCGAGTTAGCAGGTCTAGCCAGCGGAGAAGGAGTTATTTCTGGACAAGGCTTAGACAAAAAGAAGTTAAATGTATTAGGGTCGGTATCTGTAGTTCAGGGGAATATTGCTGGGTACCCTGTAGATGAATTTACGAGTAATTTTTGGATAAATAAAGGGAAAGTATTTTTAAATCAAGCTAAATTATTAGCTGACCAGGGGGTCTGGAATTTAGAAGGAATTGTTGATTTAGGTGGAGAACTGGATTTAACCCTGGAAGCTGCGGAGGTTAAATTGAGCAATTTACGGTCGTTACACCAGTTAAACAAATTAACAGGCAGTATAAATTTACAGGGAGAATTAAAAGGAAAGCTGAAAAATCCTGAATTTAGGGGAGGATTTGCGCTTGCTCAATTAGGATATGATCAATTTAGAATAGGTCAGGCGCAGGGAGACATAAATTATCAGGCAGGGGCTGTTGAGTTAAAACAGGTTAAGCTACCGCAGTTAAATACTGAAATAAGGGGAGCAGTTGATTTTAAAGATCAGACGTCCCATATTAAAGCAGCTACTGAAGCAGTAAAAGTAGAGAAAATATTGACGAGAGGAAATCTGGACTGGCCGGCTTCCGGAGTATTAACTGCTGCTTTAGAGGTAACAAATGTTTTAACTGAGCCGTCAATTGCAGGAACAGCAGCGGTTACTGATGGTAGTATTTACCATCAGCCTGTGGATCAGGTAGAATTAAATGTAGGTTATCAAGATCAGAAGTTGCAGATTAATAAGCTGACTGGAAAATATAAAAAAAGCAGTTTTCAGGCGGCGGGAGAATATGAAGCTGAACGGTTAAACTTGGAGTTTTCCACTCAACAGCTTCGTCTACAGGATATCCAAGCCACAGAAGAGTTAGGAGTAGTTAAAGGAACTGCGGCCATTGACGGCCGGCTGTACGGTGAGCTTACTGACCTAAAGCTGGCTGCGGAGACAAAAGCACAGAAATTACAGATTGATAATTATAAGTTAGGAATGCTAACGGCAACTATGCAGTATGAAAAACCCAATTTGCACTGCAAACAGGGTCGATTAAAAAAGGAAGGATTTGAGTATAAATTTAGCGGCGGGCTTAATCTGGATCAGAAAAAGTTTAAGCAGCTGCGGGTTGATGTTCTGAAAGGGAATTTAGTATATTTAGATCAGTTTTTAGAGGAAGACTTGCGGTTAGTTCATCCGGTTCAGGGGCGGGTAATAGCTAATGGTTCTTTTCTTCAACCGCGGTTAGAACTGGATTTAGATATAGATGATATAGATGAGACAGGTTACTTGGAGTTACAGGGCAGCTATTGGCATCAAAAAGGAATGGATCTGAAGGTAGCAGCCCGCCAATTTAAAGTAGCTCCTTTAACTAATTTAAAGTCGTTATTAGATTTAGATATTTCGCTGCCTCATTTAGCGGGGGAAATGGATTTATCCGGTCGCTTACATGGGGAACTGAATAATTTAAATGTCGATTCTAATTTACAGATTAACCAGGGAGAAATTAATAATTTTGATTACCAAAAACTGAGCGGCCGCTTAAAAGTGATTGAGGGAGATAGACTGTTTTTACAGCAGACGCTTCAGGATAAGGGCGGGGAAATTCTGCGCACTAATGGAGTAGTCCCTCTTAAACAAGAGCAGGAATTTGATTTAGCAGTCAAGCTGAGAGGGGGAAATCTAAATTTATTATCGCTAGCAGTTGCCGATTTAAAATCAATTCACGGCCGTGGACAGGCTGATTTAAAGATAGAAGGCACTTGGGCAGATATTAATCTGCAGGGGCAGGCTGAATTAGAGGGAGCGGGTTTTACCCATCCGGCCTTTGATCGTGAGGTAAAGGAATTAACGGGGGAATTTAATTTTACTAGAGATAAAATAATAGTAGATAATCTGCGCGGGAAGTATGGACAGGGAATAGTGGAGGCAGAAGGGGATATCTCGCTGACGGGGTTATTACCAGCCAGTTATGATCTGCAGGTTGAGGGGACAGATGTAGCTTTTAATCACGGGTCCTGGCAGGGGCTAAATGATGTTCAGCTGGAAATTAAAGGTGGATTTTATGATCCGCTAATCAAGGGGCAGATTACTGCTCATGATACAATGTTTGAACTGCCGGCAAAATGGCCGACACCAGATGAAGAATTACCAATTAAGCCCCGCTTTGATCTGGTAATTAAGCCAAGACAGAATGTTAAAGTCGGCAATGAAAATATTGATATTTTAGTTCAGGATGGAGAACTAGAGTTAGCTACAACTGAGCAGGAGCAGATAGAGTTAACCGGCAGCCTCTCTTCTACTACCGGGCGGTTTACTTATTATAATACAGAGTTTGAATTAGTTGAGGGTACTGCTCAATTTACTAAATACAGCTTTGTTCCGCAGTTAGATATTAGAGCGCGGACTAGTCTTCCGGATGAAACTGGGGAAGTCAAGGAAATATACCTTGATGTTCAAGGTTCAGGGGAGGATATAGCTGCTGACCCGTGGCAGCTGAACTTTTCTTCTGAGCCGGCCATGACGAGAAGAGAGATTATTAATTTGCTGTCTCAGCAGGGAGGAATTGGGAGTTTACTAGAAAAGGATTATGATCAGGCAGTTAAAAATGAACTGCGCCGGTTAATTGGTCAGGGGCTTAAAACGGAATTGATTTATAAAATTGAGCGTTCTTTTGAAAGGTCGCTGAATTTAGACCAAGTGCAGATTAGATCTTTACTCCAGAATGAATTGGAGATTAAAATTGGCAAGTATATTTTTGATGGATTTATGCTAAAAATGACTAAAACCTTTGGGCAGGAAGAAAGATATTCTTATGGATTTGAGTATCGCTTTTCAGAAGGAATAGATAATTTAAGGTTGAATGGTAACTATGATAAGCAAGGGGATTATAAATTGGGAATGGAGCTGACGCTTCCTTTTTAAAGACATGGGCAAGTTTTAAAGTTTTTTTATCAGGAGGAGGGGCAGGTGGGGGTTGTTAGCTTCCGGTAGCGTTTTTTCTTCATTCCTTCCTTCGCCCATTAAAATAAAAAAGTTCTTTTTAAGGCAATTTTAATGGGCGAAGGAAGGAATATTCGTGAAGAAAAAACGCTAAATGTCAGCCAACAACCCCCACCCACCCCACCTCCTGATAGAACGAAGGTAAATCGTTGGGGGAGTTGAGAGGTAGTTATTCGCTAGGCAAAGTTGAAGCTGTAAATAATAAGGCATTAATAAGATTAAAAGGAGGAAAAATTGATGAAGGCAAAGCAGTTAGGAATAGTTATATTAGTAGTTGGACTTTTAATTGTAAATTCTATTGGGGCAGCAGCGGAGGAAACTGGTGATGTGTCGGTTCCGGAACAAGTTTCGGAAAATACAATTACGGCGATTAGTGTTACTGGGAACAAACATGTGGCTGAGGAAAGAATAATAGAGCAGATTGAAACGCAAGTAGGAGATAGTATCTCTCAGGACCAGTTAAAAAAAGATATGCAGTCTATTTTTGATTTAGGATATTTCTTTGATATTCGGGTCAATTTTAAAAATCATCAAGGCGGGGTAAAATTAGTTTTTGAAGTAATTGAAAATCCAAAATTAAGCAAGATAGTTATCAGCGGCAATCAACAAGTAGCGGAGGCTGAATTAAAAGAAAATCTGGCTATAAAAACTGGCAAATTATTGAATGTCAATCAGTTAGATAAAGGAGTTAAGGCAGTTAATGAGTATTATCAACAGCAGGGTTATGTTTTAGCTCAGGTGGTGGATGTAACGATTAAAAATGATGATGAGCTCCATTTAAAAGTTAAAGAGGGTAAATTAAATAAAATCATCATTAGCGGGAACAAAGAAACAAAGGATTATGTGCTTAGACGAGAATTAGATATGGAACCCGGTGAGGTATTTAATGTAGAGGAAATGCGCCAGGATTTAAGAAAGATTTATAATTTAGGGTTTTTTAAGGATGTTAAGCCGCAGTTAAAGCGGGTGGAAGGAAATCCGCATGCGGCTAATTTAGAAATTAAAGTAGAAGAGAAGAAAACTGGTACCTTCAGTGTAGGCGGCGGCTATAGTTCTGACGCCGGGTTGACGGGATTAGTTAATGTTAAAAAAGATAATTTATTTGGCCGCGGTCAGCAGGTAAGTCTTGACATGGAATTTGGCGGAAAAAAGGATACTTATCAAATAGGTTACTATACCCCTTGGACTTTTGGTACTGAAACTAGTATTGATTTTAATTTATATAAAAAGAATAAAAAAGAGGAAGGTGAAGAAAGACAAGGCGGTAATATTACCGTAGGTCGTCCCTTAGCTGAATTTACGAAGGGATATGCTACTTTAAATTTAGAATCGATCAAAGATAGTGAAGGGGACTGGCATGATAACCGGAGTATAACTCTAAAGACAGTGCGCGATACTAGAAAGGATATCATTAATCCCCGCACTGGAAGCCGGAGTGAAGTTTCGGTAGAAAAGGCAGGTATTTTAGGAGCTGATGATAATTTCACTAAATATAGATTAGATACCAGAAAGTATTTTCCATCTGGGAATGACAATGCCTGGGCGCTTAGTTTTGAGTTAGGAGAAAGCAGCGGCCAGCTAGAAGAAAACTATGCTAAATATTCTCTGGGTGGAATGGACGGTATCCGCGGCTATAATGAAGAGTATTATAAGTCAGAGGAGAATCCAGAAGAGAATGGATTTGAAGGCGAGTCTATGGTATTAGGGAGTTTAGAATATAGATTTAAGATTATAGATAAAGTTATGGGAGTTAGTTTCTTTGATGCTGGTCGAGCTTTTAGCGACCATTTAAGTCTTGATGATTTAACGGATGATCCTAAGTATTCCTTTGGTTTAGGAGTTAGATTTAATACTCCTATGGGGCAGATAGGTGCTGATTATGGTATTGCGCCGTCGGGAATGGATGGCGAAAAGGATCACTTTAGCTTTAGAATTGGGAATAAATTTTAATAGGGGGGCAGTATTATAATGAAAAAAACACTGTTGATAGGCGGTTTATTGGTCTGCTTATTATTGGGCGGATTAATGACAGTTCAGGGAGCCGATAAAACTGAACCGCAGATAGGATATGTTGATATGCAGAGGCTGTTTAAGAATCATCCGCGAAAACAGGCTTCGGAGAATAAATTAAAAGGTGAGGCTAAGGAGCTGCAGCAGAAGTTGGAGTCGCAGGCAGAGGATTTAAATAAGGAAGAACGGCAGGAACTGCTGGAGGAATATCAGCAGGAGTTAGATAGTATGGAACAGAAGTTGATTCAGGGTGTTATGGAGGATATCAATCAGACAATCCAGCAAGTAGCGCAGGAAAAAGGCGTAACGGTAGTCTTGGATAAATCGGTAGTTATTAGTGGAGGATATAATCTAACTGAGGATGTTTTGGCAGAGATTGAAGCTAAGGGCGAACAGGAAACTAATTCAAACCAGACTTCAAACCAGTAAACTAAAAGAGAGTAGGGAGAAGAATGCAGTGGCCAAACAAACAAAACTGGAACTGGATAGTAATTATTCTACTAGTAATGATGGTAATTGGCTACGGTAAAATTTATTCTAAAAGTAACTTTTTTCAATCAAGCCCGGCATCGGGAATAGGAATTGTTAATTTAGGAAAAATTAGGGATAACCATCCGCTAACGGAGCAGATTGACCAGCTGCAGCAGCAGCTGGCAAGTACTCGGATGGAGCTTAAAAGCCGGCAGGAGAAGTTGGCCCGGATAAGAGAAACTAGTCAAGCCAAGCAGGAGGATTTTGCCCAGCAGTTAGAAGATAATTTATCAAGCTGGAAGCAAAAGTATAAGGAGCAGGCTGCTGAGCGGGAAAAAGCAGCAGCTGATAAGTTGCAAGCTCGTCAGCAGCAGCTGCAGGAAAGAATAAAGCAGCAGTTGAACCAGTACCAAAAAGAATTAGCAGAGGAGAAAGAAGAAGAAATAAGCCGCAAACAACAGAAGCTAAAAAAAGAAGTGACTGCTTATAAACAGGAGATTAATGAACAGTATAATTCCCGGATTATCAATTTAAGATTAAAGTTAAAGGCGGGGACTATTTCTAAAGCACAGGCTGATGAATATAAAGCTAAATTAGAAGAGTTAACTGCTGAGCGAAGCGGAAAAATTCGGCGTAAAGAAGCCAACTATGAAGCAAAAATGGAAGAGTTGGCGGCAGAAAACGAAGCAGATTTAAAAAGTAAGTTAGAGCAGCACCAAAGGGAGTTAGTTCAGCAGGCAGAAGCAGATTATAAGCAGTACCGCCAAAAACTGCTAACTGAGCTGGAAACTGAGCTAGCTGATTTAGAGGAGCAGCTAAAGACTAAAGTTGAACAGCAGCAGACAAAGTTAAAACAAGATTGGAGTCAAAATTTAACTGAAACTGAAGAAAATTTATTACGGCAAGTTAGAGAAGAGATAAAACAGAGCACAGAAAGAATTGAGGAGTTAGACCGCCGGATAGAAGAATTGGAAACTAAACGGCAGGATCAGATAGATACAGCAATAGAAAAAATTGCTGAGCAGAAAGAGTATCAGTTGGTGTTAACTACATCTCACCAGCGGTTAAATGCTGTAAAATTAACTGAAGAAGTAATTAAGCTGATTAAGCAGGAAGGAGTAGGTAACTGATGGGTAGGCCGAAAAGATTGGTAGTGTTTAGTGTGATTATTTTGGCAGTTGCGGTTAGCGGCTGTAGTTATTTACAGCCGGAACCGGAAGTAAGAACGGAAACTAAAATAGAAGAAGTAAAAGTGGCAGTAGTTAATAGGGAGCAAGTCTGGCTGGAAAGTGAAAAGGGTCAGCAGTATCAGCAAGAGTTAGACGAAAAAATAAAGGAACTACAAGATAATTCTAATGAAGAACAGGATTTCAAACAACAGCAGGAAGTAATGAAAAAAATGAATAAGCTGCAAGAGGAAACTAGAAATAAATTTAAGCAGGAAATTCAGTCGGCTATAGAGAAAATAATGGATAAGGAAGATTATGATATTATATTGGATAAGAATAAGGTAAAATACGGAGGAGAAAATATTACTCAGGAAGTAATTGCTATTTTAGATAGTAATGACAAATAAACTAGGGGAACAGGGGCCGCATTTTTTGAGCGGTGCCCTGTTTTTCAATAGTTTTAGATTAATCTTAGCCAGCAAAGGAGGCGAAGCATGGGGGAAAAAGTAAAAAAACTAGCGCAATTAGTAGGAGGAGAAGTAATTGGCGCCGAAGATGTAATAATTGAAGGAGTAGGCGGGGCGGATAATGCTCACGAAGGAGAAATCACCTTTGCTAAAAATAAAGATTTTTTTCAGCAGGCTCAAAAACGGGCCAGTGCGATTATAGTAAATGAGGAATTAGCAGCTAAGAATACGAAGTGCCCGATGATAGTGGTAGACAATCCTCGCTTGGCGTTTGCCAAAATAGCTGATAAATTCACACCGCAGCCGTATTATTGTCCAGGGATTGACAACCAGGCAGTAGTGGATTCGACAGCTGAGGTAGGGAATAATGTCTCTCTTCATCCGGGAGTAGTAATTGCAGAAGAAGCCAAGATTGGAGATGATGTTATTTTAGCGCCCGGTGTTTATGTAGGTTCCGGGGTAGAAATCGGCAGCGGAAGTATTCTGCATCCGCAGGTAACAGTGGAAGCTGATTGTCAGATCGGCAAAAAAGTAGTAATTAATGCAGGGGCAGTAATTGGTTCGGAAGGATATGGTTTTGAGGGCACTGGTGATGAATATATAAAAGTACCTCAGTTTGGCAATGTCGTTATTGAAGATAAAGTAGAAATTGGAGCTAATACAACTATCGATAGAGGTGCTACTGGTTCTACTGTTGTGGGAGCGGGGACAAAAATTGATAACTTAGTACATATTGCTCATAATGTAAAGATCGGAGTCAACTGCTTAATTATTGCCCAAGTTGGTATTTCTGGCAGTGTAGAGGTGGGAGATGAGGTTACTTTAGCCGGGAAAACAGGAGTAGCGGGCCACCTGCGGATCGGCGATAATACAACAGTAGCTGCTGCCAGTGTAGTAACTAATGATATTGAGGCCGGTTCTTATGTTTCGGGCTATCCAGCTCATGACCACCGTCAGGAACGGAGAGTTAAAGCAGCCCGCAAGAAGTTTCCTGAGCTGATTAAACGGATGAGAAAGTTAGAAACAGAGGTGGCTGATTTAAAAGAGCAGTTGAAGGAGGAAACTGAATGAAAAAGAAAGCTTTATTTTTGAGTTTAGTGTTGATTTTCTGTCTTAATTTTGTTAGTTATGCAGGAAATTTTGGGGCTACAGGTTTAATTACCATGCCTACGGCTGATGTACTGGCTGAATCTCGCCTTAATTTAGCTTATCAGCATATTTTTAGCCAGCCGGGAGAAGATTTAATTACGACTAGTTATGGGATTCGGAAGGGAGTGCAAGTAGGCGGGCAAATTACCTGGAACCAGGAGGCAGGAGTTGGGTTTCAACCTACTTTAAAAGCCAATTTGCTTTCTGAACAGGGAGCCTATCAGCCTCTACTGTCAGCGGGAGTAAAAGGGCGGGATGATAATTTATATCTAGTAGCCAGTAAAATGATTCCTGAGTATGGTTTTCGGGTTCATCTAGGAGTAGGAGAAGAGAAGATATTTAAGGATCATGTGGGGTTAGGAGTTAGTAAAATTTTAAATCCGGTTGTAATTTCTAGTGGTGAAAGTGGATTTCAGGTGCCCCACATTAATCTGCAGGCTGAATATAACGGCGGATTAAATTTGGGAACAGAGCTTAGATTTGGATCCGGGATAAAGGCTGATCTGAGCCTAATAGATTTAGACCGGGCGGCTGTTAGCATTGGATTTGAAAACAAATTTTAGTTAATTGAATTTACTGGTAGAAAATGCTATAATCCTAAGTAGCAGAGTCAGCTTCAGCTGACTCTTTTTTGTTAATTTTTTACATATTTAGTAGTTTAATGTGTTGCTAAAGACCTAGATAGCTGCTAGGGGACTTTGTTTCGAGAGGAGGGCAGTACCGGTGAAATTCAGAATTTCCTTAATGGATAGATATTTAATGCGTGAATTTTTAAAGCCGTTTTTATTTTCGGTGTTTGCAATTACAGTAATTATGATCAGCAATCAATTATATCAGTTAACTGATTTAATTTTAGTTAAGCAGGTAGCGGTGATAAAAGTTGTCAAGTTGTTATTATATAAAATACCGCAGATTATGGTAGAGAGCTTTTCTATTTCTATTCTATTTGCTACTTTATTATCGCTTACAGAATTGGTAAAAAATAATGAATTTACTGCTTTTCGAATGGGAGGGGTGGCTCTACACCGGATTTTAGCTCCTTTATTAATTACTGCTTTATTAATTAGCGGAGCTACATTTTTAATTAATGAACGGGTAGTCCCCTGGACAAACCATAGATCAGAAAATATTGTGCGGCGGATTATTTTACAGCAGGCGCTGCCGGATTTACAGGAAAACTCTTTCTTCAAAGGAGTTACTGACAACCGTTATTTTTATATTGGGAATATTATCGATGAGACTGGGGAGCTGGAAGATGTTATGGTTTATGAGGCAGGAGAAAAAAAAGACGATAGAAAGTTTCCCCGGGTGATTACAGCAGAAGCAGGGTATTTTGCAGATAAAGTCTGGCATTTGCGTGAGGGAATGATACATAAGTTTAATCAGGAAGGGGAAGTAAGTTACCAGTCTGCCTTTGATGACTTGAAGATTAATGTACAGAAAAATTTAGATAATTTCTATGGTGAACAGAGAACTACTTCGGAGATGAGCCGACAGAAATTAAAAGAAGATATAAAATTGTTTAAAGAGAGCGGTCTGGAAGTAAATTCTCTATTAGTGGATTATCATTTGAAGGTGGCGAAGCCGTTGGCCTGTTTTATTTTTGTGTTAATTGGCGCTCCGTTGAGCGTCCGCTCCCAAAAAGGAAGAATGTTTGGAATTATAGCCAGTATTTTAATTATTTTTTCTTATTATGTAGTAATGTCTTTCTGCCGTTCTTTGGGGCGTAATGGATTAATCCCGCCTTTATTAGCTGCTTGGCTGCCAAATATTTTATTTGGAGTAGTGGGAATTTATTTATTAATTAAAGAAGAATATTTTAGTTTATAAAATAAAAAAATTCTTTTTAAGGCAATTTTAATGAGCTGGGTAATGGATATTCATAAAGAAAAAAGGCTAAATGTCAGCCAACAATCCCCACCCCCCCCTGCTAGGAAGAGGACTAATCTTTGGGAGATAAAAAGGAGTAAAGGTAATCAGCTCTTTAATTTCAAGGACTGACTGATTTAGCTGAGAATTCTATAATGAAATGAGTAGGTGATATGGATGAAAGCAGTGCCGATTATTGATAAGTATCTAGTCCAAGAATTTTTAAAGCCTTTTTTTATAACTTTATTTATTTTAATTATTGTTTTAATTAGTAGTTTCTTGTTTCAGTTGACTGATTATATTATTGTGAAGGAAATTCCTGTGGTGACGGTATTAAAACTATTGCTTTATAAAGTACCAGAGTACGTAGTAAAGGCAATTTCGATGGCTGTCTTGTTTGCTACCTTATTATCATTAACTAGGTTAGTGGAAGATAATGAATTGACTGCGCTGCGGATGGGGGGGATTAGTTTTCCCCGGTTGGTAATTCCTCTCTTAGTTTTAGGATTGTTAATTAGTGGGGTTAATTATTTATTCAATGAATACATAGTTCCGCCAGCGAACAGTAAATACCAAGATATTATCAAGTATTCGGTCAATAAGCAGGAAAATCCTAATACCAAAAGTGATTTGCTGTTTAAAGATCATAAGGGGCGGTATTTTTATATTGGCAACTTAAATACCGAAACAAAAAAATTAAAGAACATTTTGCTTTATGAAAAGCAGGCCGATAGTAAGTTTATTACTTTTCAGACTGGTTCTTTTCAAGAAAAAATAATGACGTTAAAGCAGGGGAAACTACATTATTTGGATAATAATAATTATGTAACTAAAGAAGAAGAGGTGGCGAAAAAGACTTATAGCTTTCAGCAGCAGATTAGTGAGCTGTATACTGAGCAGAAAAAGCCGTCAGAAATGAGCCGCCGAGAATTAAAGGAACGGATTGGAATTAGGCAGCAAAGCGGACTAAAAACAAGAAAACTGCAAGTTGAGTACCACTTTAAATTAGCTGAGCCGTTAGCCTGTCTAATGTTTGTTTTATTAGGTGCTCCCTTAAGTATTAAATCAGATAGAGGCCGGATTTTTGGGTTTGTAGTTAGTGTTGTAATTATATTTATCTATTATGTCTTTTTATCGCTCAGCCAGTCTTTAGGGAAGAATGGAGTTTTAAATCCTGCGTTGGCCGTCTGGCTGCCGAATATAGTTTTTGCTTTACTGGGGATGGGGTTAATTACAGAAGAGAGTGTAAGTAGTTAAATATAAATATTTAACCATAAGCGTTAACTTAAGCCAAATTTTATTAATTTAGAGGTGTGAAGTGGAGCATTTAATGTGTAACTTTAAAATTGACAATTGATAATTGACAATGGATAATTGAACCCCTTTAACACCTTTTAAAGCAAGAGATTGTATGATTTTGATTTATAATTGTCCATTTTACATTGTCAATTGAAGCATTATGCCTATAAAAATAGAATATACATTAGGTTAACGCATATGGATATCTAACTTTAGAATGAAACCTATTTAACCAACCGGGTAGGTGGGTATTTTACCTTCAGGAAAACTTTT
>CAYFUT010000032.1:0-10660 GCA_964346395.1 uncultured Halobacteroidaceae bacterium
TTGAGTAAATCTATTTTGTTAGTTTCAATTTAGGATGGTAAAGGTGACTTGGGTTGTTTTTAGCAAATTATATTTGTAAAGGAGAGATACTAAATGAAGAAGAAAATGAAAGTAGTTACAGCGGTAGTTATTGTGTTACTAGGATTAGGTTTATTTGCCGGCTGTCAGCCGCAGGGCCAACTGCAGGTAAGAGACTCTAATCTAGGGGAAGTAGACAAGGATCAGGTAGCAGTTGATTTGGGGGAGGTAAAGTTAAACTTCAACCAGGAATTAGCAGGAGCAGATATTACTTTAGTAGAAAATGGACAGGAGTTAACTGATACTAACTTAAATACTAATGTAGAAGGAACGCAGTTGACAATTACTAATTTGAATCTACAGCCGAACAGCATTTATCACTTATCGCTATTGATAACGTCCAAAAGCGGCAGCCAGGTTATGAAAACGGTTCAATTTACTACTCAGCGGACAGAATATCCGGAAATTAAAGAGGCTAACCGGACGATGATGCAGGCCTTTTACTGGTATATGAACGTCAATAAAAAGGATGTCCAGGGTGATGATGAATATACCCCCGATAAAAATTATGCCGAGCTGTATCCGGAGGAAAAGGATTTTTGGCAGTTACTGGGGAGTCGAGCTGATAAGCTAGCCGAGTTAGGAATTACTTCTCTCTGGGTGCCGCCGGCTCATAAAAGTCATGAACTACGCGATGAAGGTTACGGTGTTTATGATATCTGGGATTTAGGCGAGTTTGAACAAAATGGGACAGTACGGACGAAGTACGGGACTAGAGATCAGTTAGATGCAATGATTGACAAGTTGCACGCCAATAATATTAAGGTTTATTATGATATTGTGATGAACCAGCGGATGCACGGTGATTTTGAAACGGTACCGACGGCTGACGGCAGAGAAGTGACAGCAGAAACTGATTTTACTGATCTGTTGGGGCGGCAGGAATACTACAGCCGGGCTGATGAATTTGCCTGGGATTGGCAGTGTTTTGACGGCGTGCAGTATACAAAGGAAACCGGCTGGAGTGATAAGGTATTATTTAAAGGAAAAGAATGGGATCAGGCGTATAAAGGACATGATTATTTATTAGGTTGTGATGTAGACTATCAACACGAAGGAGTGCAGCATGAACTAAAGGAATGGGGGCAGTGGATTATCAATGATGTCGGTTTCGACGGCTTCCGAATAGATGCTATTAAACACGTTCATACTCCTTATATGGAAGAATGGCTGTCGGAAGTGCAGCAGGCTACAGAGAAGGATGTGTTTTATGTCGGAGAGGCCTGGATGGAAGATAGAGACGAGTTGATTAATTATCTGGAGACGGTAGATTATGCACCGCTGACTAGCTTTGATTTTCCGCTCCGCTTTAAACTGCTGTCGATGTCGAGAGCAGGGGGCGGGTATGATTTAACTAAGTTAAAATCAGCTGGGTTAGTGAATACTGAACAATATAAAGATAAAGCAGTAACTTTTGTTGATAACCATGATGTCCAGCGGGACAATTCGGGAACAGGGCTGACTGATTATGAGGTGCAGGCTTATGCTTATATTTTAATGCGGAAACACGGGGTGCCGACTATTTTCTATAAAGATTATTACCATAAAGATATGAAATCAGAACTGGACACTTTACTGCAGGCTAGAAAGTATTTTGCTTATGGTAAAGGGTACGAGGTAAGTAATAATGATGCGGATGTTTATTCCTATGTCCGGGCGGGAAAAGACAGTGTTCCCGGCACGGGTGCGGTAATGATGATTTCGGATGGTGCTAGCGGAAAAACAGCAGTCAAAACGATTGACTCCCGTCAGCCGGAGACTACCTTTTATGACTTTACGCGGCATATAAAGAAAACGGTAACTACTGATAGTCAGGGGCGAGGCAAATTCAAGGTTAAAAAATCAGAAGTAACTGGCTGGTCGATCTGGGTACCGGTGCAGCAGGAGTTAAAATAGTTTGAGACTGAGTTTGAGACTGAGTTTAAGTTTAAGACTAAGAAGTGAATTGAGTCTGAGTGGTTTTGCTTATAGAGGAAAGAACTCAGACTCAATCTTACTTTTTGCAGGATAGATAGGCTAATGTATTGAAATATATTAAGTAGCAAACTATAGAATTGAAAGGAGAGATCAAATTGAACTTAAGCAGGCAAAAAATACTTAGTTTAACTGTTCTGTTAGCAGTTGTAGTATTGGCTGCCGGCTGTATGCAGAATGGGGAGTTGGCTCTGGTAAGTTCTAATTTAACACAAGATGCGGAGATAGATCCTAGTTTAGAAAATATAAAGTTGGAATTCAGCCAACCGATAGTAGAAACGCAGGTAAGTTTATCGGCCAATAAAGAGGCAGTAGAAGTAGATGTGAAAAAGAATGACAAGGTAGTTAACATTAAGAGCTTGGAATTAAAACCGTTTACCGAATATCAACTACAGGTTAGTGTGCAGAATGACCAGGGAACACAGCTACAGGATGTTGTTTCTTTTCAGACTGGTTGGGGAGATTATCCGCAGGTAGCGAGAAAAAATAAAACTTTAATGCAAACGTTTTATTGGGAAATGGGTAAAGGTGAATATGCGGAGAAGTACCCCGAAGAAACTAACCTATGGAAGGTATTAGCTAAACGAGCTGATAACTTAGCGGACAAAGGAATTACCGAAGTCTGGATTCCGCCGGCCAGCAAGGCTAATGAAATGGCTGATGAAGGATATGCTTTATATGACCCCTGGGATTTAGGAGAGTTTGACCAAGGGGGCAGTGTGCGCACTAAATACGGGACTAAGGAACAGTTAGAAACTGCTATAGATGAACTGCATCAGGAGGATATCGAGGTTTATTTTGATGCTGTTCTCAACCAGCGGATAGCTCTCGGTAAGAAAAATTTAGAGGAGGCGCCTCTTAAGTCAGGAAAGAAACGAAAGGTGTATACCAAAATATATCCGTTAAAAGGACGGCAGAAGTACTACAGCAAAGCTGATGAATGGAAGTGGAACTGGAAGGCTTTTGATGGAGTAGATTATGCTGAAGATGTAGGTGATATAGGTTCTACTTTATTCAAAGGAAAAAGTTGGGATGATACTTATGATAAAGACTATTTGTTAGGTGCTGATGTGGATTATGAAAATCAGCAGGTAAGCCAGGAAATGAAAGCGTGGGGTCAATGGTTGATTAATGATATTGGTTTTGACGGTTTTAGAGTGGATGCGGTCAAGCATATTGATTCTGGATTTATCAGCAGTTGGGTATCCAATATCCAGAAGAATACAGAACAAGATGTTAAGTTTATCGGCGAAGCCTGGATTAGAAGTTCGATGGGACTTAAATTTTACCTGATGTCAGTTGATAATCCAGAGTTGGATTTATTTGATTTTGGGTTACGGAATACGTTTACTAAATTACGGAATGGATTATTGAATATGAGTTCTTTATCTTCGGCAGGTTTGGTAAATACTGATAATTATCAAGATCGAGCTGTGACTTTTGTGGATAATCACGATACAGGCCGCGATAGTTCCGACCACGGTCAGCCGATTGATAAGCGGAAGATGCAGGCTTATACTTATATTTTAACCCACGAGCGAGGTCTGCCGATGGTCTACTGGAAAGATTATTATGTTTCCGGTTATCAGGAGGATCTTGATAAACTGCTGGAGGTAAGGAAATACTTTGCTTACGGATCTGGTCGAGCAGCTGAAACTAGTGATCGGACAGTTTATTCTTATGTGCGGGAAGGATTAGAGGATAAACCAGGCACTGGGTTAGTCATGATGATTACTGATGGTAAATCAGGCGAGACAGTTACGAAGCGGGTCAATACTGGTCAGCCGAATACGACCTTTTATGACTACACTGCAAATGTAAAAGGAAAAGTAACTACTGATGACCAGGGCTACGGTGAATTTAAAGTTAAGAATACTCCGGAGGACGGGTGGTCAGTCTGGGTACCTAAGAAATAATGGAGAATGGAAAATGATAAATGAAGAATGATAAATAGAGATAAAAAAGGAAATGAAAAAATAATAAAAAGGATGAGTTAGAGGGAGCTGTCGTTAGGCGGCTTCCTTTAATTTTTTCGTAAACTTTCTTGTTTTTATTTTCATATAATAATATAACCGATATTGATCTCAGCAGGAGATTTCATTAAAAATGTAGAAAAAGAATAAATAAGGTTCAAAGGGAGTGATTCTTGTGAATCCAATAGTAATGCAGGCGTTTTATTGGGAAATGAGGGAAGAAGAATACGCGGAAAATTATCCGGAAGAGGATAACTTGTGGAAGTTATTAACTCAGCGGGCGGAAGAATTAGCAGAAGTAGGCATCACTGCCCTCTGGCTGCCGCCGGCCAATAAGGGAGCGGTGGGGACTGATGATGTAGGTTATGGAACTTATGATTTGTGGGACTTAGGTGAATTTGATCAGAAAGGAACGGTTAGAACAAAATACGGAACCAAAGAGGAGTTAGAGCAGGCGTTATCGGCTCTACACGACGAAGGGCTAGAAGTTTATTATGATGCTGTTTTGAATCATAGGATGGGAGCTGATGATTCCGAACTAGTAGTGGTCAAAACAGGCGAATTAGCGGAAGTCTGGACGCTGTTTACTTTTCCGGGCCGCGATAAATATAGTGGATTTGTCTGGCAGTGGTATTGTTTTGACGGGATTGACTGGGATGATCTGCACGAGAAAGCAGGAAAGTTTCTGTTTCAAGATAAAGAGTGGGATAAGTCTTTTGGCGAAGATTATTTAATGGGGGCCGATATAGATTATGATAATGAGTGTGTAAGAGAGGAAGTTAAACGGTGGGCCAACTGGATAGTGACTGATATTGGCTTTGACGGTTTTCGTCTGGATGCCAGCCAGCATGTTGATAATGAATTTATAGCTGAGTTGATTGGCTATTTACAGGAGCAGAGGAACCAGGAGTTGTTTTTTGGCGGCGAAGCCTGGCTGGAAGATCCTGAGCAGCTAGCTGGTTATTTAGAAGCGGTCGGGCAGCCGCAGCTAAAGGTATTTGATTTTCCCCTGCGCCGCACCTTCGCCCGCATGCGGGATGGGAAATTAGATTTTCGGTGGTTAGGCGGCAAGGGACTGGTTAATAAGCCCGGGTATGAAGAAAGAGCAGTTACTTTTGTCGATAATCACGATACAGCCCGAGATACCGAAGATAAGTCAATCAGCCGCTTTAAGTATCAGGCTTATACGTATATTCTAATGCGCGAGCACGGTGTTCCCTGTGTATTTTGGAAGGATTATTATCAGTGGGGTATGAAAGAAGGCCTGGATCAGCTGATGTTGGCTCGACAGAAGTTTGCCTACGGCTCCGGCTATGAATGCGAAAGCAATGATTATAATACCTATTCTTACATGCGGGCGGGAAGTGATGAGCAGCCGAATAGCGGATTAGTAATGATGATTACTCAGCAAGCAGGATCCGGACTTATCAATAAATGGATTAATGCCCGGCAGCCGGAAACCACCTTTTATGACTATACTGGCCATGTAGAAGAAGAGGTAACTACTAACCAGGACGGTTGGGGAGAATTCAAAGTAAAGAGCGGAGCAGCCGAAGGTTGGTCGGTGTGGGTGCCTAAAAAAATGGAGAATGATAAATGATAAATGAAAAATGTAAATCAGATTATAAAATTATATAGAGTAATAAACCATCCAGGCTGCAGTTGGCTGGATGGTTTATTCTAAGCAAAGTTAATTGCAGCCTATTTATAAGGAAGCAACTGGAACATTAATTTTTCGAGCGGCCTGGATTAGTTTTTCATCTAAAGTAATCAAGGTGGAGCTTCTTCTGCGGCTAGCCACTAAGTACATTGCATCATAAGCAGGATGGTCAAGCTGACAGGCTAAGGAAATAGCTTCTTCATAAAGTTCATTGGTAGGGATGAATTCATCGATCAGTTCAACTAAGTGGTTGGCTTTATGAGTTAACTTTTCAGCTGAATAATTTTGGATTGAATTATACTTCCACATTACATTAGAAGCTTCTGAAATATAAAGAGAAGGAACTGTAATCCAGGTAGCTTTTTTTAAGGTATCGATGATTGCTTGTTGTTTCGGACGCCCCATTACCATTTCTACTGCTGCACTAACATCAAGTGTGACTTTCATCGGGCGCGATCCTCCCTAATTAATGGTACCGGATCCTGAGCTTGTTTAGTTTCTGATTTACTTTCCTGTTCAATATGATTTAATAATTGCTGCCGGTGATTTTTATTTTGTTTTTCTATTTCTAAGGCTTTTTCTAATAAAACTATTGTTTCCTGGGTAATACTTCTCCGTTCTTCTTCAGCTAACTCAACTATTTGGTTATAAATGTGTTCGGGCAGGTCGCGTACTTGTAAAGAAGGCATCATTACCTCCTCCCTTCTGATTGCTAATTAAATTATATCATATAATCATAATGCATGCAATATGCATTAATCATTACTTTTAGCAAAAAATGAGAGTTGAAACTAGAGGAGGGGCTAGACAATTTTATTGACATATGCCCAAAATCAATTTACAATAAATTATAGGAGGTTAAAATATGGAAGCCAAAAAACTACTGGAGCAGTTAGAGCAAGGACAAGATGAATTAAGGGAGCATATTCCCGAAGAAATGGAGAAGTTTAAAGCTTTTAGTGAAGAAGTAATGCAGGAAGGAGCCTTATCTACGAAACAAAAAAAAGTTGATTGCGCTAGGAGCCGCTTTAGCTAAACAGTGTAAACACTGCATTGTAAAAAATCTAGAGGAAGCAGTGGCAGCGGGAGCTAGTAAAGAG
Source organism: uncultured Halobacteroidaceae bacterium (assembly GCA_964346395.1). Taxonomy (GTDB): domain Bacteria; phylum Bacillota; class Halanaerobiia; order Halobacteroidales; family Halobacteroidaceae; genus CAYFUT01. Next base: position 6,786 of record CAYFUT010000032.1, read on the forward strand.
GAAATTATGGAAACTTGTAGTGTAATTATGCTTTTGAATGGTGGTCCGGGAGTAGCTTATAGTAGCTATTTAGTGGAGAAATACGAAGAGCTCAGTGAATAAGTTTTGTGTGTATTATACACATTTAAAAATAATGAAGGGAAGAGATAATATGCCCCTTTTTTCTAACATAAGAATAAGTAAGAACAGGTGGGACAAAAAGGGGCGATTGTAGTGGCTAAAAAAGTAATCAACATCGGGCTCATATTAGTTTTATTTTGTGTTGTGGCTGCGGGCCAAGTCGGGGCCAAAGAAAAGGTGATTTATGAACAGACTGATGCCGTAGGAGATGAATACGGCCCCGGTACTTATACTTATCCTACCAGTAAGCAGTTTAAACCTTATGAGGGGCTGTTTGATCTGCTGGAATTTAAAGTTACCGAGACAGGAGACTGGTATAATTTTTATTTTAAATTTGCTGAAATTACTAATCCCTGGCAGGCCCGGCACGGTTTCAGCCATCAGTTGATTCAAGTGTATATTGATAATGGGCAGGGGGGTAAGGTAAAGACTTTTAAGCCGGGGGCTAATGTGAGGTTTGAAGACCAGCATCCCTGGAATAAGTTAATTAAAATCAACGGCTGGCTGGTAGAGGTTCATTCGGCTGAGGACGATCAGGATGCAGACGGCCGTGTTCAGAGAGCAGGGGTGGAAACAGAGGATCAGCTAATTAAAGTTAGTATTCCGCAGAAGGAAGTAGGGGCTCTAGATGAGGCTCATTATTATGTGTTAGTTGGGGCTTTAGATGGGTTTGGATATGATAATTACCGGGAGGTAATAGCAGAAGCAACCGGCTGGAAATTTGGCGGCGGAACTGATACTAATCTAAATCCTAATCTGCTGGATATTTTAGTACCGGAGGGGATGGAGCAGAAAAAAATATTAGCTGGTTATGATTTAGAAGAAAAAAAACTGGCTACGCTGCGGGCAGTTGGCCCGGAATTAAGTCTGCCGGTTAAGTTTATAGTTATTTTTGGATTCGCCGGGATTTTATTATTTTCCCTAGCGGGAATTGTAGTTAAATTTGTGATTCGTCGCCTTAATAATTAAGTGTATAAAAGATATTTTTCAGGGTAGAATAAAGATGAAATAAGAGATAATATCAATCAGAAGGAGGAAAAGAATGGAAGAAACAGATGTAGAAGTTACTCCTACCCCAATTACTGCTGGTGAGAAAGTAAAAGTTACTTATCAGGGTGAGTTAGCTGATCAAGCAGAACAGGTTTATCTGCATGCAGGAGTAGGTTTTGGTGATAATTGGAATGATGTTACAGATATTGAAATGATGTCCACCGGTGAAGAAGAATGGATGGCTGAACTGCGGTTAAATACTAGCGACCGATTTAATTTCTGTTTTAAAGATACCGGTGATAATTGGGACAACAACAGCGGCAATAATTGGAGTTTTGAAGTGCATAATGGACAACAATATAGCTAATAATAACCCCCCGATTGTAGTTTTCGGGGGTTTTAATCTTCAAGATAAGTAAAAAAATGGAGGGAACGGTAAAGCCGTTCCCACTTTATTTTTTTTGGCCAGTAATTACCTCTATTGTTTTCTGGTTTTGTCCAGCGGTTTCTGCTCCCTCAGGATTTAGCTCTTCACTAGCCTCAATTAAATCATCAGGTGGTTGTTCATTAACATTAGTTGCCTGCTCTTCTGGTTCTTCCTGCCGACTGAAAAAATATAAAAGGGAAATTCCCAGCAAAATAATAAAAATTGCAGGTCTCAGCATCAAGTCCACCTCTTTTAATTAGTAAGTTTGTTTATAATATGAGTAAATTAAGTGTTGACTATTCAGTTTTCCGACAGAGTTTAGTGGCAAAAAAGAAAATTTTGTAAAACTATAAGTCAAAATTTTTGCCGATATGATTTCACTTTTTGTTGATTTTATTTTACAATTATAAATGAATGGGCTAATTTTGAATTCGAAAAGAGATAAAGATTAGCAATTAGATTAAGGAAATTTCATCTGGAGGAGGAAGTTATGGTCACTAAAATAGGTTTTGCGGCGGTAATTACCCTTTTATTTTATTTGCGGGAAAAAGTAAGTTTCAAGTGGCAAGTATTCTTCCATCCGCTTTTATTAACCCCGTTAGTAGGAGCTTATTTCGGTTGGGTAGGTTTTACTACTGGTTTAGCAGTGGGTGGAATTGTAGAATTGCTCTGGGGAAGCAATCTTGTGGACTATCAATCCGGCTTAAAATATGGATTATTGGTTAGTCTATTGACAGTAGTACTGGTATTACTAACTAATAATATTAATTTAGCTGTTAACCTGTCGTTAGTAATTATCCTTGTATTTAGTTTTCAAGTAAGTTCTGAGCTGTTAACTAATAAACGGTATTTTATGGGCTTAGTTTTTTTGTTTAATTTATTTGTTTTGGGTGGAGCACCGCTAATTAGACTGCTTTTGGGCTGGCTGCCGGCTCAGTTTTTGAATAATATTGAAGTAGCAAGCGGTCTAGTACCGGCAGTAGGACTGGCTTTATTTGTTATTCAGGGGATTGATCCTGATTTTAAGCGGAATAATGTCTGGTATTATGCGTACAGCTTAGCAGCTTTAGTAACTGCAGTTTTCACCTTTAACAATCGTTATTTAGGGTTAGTCTTTTTCCCTTTGATCTGGTATACAACCTATTATTTCTGGAGCCAGGTAAGAGAGGTTGATTTTCGGGAATATCTGCGGAAATCAATAGTAGTGCTGGCTGTTATTTTTGCACCTAAAATTGTGGAGATGAGCAGTTATTTGATTGGCGGGAATCTCCAGTATATTTTATGGGTTGATGCTTTATTGGCCTTAGTAGCTAGTTTGCGGTATTTTAAGTTAACCGGAATTGAACTTTATTTTATAGTTATGCTGTTAGGAATTGCAGGGTCGCAATTTGGAATTTTAGGCTAGAATTGAATTTATAAAATACTATAGGCTGGAGGGGAAAGTAGTGAATATAGTTGCCGATTTACATACCCATACGGTAGCCAGTGGACATGCGTATTCTACGATTCAAGAGTTAGCTGTGGCAGCTCAGGAAAAAGGAATTGAAATTTTGGCTATGACTGATCACGGACCGGCCATGCCCGGCGGGCCGCATCCCTATCATTTCGGAAATTTGAAAGTTCTGCCGGAGAAGATCGCTGGAGTAGAAATTTTGAAGGGAATAGAAGCGAATGTAATTGACAGCCGGGGGACATTGGATTTGCCGATTAATGAATTGGTTAAACTTGATTTAGTATTAGTTGGATTTCATAATCATACTGGATACTCCCCAGGAACGAAAAAAGAAAATACAGAAACTTTATTAAAAGCAGTCCGTAATCCGCTGGCAGATGTCATTGTGCATCCGGGGAATCCTGAATATGAGATCCAGATTGAGCCGGTAATAGAAGCAGCTCGTAAACATGATACGCTATTAGAAATTAATAACAGTTCCTATCACAGTCGACCTGGAAGCAGGAGTAACTGCATAAAAGTTGCCTCTCAGCTGCAGGAAGCGGGGCTGCCGATAATAATGGGTACGGATACGCACTATGCTGATCAGGTAGGAGAATTTACGGAAGCGCTGAGGATTTTAGAAGAAGCAGGAGTTAAGAAAACTAACATTTTAAATGCTAATCGGGAAAAGTTAGAGGAGTTCATTAATAAAAAGCAGCAGATAAAACAAAAATATAAGTAATAACCAAGAGTTTAAGTTTGAGTTTGAGACTGAGCAAAACATTATAACTATTGGTTGTATGGGTTGCTCAGCCTCAACCTTAATATTGCTAATGTTCCACTTTAAACTTCTCAATTACTAAAATCTGTTTTAAGTTAACGCGCCTGATTATTAACTGTATA
>CAYFUT010000032.1:10760-18514 GCA_964346395.1 uncultured Halobacteroidaceae bacterium
ACCGTATATAACCAGGGTAGAAATCAACCCTGGTTATGAAAACCACAAAAATCGTATCTACTGAAAACTGGCAACTGTCAACTGTAAATTTTTAAGCGGGAGGTAGTAGATGCAGGTAGTAGCTGATTACCATACTCATACCCATTATAGTGACGGTGTGGGAAGTATCCGGGCCAACATTGAAGCAGGTATTGAGCAAGGGTTAGAAGAAGTAGCAATTGCGGATCACGGGCCGGCTAGCCGCACCTGGAAGCAGTTAGGAGTGAGCAGTCCTGAGACCCTACTGGAAATTAAGCGGAAGGTGGATAAGTATAATCGGTTGTATTCAGCAATAGAGGTATTATCAGCGGTAGAAGCGAATATAGTGAGCAGGGATGGGCAGCTTGATGTGCCTCAGAATATATTACAGGAGTTAGATAAAGTATTAGTTGGCTTTCATTTATTTATCCGCCCCCTTAATTGGCGAGCGGGAAAAGAGATTATTGTTGATAATCTGCTGCTGGAGCGGATGGGGATTAACCGGCAGAAGATTCGGAGGCGAAATACTGAGTTGATAAGGAAAGTTTTGCGGCGGTATGATGTGGATATTATTACTCATCCGGGATTTCAGGTTAATATTGATACGCCTGCTTTGGCGCAGGCCGCTCGAGAACAGCAGACAGCCGTGGAAATCAATGCTAAGCATGCTGCTGAGCTGGTTGATTTTGGTGCTGTGGCTGAGGAAGAAGGAGTTAAGTTCTGCCTGGGAAGTGATGCGCACCGGCCGGAACAGGTGGGGGAAGTTGGCCCGGCATTAAGAGCTGCTGAAATAGCAGGTTTAAGTGCTGAAGAGATCATTAATGTTAGAAGATAATCCGGGTTAAGAATTAATTAATATCTCCTAGATATTGATGTAAATTAGAGTTTAATTTAAAGTAGAATGGGCTTAATATTAATTTTAAGCTTGAGATTGAGTGAACTATAAAAGTAAGGGGCTAATGATTTACTTAAGCTCAAACTCAACCTTAAACTCAACTACTATCATTAATTTGAGGTGGATACTAGTGGAAAAAGTAGATTTTATTATTGTCACCGGTATGTCAGGCGCCGGAAAGTCAGAAGCCATGGATATTTTAGAGGATTTAGGGTATTTTTGTGTTGATAATCTGCCGCCGGCTTTAATTGGTAAATTTGCTGAACTGGCTACCCATTCAGCTGAGGTTAATCAGGCGGCGCTGGTGATTGATATCCGCGGCCGCGATTTTTTTGATAGTTTTTTTGAGGAATTATCTAAATTGGAAGCAGAATCGTTTAGTTACCGAATTTTATTTTTGGAAGCCTCCACTGATGTTTTAATTAATCGCTTTAAGAAGACCCGGCGCCGTCATCCCTTGGCGCCTGAAGGAAGAATTTCAGAAGCGATTAAGGTAGAACGGGAAAAATTAGAGGAAATTCGGGGGGCTGCCGATAAAATTATAGATACCACTGATTTGAATCCGAAAGATTTAAAAACCGAGATCAAAGAGAATTTTGTTGGTTATGCCACTGAGGAAGAATTGACCTTATCTTTTTTATCTTTTGGGTTCAAATACGGAGTGCCGCTGGATGCTGACTTAATGTTTGACGTTAGGTTTTTACCAAATCCTCATTACGTCGATTCCCTGCGTTCCTTAACTGGGCAAGAAAAAAAAGTGCAGGATTATGTATTAAAGTGGCCGATTACCCGGCAGTTTAGAGATAAGTTATTTGATTTGATTAATTTTTTACTACCCCATTATGTTAAGGAAGGAAAGAGCCATTTAACAGTAGCAATTGGCTGTACTGGGGGAAAGCACAGGTCAGTTACCTTAGTTGAAAAACTGTACGATGAATTTAATGGCAGATATCAAGCTTTAAAAGAACATCGCGATCGTAATAAATAGGGAGTGGGAGTCAACATGAAGAGATTGAAGTGGCTGTATCCAGGTATGCATTTTAAGCGGTGGTTGTTTTTGGTGGCAGTGGGGATTTTATTAATTAGCGCGGGATTAATTATCTTAATTGGATTTGATACTTTAAGTATAATAGAAAATGAAGTGGTTGGTTTTCTTTATTTACTAACTGGTAAGTTTAATCCGCTCTTGAACAAATTGATTGCTATTTTAATTATTTTGGCGGGTTTAATGTGTGTAGGATTGGCAATTAAAAAAATGATGCATGCTGTGTATGATGTAGTGTTACCGAAGCAAAATAGGGAACTTGTGGATTTATTTTATCAAAAAAGATATTTAAAAAAAGGGCCTAAAATAGTTGCTATTGGAGGCGGGACTGGTTTATCGACTCTCCTGCGGGGAATAAAAAAATATACTAATAATATTACCGGTTTAGTAACAGTAGCTGATGACGGCGGAAGTTCCGGTATCTTAAGAGATGAGATGGGGATTTTGCCGCCGGGAGATATTAGAAACTGCCTAGCAGCTCTGGCGGATACGGAACCATTGATGGAGGACTTGTTTCAGTATCGGTTTGCTGAAGGGGAAGGGTTAGAAGGACATAGTTTTGGCAACTTATTTATTGCGGCGATGACCAATATTTCCGGCGATTTTGAACATGCGGTGAAAAAATCCAGTGAAGTTTTGGCTATTAGAGGCCGAGTGCTGCCGGTTACTTTAGAAGATATGAGCCTATCGGCCCGGTTAAAATCAGGTCGAACTGTAGAGGGAGAGACCCAAATTTCCAACATAGAGGGCGGAATAGAAGAAGTCTTTATTGATCCGGAAGATAGTAATCCGCTGCCGGAAGCGTTAGAAGTAATTGCAGAAGCGGATGCTATAATATTAGGGCCGGGCAGTTTGTATACTAGTGTGCTGCCTAATTTATTGGTAAAAGATTTGGCGGAGGCTATTAAAGAAGCAGATGCCTTAAAGATGTATGCTTGTAATGTAATGACGCAGCCGGGGGAGACCGATGGTTATCAGGCTAGTGATCATGTTAAAGCTATTTATGAGCATGTGGGAGAGCAGATTATGGATTATATATTAGTAAATAATGAAGAAGTAAGTGCCGAGTTGGTAGAAAAATATGCAGAAGAAGGAGCAGCTCCGGTAGAAGTTGACTTTACTGCTTTGAAGAAATTAGGCTTGGAAATAATAGAAGAGCCGATGATTAATCAATCGGATTTGGTTCGCCATGACGCTGATAAGTTGGCTAAAGTAATTATGAACTTGATTTTTGCTGAATTAGAATATTAAAATAGGCTGTTTGTAACTTCTAAATTTCTAAAATTTGGGGTTACTCAATATATTGAAGGTGGTAATATGTCATTTACAAAGGAAGTGAAAACTGAGGTAGTACGTAAAGATAATTCTAATCGCTGCTGCCATTTGGCTGAATTAGCAGTCCTAGTAAAGGTAGAGGGCAGCTTAGAAATTATTAATCAACAGTTAGCTTTAAAATTAGTCAGCCAGCAGGCAGTTGTAGCCCGTAAATTATATGCTCTTCTCCAGGAGCGGTTTGATTTTATCACAGAAATCAGAGTACGGAAAAAGATGTATTTAGATCAGGGAAATTATTACATTATTAACGTACCACCTCAGGAAGGGATTAAAGAATTGCTGTTAGACTGCGGTTTAATAGATAATTCTTTTGGGTTAAAATATAAAATTAAAGAGGAGTTTAGAAAACAATCCTGCTGCAAGAAGTCTTATCTACGGGGGTTATTTTTAGCTACGGGTTCGATTACTGATCCGGAAAAAGAGTATCACTTAGAATTTAGAATCAATCAACAAAATTATGCCGAGGAGTTAAAGAAGTTATTTTCCGAATTCGGTATTGATATTAAACTGAGATATCATAATGGTAATTATCAGTTATATTTAAAAAATGGCGATGATATTATTACAGTATTAAATATAATAGGGGCTCATTCTGCTCTGCTGCAGTATGAAAATACCCGCGTTCATAAAGAAGTCCGCAATCGGGTTAATCGGCTGGTCAACTGCGAAACAGCTAATTTAAATAAAACTTTAGAAGCAGCGCGCAAACAGTTAGAAATGATAGAATTAATTGCTGAAGTAAAGGGGCTGGATGATTTATCACCTAGTCTACAGGAAATAGCTCATCTGCGGCGGGAAAATCCTTATGCTAGCCTGCGGGAATTAGGGGATATGATTGATTTATCTAAATCAGGAGTTAATCACCGGTTCCGACGGTTGAAGAAAAAAGCCGAGGCTGTACAAAAACAGCTTTCTACTGATTCTTCTGCTTATAATTAAAAAAATGAATAAAAAGGGCTTGAAATTAACACCCTAATTGTAGTATAATAGGAAACGGCAAGGTAAAGAGGAATATTTTTTTAATAACACCGGGACGATTTCGAATTAACGGGATGAATATATCCCGATGCAGATGAGGGATAACATATGGTAGATTATTTTAAACTACAACAGAAAATTGCTCCCGAAGTAGTTGAAGTAATGGAACGAAGGTATGCTATTTTGAAAGCTACTCATCGGTTTCAGCCGATTGGACGGAGATCGTTAGCCAAGAAATTGAAATTAAGCGAACGTACTATTCGGAAGGATTTAGATTTTTTAAACCAGAACAATTTGGTTATAATTACCAATGCTGGGACTCAGATTACTGACCAGGGAAGAAGAATTTTATCCCGCTTAGATGGGTATATTAAAGAAGTGAAGGGTACTAAACAGTTGGAAGAACAGCTAGAGTCTTTATTGGAAGTAGAGGTTCATGTTGTCCCCGAGGGCTTAACCCATGGTCAATCTAAGGAAGAATTAGGAAGGTTCTCTGCTGAATTTTTAAAGCAGTTAGTTACACCAGAGAATGTAATTGCAGTTACCGGAGGTACTACTCTTGCTACTGTGGCTCGAATAATGGAACCGTTAAAAAATCCGTTAGATATCAAAGTGGTTCCTGGTCGGGGCGGGCTAGGAGAAAAAGTAGAAATTCAAGCTAATACAATTGCAGCCAAAATTGCTAATAAACTCGGCGGCGAGTATAATCTTTTACATATTCCTGATAATTTACAAGAAGATACGATTACTACCTTGATTGAGGAACCGTCAATTAAGGAAATTCTTGATTTAGCCAAACAGGCCGATATATTAGTCCACGGAGTAGGAACTGCTGAAGTAATGGCTAAACGGAGGAAATTACCGCCGGAAACAATCACAACCATAAATCAACTAGGAGCTGTGGGAGAAAGTTTTGGTTATTATTTCAATCAGCAGGGGGAAATAGTACATTCCACTCCGAGTGTAGGCTTGAAATTAACCGATTTAGATGGAATTGAGAAGGTAATTGCAATTGCTGGTGGTGAACATAAAGCAGAAGCAATTTTAGCTGCTGTTTCCAGTGATTATCAAGATATACTGATTACTGATGAAAAGGCAGCGCAGGCAATGTTGAACTTAAGTTAAGTGTTTAAACCCAACTATCAATAAAATTCAAGGGGGAATTTACAATGGCAAAAGTAGCAATTAATGGTTTTGGTCGTATTGGACGGGGCGCAATGAGATTAATTGAACAGAGAGGGGAAGATGAATTAGAAGTAGTGGCCATCAATGATCTGGCTGATGTTGATAATTTAGCTTATTTATTCAAGTATGATTCTGTGCACGGACAGTTTGATGGAACAGTAGATATTAATAATGGGAACTTAGTAATTAACGGAACAGAAATTGATACCACTTCAGTTAAAGATCCTACTGAGTTACCTTGGGATGAGCATGATGTTGATTTAGTAATTGAAGCAACAGGTGTCTTCCGCTATCGAGAACAGTTAGAACAGCATTTAGAAGCAGGAGCAGACAAAGTGCTGCTGACAGTACCTGCTAAAGATGAAATTGATCAGGAAATTGTTCTGGGAGCAAATGGAGATGAGCTATCTGCTGATGATAAGATAGTTTCTAATGCTTCCTGTACAACTAACTGTTTAGCTCCCTTAGCTAAGGCGCTAAATGATGAGTTTGGACTGGAGAAAGGTTTAATTACTACTGTACACGGATATACTGCTAGTCAGTCTGTTCTAGATGCTCCAGCAAGCAAGACTCGCCGCGGTAGAACTGCTGCCGAAAATATTATTCCGACTACTACTGGTTCTGCAGTGGCAACTACTAGAGTATTACCTGAACTGGAAGGAAAGCTAGACGGTATGGCTCTGCGAGTACCAGTGCCTAATGGATCTTGTGTAGACGGAGTCTTTACTCTAGAAGAAGATGTAACTAAAGAAGAAGTCAATCAGATGTTCAAAGAAAAAGCTGAAGGAGAAATGGAAGGTATTTTAGGATATACGGAAGAGCCGCTTGTATCGCGTGATGTAATGGGACAGTTTGAATCTTCTAAGATTGATGCTGATTCTACTATGCAGATTGCTGATAATATGGTAAAGATTATTTCCTGGTATGACAATGAGCTAAGTTATACTCACCGAGTACTTGACTTAGCACTAAAAATGGTGAATATGGGATAACTTAAGAAATAAAAAAGTTCAGGGGCCAACTGTTACCGCCCCTGAACTTTCTTCGTATGAATAAAAATTACCGGAGGTGGAATAATGAAGAAAAAGATTTTAAAGGATGCAGATGTAAACGGGAAGAAGGTATTGGTGCGGGTTGACTTTAATGTTCCGGTAGATGATGATGGGAATGTGACTGATGATACGCGAATAGAAGCTGCTCTGCCGACAATTAATTATTTAATTGATGAAGATGCAAAGGTAATTTTGATGGCTCACTTCGGACGGCCAGGTGGGGAAGTACAAGAAGACTTACGGTTAGATCCGGTAGCAGATGCTTTAGCTAATAAGTTGGGTAAAACAGTAACTAAGACTGATGATACAGTAGGTACAGAAGCTCAGGAAGCAATTTCTAAGATGGAGCAGGGCGATGTAGTTCTATTAGAAAATACTCGGTTCAATCCGGGGGAAAAAGCTAATGAGCCTGAATTTGCTAAAAAATTAGCCGACTTAGCTGATGTATATGTTAATGATGCTTTTGGTGCTTGTCACCGAGCTCATGCTTCCACTGCTGGGGTCTGCGAGCAGATTGATCAAGCAGTAGCTGGTTTCCTAGTTCAGAATGAGCTGGAAACAATGAAGGGAGCAGTGGAAAATCCTGATCAGCCGTACGTAGCAATTATAGGCGGCGCTAAGATTTCAGATAAGATGGGTACGGTCAAGACGCTAATGACAAAATCTAAAAATATCCTCATCGGCGGCGGAATGGCCAATACATTCATTAAAGCTAAAGGATATGAAACGGGCGATTCTCTGATTGAGGAAGATCAGGTTGAGGTAGCTAAAGATTTAATGGAGCGAGCCAAAGAAGAAGGGGTTAATCTGATGCTGCCGCTGGATGTAGTAGTGGCGGATGATTTTGCTCCCGATGCTGAACATAAGGCAGTAGATATTGATAGTATTGAAGCCGGTTGGCAGGCTCTAGATATCGGGCCTAAGACTGTAGAGCAGTATGCTGATATCCTGAAGGATGCAAAGACTGTTACCTGGAATGGGCCGTTAGGAGTATTTGAGATGGATGCCTTTGCTAAAGGTACTAATGAGATTGCTAAGGTATTAGCTGGTTTAGATGCGACTACTATTATCGGCGGAGGAGAATCCGCAGCGGCAATTAAGAAGGCCGGTTTGGAAAATGATGTAACGCATATTTCAACGGGCGGAGGAGCATCCTTAAGAGTGATTCAAGGGAAGTCTTTGCCTGCAGTAGAAGCACTGCACAATAAGTAATCGCCCAAGCAACTTGTATTAAACTGCAATAAAA
>CAYFUT010000032.1:18614-27912 GCA_964346395.1 uncultured Halobacteroidaceae bacterium
TGGGATGTTTTCCTTTAAGGAAAACACTACCAGGCTGATTTTTAGCCTGGTAGGGAACATATTTTTAACTTGACCAATTGAACTCAACAAATCACCGGAGGTGACATTCATGAGAACTCCATTTATGTGTGCTAATTGGAAAATGCATAAAGATGTAGATGAAGCACTGGACATGGTAAAGGAATTTAAAGAACTAGTAGCTGATGTAGAAGATGTAGAAGTAGGAATTTGTGCGCCAGCAGTTGACTTATATCCGTTAAATGAGGAACTAAAAGATACAGATATTAAATTAGGATCCGAAAACATGTATTATAAAGAAGAAGGAGCTTACACTGGCGAATTATCGCCCGCTATGATCAAATCAGTTGGCTGTGAATATGCAGTAATCGGCCACTCAGAAAGAAGAGAAATTTTTGGCGAAGATGACCAACTGCTTAATTTGAAATTAAAGACTGCCTTTGAACATGATATTAAGCCGATTCTCTGTATCGGAGAAAAGCTAGAAGAACGAGAAGCCGATAAGCATTTTGCCCGGGTTAAGTTTCAATTAGAAGCTGATCTATCTGGTATTGAAGCAGACGACGTTAAGGATATGGTAGTTGCTTACGAACCATTATGGGCAATCGGTACTGGCGAATCAGCTACTCCTGAACAAGCAGAAGAAATAATTAAGTTCATCCGGGAGCAGATTGCAGAAATGTATGATGAAGCAACAGCAGAAGCAGTTCGAATTCAGTATGGCGGCAGTGTTAAGCCGTGGAATGTAGAAGAAATTATGGATCAACCTAATATTGATGGTGCGCTAGTAGGAAGTGCTAGTCTAGAAGCTGAATCGTTCTCCAAGATTGCTAAATTCAAAGAGTAACTAAAAGAGGTGGTAATGATGGGTGTACCTAAACCATTAGCATTAATTATTCTCGACGGCTGGGGATGTAATCAACGCGAGGAAATGAACGGAGTAAAAGCAGCAGACACTCCTAACTTTGATCAACTATGGGGAAATTATCCAAATACAACTATTCAGGCAGCAGAAAAAGCAGTAGGACTGCCGGACGGACAGATGGGTAATTCAGAAGTAGGCCATATGAATTTGGGAGCCGGCCGTATTGTTTATCAGGCCTTTACCCGTATTAATATGGCAGTAAAAAATGATGAGCTGCTTGGTAATGAAGCTTTAGCGGGAGCAGTGGAAGAAGTAAAGGCCAATGATTCAGCTCTTCATTTAGTAGGTCTGCTTTCTGACGGGGGTGTACATAGCCACAATACTCATCTTTACGGTTTATTAGAGATGGCTAAAGAAGCCGGTTTAGATGAGGTTTATGTTCATGCGATTTTGGACGGCCGGGATACACCGCCGCAGAGTGCTGAAAAGTATGTAGCAGAACTGGAAGAAAAAATGGAAGAGATAGGTATTGGAGAGATTGCAACTATCGGCGGCCGCTATTATTATATGGACCGCGATAATAATTGGGAACGAACTGAAAAAGCCTATAATGCAATGCGGTTTGGCGAAGGAAAAACAGCGCAAACTGCTCTGGAAGCAGTTAAAAATTCTTATGCTGAGGACTTAACTGATGAATTTGTGCTGCCGACTGTAATTAAAAATGAAGCAGGAGAGCCTGTGGGCAGCGCTGAAGCAGGCGATGCAGTAATCTTCTTTAATTTCCGGGCGGATAGAGCTCGTCAGTTAACCCGAGCGTTGAATGATGTAAAGTTAAAAGGATTTGAACGTAAGGACGGAGACCCGGATCTACATGTAGTCTGCATGACTGAGTATGATGAAACTATTGATGCGCCGGTTGCTTTCCCGCCGATGACGATCGAAAATAAATTTGGAGAAGTGTTGGCCCGGAATGGGCTGCGGCAGTTGAGAACAGCAGAGACAGAAAAGTATGCACACGTTACTTTCTTCTTCAACGGCGGAGTTGAAGAGCCGAATGAAGGTGAAGATAGAGAATTAATTCCTTCTCCGGATGTAGCTACTTATGAATTAAAACCGGAAATGAGTGCTTATAAAGTCAAGGATAATCTGCTGAAAAAGATGGAAGAGACTGATTATGATGTAATTGTCTTAAACTTTGCTAATCCGGACATGGTAGGCCATACCGGTGATTTTGAAGCGGTAATTGAGGCCATTGAAGCAGTAGATGACTGCTTAGGTGAAGTAGTAGAGGCCATTAAAGAAAAAGGTGGAGCAGCATTTGTAACAGCTGACCACGGCAATGGTGAGCAGATGGAAGACTATGAAACTGGAGAGCCGTTTACTGCTCATACTATTAATCCAGTGCCGTTTATTTATGTTAATGATGCTGATAAGCAGGCCAAATTACTGCCGGAAGAAGAAGGTAAATTGTCTGATGTGGCGCCTACTATGTTAAACCTGCTGGAAATTGAAATTCCGGAAGAAATGACGGGTCAACAACTATTTAAATAATAAATTCAAGGGGGCATAAATATGTTAGAAATTGTTGATGTTAACGCTAGAGAGATTCTTGATTCGAGAGGTAATCCGACAGTGGAAGTTGATGTTCATTTAGCGGGCGGAGCTTTGGGTAGAGCTGCTGTTCCTTCGGGAGCTTCTACTGGAGAGAATGAAGCTTTAGAAATGCGGGATGGAGAAGACCGCTATAGTGGTAAGGGAGTCCAGGAAGCAGTTAATAATGTGAATGAAACAATTGCGCCGGAATTAATCGGCCGCGATGCTCGTGATCAGGTAGAAATTGATGAGTTGATGATTGAATTAGACGGTACACCGCTGAAAGAAAATTTAGGTGCCAATGCTATTTTGGGTGTTTCCCTAGCTGTAGCTAAAGCTGCTGCTATTCAGTTGGGACTACCTTTATATCGTTATTTAGGCGGCAGCAATGCTAAAGAACTGCCGGTACCAATGATGAATATTCTAAACGGTGGTGAACACGCTGATTCTGCTGTAGATATCCAGGAATTTATGGTTATGCCGGTTGGATTCGATAGTTACAGCCGGGGACTACAAGCTGGTTCGGAAATTTTCCATGCTCTGCAGGATATTCTTGCTGAACAAGGCGACGTTACAGCAGTTGGTAATGAGGGTGGATTTGCTCCGCGGCAGTTAGACGGAACTGAAGAAGCACTAGATATAATTTTAGAAGCAATTAAAAAAGCTGGTTATGAACCAGGAACAGATATTAAATTAGCTCTTGATGCCGCTGCTAGTGAATTAGTTGATGAAGACGGCAATTATAACTTCAAGCGAGAAGGAGCCGTCCGCACTAGTGAAGAAATGGTTGATTTTTATGAAGACTTAGTTAATGAATACCCAATTATCTCCATTGAAGACGGTCTAGGAGAAGATGACTGGGACGGTTGGGTTAAATTAACAGAACGTTTAGGCGATGAAATTCAGATTGTTGGTGACGACTTATATGTAACTAACACTGAATTTTTAGCTAAAGGAATTGAAATGAGAGCAAGCAATTCAATTTTAATTAAGTTTAATCAAATTGGAACTATTACTGAAACTTTAGATGCCATTGAAATGGCTAAGCGTAATAACATGACAGCAGTAGTTTCTCACCGTTCAGGAGAAACTGAAGATGATACTATTGCTGACCTGGTAGTCGCTACGAATGCCGGTCAGATTAAAACTGGTTCTGCTTCCCGTTCCGACCGCATGGCGAAGTACAATCAGCTGCTGCGAATTGAAGAAAAATTGGATGAAGTTGGAGAGTACAACGGAAAAGACAATTTCTACAACTTATAAATATAAGCTGATAAACAAGAGTGCAGATGTTTAAATATCTGCACTCTTGTTCTATTAAATAGACTATCTTTTTAAATTAACTTTAATTTCCCTTGAATTGTAATTTTCGGTATACTTTTATTCTTTTCGAAACCGGAAAATATATCAGTAATATGTAGTATTTAATCTACACTAACACAAGAAATGTATATTTAAAACTATAGATTATTAATTTATGAATTATTACTAGATTATTAAATTAATTTAGTAAAGAAATAAATTAGGCTTAACAACCCTTGGTTTTCAGGGGTTGTTATTTTTTTTGGATAGTTTAAGCCGGTTTGGTATGAAACTTGCAACATATATTAAGTGAAAAGGATAACAATTAAATTCTAAGTGAAAATAATAACAAAACTAAAGGAAAGGGGGATTAGAACTAATACAAGTTATTGTTTATTAAGGGGAGATGTTATTAATGAATAAAGCAGTTTATCCAGGAACGTTTGATCCGGTTACTAACGGGCATCTTGACTTAATTAAACGGGCAAATAAATTTGTTGACCATTTGATAATTGCTATTTGTGTCAATCCTGATAAAAGGCCGCTGTTTAGCAGTCAAAAGCGGGCTGAAATGGTGCGGAACAATGTAGAATTAGAAAATGTAGAGGTTAAAATCTGCCGCCAGCTCTTAATTGATTTTTTACAGCAGGAAGAAGCAGATTTAATTATTAGAGGACTGCGGGCTGTATCTGATTTTGAAGAAGAGTTTCAAATGGCGCTGATGAATAAAAAGCTGGAATCAGAGATAGAAACTATTATGATGGTTTCTAAATCGGAATATAATTATTTAAGTTCTAGCTTGGTTAAAGAAGTAGCGCAATTTAGCGGCTGTGTACAAGGTTTAGTACCGGAAGATGTTGCAGGTAAGTTGAAGACTAAACTAACTAATTAAGGGGGGAAGAAAAAAGTGGAAACAACAAATACGATTAAAGATTTAGAGGTGGGACAGCAGGCTAGTTTTACTAAAACTATTACTGAGGCTGAGGTAGTTAATTACGCGGGAGTAACTGGAGATTTTAATCCAGCTCATGTTAATGAGGAGTTTGCTCAACAGACGATGTTTAAAGGAAGAATTGCCCATGGAATGCTGGGAGCAGGTTTAATTTCAGCTGTGTTAGGGACTAAACTTCCAGGGCCGGGCGCAATTTATATTTCTCAGAATTTACAGTTTAAAGCGCCGGTTCAGTTTGAAGATACAATTACTGCTACGGTGACGGTTAAAGAAAAAAAGGAAGCCAAAAACAGAGTAATAATGGAAACAAAGTGTACTAATCAGAAAGATAAAGAAGTTATTACCGGTCAGGCAGTTTTGATGCCGCCAAAAGAATAAATAAATTGATTATTTAAAAAAAGGAGGATTTGAAATGGATTTTGAATTGACTGATGAGCAAGAAATGATTAGAAAAACAATTGAAAATTTTGCAGCTAAAGAAGTAGAACCGATTGCAGCTGAAATTGATGAGACTTGTGAATTTCCTAAAGAAAATGTTGAAAAAATGGCCGAGGCTGATATGTTAGGGATCCCTTTTCCGCAGGAGTATGGAGGAGCTGGGTCAGATACTTTAAGTTATATTTTGGCAGTAGAAGAGTTATCTAAGGCTTGTGCCACTCATGGAGTTATTTTATCAGCTCATACTTCACTAGGAGCGCATCCTATTTATAAATATGGAACTGAAGAACAGAAAGAAAAGTACCTAAAGCCGTTAGCTAAAGGAGATAAGTTAGGAGCATTTGGTTTAACTGAACCTAATGCGGGAACTGATGCAGCCAGTCAGAGTACAGTAGCTAAGCGGGATGGCGATGAGTATGTAATTAACGGTAATAAAATATTTATCACCAATGCCGGAGAAGCTGATATTTTTATCATTATGGCTATGACTGATAAAAGTAAAGGAACTAGAGGAATTAGTGCTTTTATAGTAGAGGCGGATACTCCAGGCTTTACTGTAGGTAAAAAAGAAGACAAAATGGGAATTAATGCGTCCGATACAAGAGAATTAATTTTTAATGACGTTAGACTTCCTAAAGAGAATTTATTAGGAGAAGAAGGAATGGGGTTTAAGATTGCTATGGAAACATTAGACGGCGGCCGGATAGGAATAGCAGCTCAGGCGTTAGGAATAGCCCAGAGAGCTTTGGATGAAGCAGTACAGTATGCAAAGGAAAGAGAACAGTTCGGCCGGCCGATCGGCAAATTCCAGACAATTCAGTTCAAGATAGCAGAAATGGAAACTAAGATTCAAGCAGCTAGGAACCTAGTTTATAAAGCAGCATTAACTAAAGATAAAGGAGAAGACTTTTCTAAAGCAGCTGCGATGGCTAAATATTATGCTTCTGATATAGCAGTAGAAGCAGCCCGAGAATCAATTCAAATTCATGGTGGCTATGGATATATAAAAGAATATCCAGTAGAAAGATTATTAAGAGATGCTAAGATAACTGAAATTTATGAAGGAACAACTGAAGTTCAGAAAATGGTTATTGGCGGCGCTTTATTAAGCTAAATTCAACAAGTAAAAGGAGGTAAAATAAATGGATATTGTAGTATGTGTTAAACAGGTGCCAGATACGAATGAAGTTGAGATAGATCCGGAAGAAGGAACTTTAATTAGAGAAGGAATTCCAAGTATTATTAATCCCGAAGATAAAAATGGAATTGAAGAAGCAGTTAAGTTAAAAGAAGAGTATGGAGGCACAGTAACAGTAATTAGTATGGGTCCACCGCAGGCTGAGGTAGCTTTAAAAGAAGCTTTAGCAATGGGGGCTGACGAAGCAATTTTATTAAGTGATAGAGCTTTTGCTGGTTCAGATACGTTGGCAACGGCTTATACATTAACTAAAGGAATTGAACAGCTAGATAATTATGATTTAATTTTCTGCGGGAGAGAAGCAATAGATGGAGATACAGCTCAGGTAGGGCCTCAGATAGCAGAAAATTTGGATATTCCACAAATAACTTATGCAACTAAGCTAAATTTAGATGGTACCCAGGCAAAAGTAAGAAGAAAGACAGAAGATGGATATAGTATCATAGAAACGGAACTGCCGATGTTAGTAACAGTACTCGAAGCTCTTAACGAACCGCGCTATCCTTCAATTAAGGGAATCATTAATGCTCATCGTAAACAAGAAGTTAAAGTTTGGGGTGTAGAGGATTTAGAAGATGTTGATAAAAGCAAATTAGGTTTAGACGGTTCTCCAACCCAGGTACGGGATACATTTGTTCCTACGCACGAAAAGAAAGGTGAAATTTTAGAAGGTACTTCCCAAGAAAAAGCTCAAGTGTTAGTAGAAAAATTAAAAGAAGAACTCGGAAGTTTTTATGTTTCGCAGAACTAGTTTGATTCAAAATAATAGAAGGAGGAAACATAAATGTTAAATATTTTAACAGAAGAATGCACCGGCTGCGGTATATGTATAGATAAATGCCCCTTTGATGCCTTAACTATGGAGGATAATAAAGCAGTAGTTGATCATGATAAATGTACTTTATGTGGAGCATGTGTAGAGCCTTGTCCAGTAGAAGCCATAGAATTAGAAGAAACGGATACACCGGAGCAAGAAAAAGTAGATTTATCAGCTTATGATGGAGTCTGGGTTTTAGCTGAGCAGAAAGACAATAAATTATTGGATGTATCTTTAGAATTAGTCAGTGAGGCTCGAAAGTTAGCTGAAAAATTAGATGAAGATGTAGCGGCTGTATTAGCGGGGGAAGATGTGAAAGAAGAAGCAAAAGAGCTGATAGCTTATGGAGCTGATCATGTTTATGTAATTGAGGATCAAGAGTTAAAGAATTATAGAACGGAGCCTTATGCTCACGTATTTGCGGAATTAATTACAGAATACAAACCAGAAATAGTCCTGTTAGGAGCGACAAATAACGGAAGAGATTTAGGGCCGAGACTATCAACTAGATTGCAGACAGGTTTGACGGCTGACTGTACTCAATTGGATATAGATAAAGAAAAAGAAATATTATTACAAACCAGACCGGCTTTTGGCGGCAATCTAATGGCAACAATAGTTTGTCCTAATCACCGCCCACAGATGTCTACAGTAAGGCCGGGGGTTATGGAAAAAGCAGAACCTGATTATGATAGAACAGGGGATATAACAGAGACAGAAGCAGATTTAGGAGATGAGATTAAATCAGAGGTTAAAAATAAAGTAGTAAAGATTGGTTCTCATCTGCATGATGCAGATATTTTAACTCAGATAAAAGAGGTAGTAAAAGAAGCTAGTGCAAGTGTAAATTTAGAAGAGGCAGAAATTATTGTTGCTGGCGGACGGGGTGTCGGCAGCCCAGAGGGATTTGAATGTATTGAAGAATTAGCCGATGTACTAACCGGGGAAGTAGGTGCTTCTCGAGCTGTAGTAGATGAAGGCTGGATTGATAAAGAACATCAGGTAGGACAGACCGGAAAGACTGTACAGCCTAGATTATATATAGCCTGCGGAATTTCGGGGGCTATTCAACATAGAGCGGGAATGAAAACTTCTGATTATATTATAGCAATTAATACAGATTCTGAAGCTGAAATATTTGATATCTGTGACTATGGTATTGTAGGGGACTTACATGAAATTGTGCCTTTACTGGCTAAAGAATTTCAGCAGTTAAATAGTTAGAACTTCAAGCCTGGTCGAAATAACTTTCGGTCAGGCTTTTTATGTGCTCCGCAAATTATAAATCTTAAAAATTGGAAATTAATATATTGTAATATAGTGGAAAATAAATTTAAAGTTAATTATAAAGCCTGATATAATTAACTAAAATAAGATAATGAAAAAATAATTAACTAGAGGAGAGATTAAAATGAATTATAATAGTCGTTGGCTGATTAAGATGATAGTAATATTAAGTTTAACCTTGCTTAGTCAAACATTAGGCCTTTCTTATGTTGCTTCTATTTTATTTAATATGTTCTTATTTACTTCTATGTTAATAGTTGGTACAGCAGGAGCGATTTTAATCGGGGGGTTAACGCCGTTAATTGCAATCAAATTAGGATTGTTACCTGCTACTTTAATGGTTTTATTACCATTTATTATTGGAGGTAATATAGTTTTAGTAGTAATTTATAATTATTTGGGAGAAAAAGATAAATTATTAGCTGTAGGAATAGCCGCTTTTATTAGATTTACCATTTTATCTTCAGGAGTCAGATATTTATCAGATTTGCCTGAGGAAATCTCTAATATGATGCAGGCATCACAATTAGCTACTTCATTAGTGGGGGGATTATTATCTTTATTGTTAATAGTTTTAATTGTTAAAATAGATAATGATTACTTAAAGTTGTTGCCTGATCAATTATAAAAACTAGCATTTAGAAAGAGAAAAAGATATAAATTAATCTTCCCTTTGTAGATAAATCCCCACAATTGTAGATAAAGATATACACTATGCAGGTTAAATTATACAATTTAGTAGTTATAATCGATATTGACTTGGTTAGCCATAAAAAAATTTATATTTTATTTCTGTCTCATCCCTTGATATCTAGCAGTATAAAATAA
>CAYFUT010000033.1:0-18548 GCA_964346395.1 uncultured Halobacteroidaceae bacterium
AGCGCGAGGAGGAGTAGATGCCTAGGCATCTACTCTTTTTTGTATTTTATTCAATTAATAAAGGAAAATAAAACTAAATTATCGAAGACAAATAAGGTAAGGGGAGTAAAATTATAATTGTAGGAATTAACATGTTGGATTTAACTTTTTTTCAACTGGTATTTATTATTTTCCCGGAATATTTATTATTAGCCTATGTGGGTTTAGGGATGATAGGCTATAAAATTAGTATAGTAAATAATTTAAAGGTTGCAGTAATCTGTACTTTTATTTTAGGATTTTTACGCAATATATTTTTTTTATATGGACTTCATACTTTAATAATGATTTTGAGTTTAGCAGTAGTAATGAAATTGATAATAAATATTGAATTTAAAATAGCTTTTATTACTTCCTTAATAGGGGTTCTTATTTTAGGATTAGGGGAGACAATTATAATTTCTATAGGAATTAATCTGCTGCAAATAAAGATGGAAATAATGGCTAATGGATTAATTTCTTACTTGTTTTCTTATCTTGGGAAGCTACCTATTATTATTATTGCTCTAGGAATTTATCAGAAGGAATGGAAGTTGATTGACCTAGGTGGTGAAGAGAGTGAATAATGACGATAAATTTAGGCTGCAATATATAATTGTTATTTTACTTGTCCAGTCGGTGTTATTGCTGCTAACTACTAGTTGGAAAGAAATAGATTTATTAATTATTCCGTTTGGAAAATATATGCATATAATTTTATTTATTGTAATTGGGTTGTCGGTATTATCTATAATTTTAATTCGTGATTTATATAAGATGATTAAAGAACAAGCTGAGGATAAAATAAAGCAAGTTAAAATAGAAGAAAAAGAACGGTTAATTAAAGAATTACGGAGTCAAAAACATGATTTTTCTAATCATTTACAAACTATCTCTGGTATGCTGCAGTTGGACAAAATAGACGAAGCACGTCAATATATTAATTCTTTAAATCGAGATTTAAAGAATATAAAAGAAGTAAAAGAAGAAACAGGGAAGACAATCTTAAGTTCTATTTTACTGCCGATGAAGCAGGAAGCAGAAGAAAAAGGAATAAAGTTTAACTATCAGATGGAAACGGGGGTTAAAGAGGTTACTTGTTCTTTAAATAAACTATTTCGAATAATTTCTAATCTGGTGGAGAATGCTATTGAAGCTACTCAGGATTATGAAGGAGAACAGATAATAGAAGTAAAAGGCAATAATAAGCAAGAAATTTATATTATTTCTATTTATAATCGAGGACCGGTAATTAGTCGAGAACAACGAGAGAAAATATTTGAGCCGGGGATATCTACTAAGGGAGAAGACCGGGGCTTTGGTTTATATATTATTAAGTCATTAGTGGAAAAGAATGGAGGTAGACTAGAGCTAAAAAATAAACTGGGTTATGGAAACCAATTTATCTGTTATTTGCCTAAGAATTAGATATTATAATTAAATATACATAAAAAATAATTTATCAAATTATTTGACAAGATAATAAATTTTTAGTAAAATATAACTAAATAAAATAGTAAAAACATGGGAAAGTGATATATTTATGGGGAGAAACGAGAATTTAGTCGAATCAGCAAGTAGAAAATTAGTAGATGGATTTTATTCAGACAAAAAACAGGAGGAAAAAGCAGTACTTCAGTATGGATTATCTGCCTTACTATCTACAATAATTGGTTTTGTAGTTATTGGGGTAGTATCTGGTTTGTTAGGTATATTTAAGCTAGCTATGACTGCTACTTTAGTTAGTGGAGTAATTCGTTTGTTTGCAGGGGGAGTACATTCTAGTACCTATAAACAGTGTGTTACAACGGGAGGAATTGTGTTTACTGGATTAGGATTAATTACCCAGCAGCTGGGAAGTCTGCTTTCTAATAGGGGAACTATATTATTGGTTTGGCTGGTTTTTATTGGAGGAGGTAGTTTAATTTATCGTTATGCTCCAGCAGGAGTTAAAGAGAAACCTATTAAGTCGAAAGATAAGCAGCGGAAATTAAGAGTATATTCATTTATTATATTTTTTATAATTACTACTGTGGCTTTAATGTTACTTAGTTTTGAGGTTAATAAATTGATAGCTTTGGCTATGTTATTAGGGGCTATCTGGGAATTATTTACTATTACTCCTATCGCCTATAGATTGTTTAGGCGGGAATATATAAGGAGGTGATTAATAATGAAAACATTAGTAGCTAATTTGTTGAAAGGAATAGCAGAAAACACTTCATCAGCTGCTACTTGGCTAATTGGTTATCAGCCTGAAGAACCAAAAACATTAAAAAAAGATAAATAATATCCCCCCCTGAAAGGGGGGATTTTTTATTCGGGCTTATCCCGAATATTTTTTTTATTTAACTATTAAATTTTCGACATATTATTGACAACCCACTATCCCTTTGCTATTATATTAATGTTGTGAATAAATAAAATTTTAGGGGGCTTTCATATGATTGAGCGGTATAGCTTACCGGAAATGAAACAAGTTTGGAGTGAAAAAAGTAAATTTAATAAGTGGTTAGAGATTGAAATTGCTGTCTGTGAAGCTGTACAGGAAATGGGAGAAATACCTGAGGCAGCAGTTGCTAAAATTAAAGAGAATGCCTCTTTTACCGTGGATAGAATTAAAGAAATAGAACAGGAAACGCGGCATGATATTCTGGCCTTTTTGCAGGCCGTAAAAGAAAATTTAAGTGAAGAATCTAAATATATTCACCAGGGTTTAACTTCTTCTGATATTAAAGATACAGCGCGGGCTTTACAGTTAAAAGAAGCAGCTGAATTAATATTAGCCGATTTAGAAGAATTAAAAGAAGCTATCGGGAAGCAGGCGAAAGAATATAAATGGCAGATTATGATCGGCCGCACCCATGGAGTCCATGCAGAACCTGTGACCTGGGGATTGAAGTTGGCTAACTGGTATTCAGAGCTGGACCGACAGATTATTAGAATGGAAGAGGTGCTGGCTCGAATTAGTGTGGGTAAGATTTCGGGGGCAGTAGGAACTTTTGCTAATATAGATCCTAAAGTTGAAGAAGCGGCCTGTAGAAAGTTAGAATTACAGCCGGCAGCTATCTCTAATCAAATTCTCCAGCGGGATAGGCATGCGGAATACTTATCTACTTTAGCTTTGCTAGCTGCTTCTCTCGATAAATTTGCTACGGAAATTCGTAATTTGCAGCGGACTGATATTTTGGAAGTCGAAGAATCCTTTCGCAGTGGGCAAAAAGGTTCTTCAGCTATGCCGCACAAGAAAAATCCAATTGTTTGCGAACGGATATCAGGGTTGGCCCGGGTAGTTAAGTCGAATGCTAATACTGGATTTGATAATGTGAGTTTATGGCATGAGCGGGATCTGACTCATTCTTCTCCAGAGCGGATAACTTTACCGGATAGCAGTATTCTGATTGATTATATGTTAACTAAATTTAAAGCAGTAATTAATAATTTAAAAATACATAGTGATAATATGGAAAGTAATTTAGAAACAACGCAGGGGCTTATTTTTTCGCAAAAAGTTATGTTAAAATTAGTTGACCAGGGTTTACTGCGGGAAGAAGCCTATGAATTAGTACAGCGGAATGCAATGCAGGCTTGGGAAGAAAAGACTAAATTTAAAGATTTATTGCTGGCTGATGAAGAAATTAGACAGCATTTAGATTCACAGCAGATTGAAGAAATTTTTGATTATGACTACCATTTACAGGAGATAGATACTATTTTCCAGCGAGTAGGGATTGAATAAACTAACAATGGAGAATGGAAAATGAAAAAACAAACTGTTAATTTGCTTAAGGGGGCTTTATTAGATGTCAACAGCAGTGATAGTAGGGACGCAGTGGGGAGATGAAGGGAAAGGAAAAATTACTGATTTGGTCAGTGAACAGGCTGATGTAGTAGTTAGGTATCAAGGTGGGAATAATGCCGGTCATACAGTAGTAGTTGAAGATAAAGAATATAAATTACATTTAATACCTTCTGGAATTTTATATCCGGATACTAAATGTGTAATCGGGAATGGAGTAGTGGTTGACCCGGAAATTTTACTAGAAGAATTGGAATATTTAAAGGAGAAAGGGATAGAAGTAACTGATTTTCATATTAGTTCTAAGGCGCATTTAATTATGCCTTATCATAAACTATTGGATAATGCTGAAGAAGCTAGAAAAGGCAGCGATAAAATAGGGACTACCGGCAAAGGAATTGGTCCTGTCTATAGAGATAAAATCGGGCGACTGGGGATTAGAATGGAAGATTTGTTAGATAAAGACCAGTTTGCTAAGCAAGTAAAAGAAGCGGTAGAATTGAAGAATTTAGTTTTGGAAAAGATATATGGTCTAGAGCCAGTAGAAGCAGAAAAAATTATTGCTGATTATTTAGAATATGCAGAGAAAATCAAGCCGTTTATTACTGATACTTCGCAGTTGATTAATCAGGCAATTGCCGATGATAAAAATGTTCTGTTTGAAGGAGCGCAGGGAACTTTATTAGATATAGACCACGGAACTTATCCCTATGTAACATCTTCTAACCCGACAGCGGGAGGAGTTTGTGCGGGAGCAGGAGTTGGCCCGACTAAGATTGAACAGGTAGTAGGAATTGTAAAAGCTTATACTACTCGCGTTGGAGGGGGACCGTTTCCGACGGAGCTAGAAGGAGATATGGGGGATCAGTTACGGGAAAAAGGTGCTGAATTTGGTACAACTACTGGCCGCCCGCGCCGGTGCGGTTGGTTTGATGCGCCGATTGTGAGGTATGCAGTGCGGGTTAATGGACTAACTAGCTTAGCAATTAC
Source organism: uncultured Halobacteroidaceae bacterium (assembly GCA_964346395.1). Classification (GTDB taxonomy): domain Bacteria; phylum Bacillota; class Halanaerobiia; order Halobacteroidales; family Halobacteroidaceae; genus CAYFUT01. The sequence goes on from CAYFUT010000033.1 coordinate 4,808, forward strand.
AAAGTTGGATGTCCTAGATGAATTAGAAGAAATTAAAATTTGCCGCGGTTATAAATATCAGGGTGAAGTTCTAACTGAGTTTCCTACTAATGAGCGGATATTAAAAGATTGTGAACCGATTTATGAAACCTGGCCGGGATGGCAGGAGGATACTTCTAAAATTAAGAACTATCAAAATTTACCGGAAAGTGCTCAGCATTATTTGGATAGAATCTGTGAGTTAACGGGAGCTGAACTATCAATTTTATCAGTCGGACCTAATCGCAGTGAAACTATGATATTAAAACTACCAATGGAATAAATAAGCAAGATGCCGGCCAATTATTGGTCGGCATTTTATTATTTTTTGCTAATAAATTTAATATTAAAAATATACTAAATAATGTTTATTTAACACATTTATGAATTTAGTTAAGTAATTATTTTAAAGTCCATTAATTAATTTTTTTGGATGAAAAATATTTTTAAAACAAATTTAACATAAATTTTAATTTAAACCTATTTATTTTAATTAAATGGAATAAATCGACTAATTTCCTCTATTTTTTTACAAATAATTATTGAATTTCTTTTTCTGGTTTGATAATCTAAAACCAGGTTAGTAAAAAAATATACTTAAATGTATTTAATTTGATTAGGGGGGGTATTTTGGAATTAACTAGTATTATTAGACAAGTAGATGATTTAGGCAGAATTGTGGTACCAAAAGAAATTAGAGAACAGTGGGAGATTAAGCCTGGAGAATCAGTAGAGGTATTTTTTGAGCCGGAAGAAGAAAGTATAATTTTAAAGAAATATCAACGAGGATGCTTTTTTTGTGATACGGTAGAAGTAGAAAAGCTATATAAAGGAAAAGGTATTTGTAAAGAGTGTCTAATGGAAATGAAAGCGAAAGTAAAGGATGATGTAGTACAAACCAATAATTTATCTCAAACAAAGTGATGTAATATAAAAATATACAATTATCCTTCAGGGGGGATATAAATTGAAATTTACTGGTATTATCCGCAAACCAGATAAGTTAGGACGATTTGCATTACCGAAAGAACTGAGAAAGCAGGGAGAAATAAAATCTGGAGAATCAGTAGAGGTATTTTTTGAGCCGGAAGAAGAAAGTATAATTTTAAAGAAATATCAACGAGGATGTGTTTTTTGTGATAAAGTAGAAGTAGAAAAAGTATATATGGGAAAAGGCATTTGTAAGGAGTGTCTAATGGAAATGAAAAATGAAGTAAACAATAATAAATTATGCCAAAAAAGTTAATATAATTTTAGATGAAACATTAATAATCTTGATTATTCCATTGTAATAGTTAGGGGGGATAAAAATCAAATTTTCCAATAAGCAATTTAAATATATTGGTAGTTTATTAGTAGGACAAATTGTTTTATTAGGTTTTATTACTCTAGAAGGTAGTAAATTATTTAATGTTATTTATATTTCACCGTTTATTGCTAAGTTAGGAACGGTAATTGTATTTATTAGTGCTATCTGGAAGTCGCATAATGTTGCTAAAGAAAGATATATACAGTCAAGATTGGAGGAAAAAGAAAAATTCATTACCAGATTAAAAAGTGAAAAACATAAATTTTTTGATTGTTTGCAGACGATTTGGGGCTTAATTGAAATAAAAGATGAGGAAAAGGTAAAAGAATATATAGAATTTTTAGATCAGGAGTTTAAAAACGAGGTAACTTCTGGGGATAAAAAGAGAATTATTGAGTCTAACTTAGAGCCATTGAGAATAGAAGCAGAAGAAGCAAATATAGATTTTGATTGCCAATTAAATAAAGGGCTTAAGAGTATAAAGTGTTCTTTGGGTCGTTTAGTTAGGATAGCTTTTAATTTAGTTGAAAATGCAATTGAAATAGCTCAAGAACTGAATGATAATAGAAAAATTAGTATTAAAGGAAATAAAAAAAATGAACAGTATATAATTTCAGTGAGTATTAGTAATACTAATAAAAAAGAAGTAGATAATAAGATAACTAACAAAAAAAGAATAAATAATTTAGAAATTGTTAAGTTTTTAGTAGATAAAGCAGGCGGTAAATTTGAAACAAAATATATTGGAAATGAAATGAAATTTATTTGTTTGTTACCTAAAAAATAATTTAATTATAAGTTATTCTCCTTATCGCAGTGAAACTATGATATTAGAACTGCCAATGGAATAATTATTGTGTTTTTTTAAACCGTTCTTAGGCGGTTTTTTATTTTTTTGAATAGGTTTGTAATGAGTATCCAATACTAAGAAAGAAATCTCGAGGGGGCTGCTAGCTTGTGGCAGGTAGATGTCAACCTGGCTACTAGCTTTAGGCGAACAAAGTGGAGTTAATATTTATGATGAGAATTCTATCGAGAAACAAGGAGGGGCATAGTGAAGCGGAAAATTATACTTTTCAGTTTGATTTTAGTAATGGGAATTATTATTTTTGGTTGTACGCAGGATTCTGAGCAGACAAAGGAAAATAATAAAATTCCTACTGCCTTATTAGATGCTGAGTTAACTGGAGAGCGGTTGATCAATGATCTAGAAACTATTTATGCTTTAAAATTGAAAGATCAAACTAAAAACAATACTGAGAAGAAAAATAAGGGAGAACAGGGTAAAGAAGAACAAGATAAAGGAAAAACTGCGGATCCTAGTCAAAAAATTTGGCAGGATGTAGAGGATAAGATAGAAAAACTACATCATAATTGGAATAAATATGAGAGTAAGAGTTCCCTTACTGAACAGAACTTACAATTAGTGGAGCAAAAATTGAATCAATTAACTGAAGCTGCTTACCAAAAGAAATTATTATTATCTTTATTAAATATCAATCAATTTAATCTACAGCTAGCCAAGATACATGATATTTATGATACCACCAAAAGCCAAATTAAAAAGAGCAAAGGTTATGTTAGGAGTATAATTTATCTTGCTTGGCTGAAAGCAGAAGAGGAAGAGATGTTGGTTAATTTAGATGATTTGGAAGCTACTATGGTTAGCTTACAGGAAAAGAAGGGGGGTAAACAAATAATTAATGAGTTAAGAACAGCTGTAAGTGATTTAAAACGGGCAGTACAAAACAGTAATCAGCAGGTAATAGAAATAAAGGGGCAGTTAATTTTAGATAAATTAGATTCATTAGAAACAGAAACTAATTAAGCAATTAGCGAAAAAGTTGAACTTTCTTTTTCTATTTTTGGCTGGTAATTTTCTAATTTTTTAGGGGGGATAGAGGCAATGAGGATTTATTTTTTTCAGTTTTAGGTTCTGATTATTATGTTTATAAGGTGAATTTTATTTACTAAATCTACGATAATGTTCAGTAAGTTATTGACTAAGTTATGTTCATCTGTTATTATAGTCATGTGCAATACAATTAGATGAATAACCTCATATAAATGTGAGAATACGGCTCACAAGTTTCTACCAGGCGGCCGTAAACTGCCTGACTATGAGGGAAGGGTACCTAGGGTTCCGGAGAGTAATTTAGTAGTTGATGCGTTTTCTGTGTTTTTCATAGCCAGGGTCGGTTTTTACCCTGGATATACAGTTAACAATTTACAGTTGACAGTTGACAGTTAAAAAAGTAAAGGTAGAAATAACTATTATAATTTATATGGTTTTGACTTTAATTATCAACTGTAAACTATCAACTGTAAATTTTTAATTGTTTTTCTGGTCCGAGCGGTACTATCTAAACACCGAAGGGATAAAAGCCCAGGCGGGGAGGTTCTACTCTTAGTCAGGTAGAACCTGCCTGTCTGGGCTTTTTCAGTTTGAGATTAAGTTTGAGTTTAAGTAAATCATAAAAAGCAGTAAATTAATCAAAAGGAATTGTTTTTTTGTCGCCGTTAGGCGATTTTGTTCATGGGTCTGGTTGTTGTGGTTTTTATAGTCAGGGTTGGTTTTTACCCTGGCTATACAGTTAACAGTTAGAGATTAAACTCTACTTGCGTTACCGTATAATTATCAATTTTCAGGTATAGAATATATATTTGAAAGTTATTTTTTGGTTTCCAACTGTAAACTGTAAACTATCCCATCTAGGCAGAGCCTAGCTGTGAAATTCATAGAAACCATATCAACAAAGGGAGGGATAAAATGAAAGTATTAGTTATTGGCAGCGGCGGAAGAGAACATACCTTGGTTTGGAAGTTAAAGCGAAGTCCCCAAGTAGAGGAGATATTTGCTGCCCCTGGCAATCCGGGAACTGCTGAATCAGCTACTAATGTAGATATTGCGGCTGATGAAATTGAGCAGTTGCTTCAGTTTGCTCAGGAAGAAGAAATTGATTGGACTTTTGTAGGTCCGGAGGCTCCTTTAGTGGCTGGGATTGTAGATAGGTTTGAAGGGGAAGGATTGAGTATTTTTGGCCCTAATAAAGAAGCTGCTCGGTTAGAAGGAAGTAAAGTGTTTTCTAAGAATTTAATGGAGAAGCATGAGATTCCTACGGCAGCTTATGAAACATTTAACGAACCAGCCCCGGCTACTGCCTATATTAAAGAAATAGGAGCACCTATTGTAGTTAAAGCGGAGGGATTGGCAGCAGGAAAAGGGGTTTTTGTAGCTGAGACGGAAGAGGAAGCAGTGGAAGCAGTAGAAACGATTATGAAGGATAAAAAGTTTGGGCAGGCAGGAACTAGAATAGTTGTAGAAGAGTTTTTGACGGGGGAAGAAGCCACCGTTTTAGCCTTTACTGATGGAGAAACGATTATGCCCCTTATTTCTTCCCAGGACCATAAGCCTGCTTATGAGGGCGGGGAAGGACCTAATACCGGTGGTATGGGAGCCTATGCTCCTGCGCCCGTAGTGACAGATGAGGTAATGAACCGAGTAGAGTCAGAAGTATTACAGCCTACTTTAGAAGCACTGCAGGCGGAAGGAATTGATTATAAGGGTCTAATCTACTGCGGACTAATGATTTCTGACAGCGGAGCTCCTAGAGTATTAGAGTACAATGTTCGGTTTGGTGATCCGGAGGCTCAGGTAGTACTGCCTTTATTAAAGACTGATTTAGTGGAAGTAGCAGCTGCAATTGAAGAAGAGAGATTGGCGGAAATAGATTTAGATTGGTCGACTAAAATTGCTGTCTGCGTAATTATGGCCTCGGGTGGTTACCCGATTGAGTATGAAACTGGCCGTGAAATAACGGGAATTAAAGAAGCAGAAACTGAGGATAGAATAGTATTCCAGGCGGGAACAGCCCAGCAAGATAGGAAGTTAGTTACTGCTGGGGGTAGAGTCCTGGGGGTAACTGCTTTTGGTGATGATTATCAAGCAACTATTGATCAGGCTTATCAAGGAGTAGAGAAGATTGATTTTGCGGAAGCTCATTATCGGACTGATATTGGAAGTAAAGCGTTGAACACAGAATAGTTTACAGTCAAAAAATAAATCAAAATCTTAAAATTATATGCTAAATTAATATTTTTGGGGAATAAATAAATTATTTCAATTAACTAGGGAGGAATTAGACAATGATCCAGGATATTTTAGCAGCATTAGGAGTTGTAATTAATGGTTTGCCCCAAGGGTTTTTAGCTTTATCATTTGGATTTTCAGCGGTACCTACTGCTTTAGCGTTTATTATTGGGGCTATTGGTTGTGGAGCTTTTGGTTTAGTGGCACCAATTTCTTTTCAAGCTGAAACTATTACGTTAGCAGGAACGTTAGGTGATGATTTTCGAGACCGAATTTCAATGATTTTTGTGGGCGGAGCAATTATGGCTTTAATTGGTGCTTTTGGATTCCTGCAGACGATTATTAATTTTATTGGTCCCGTGATTACCAAGGGGATGATGGCCGGGGTAGGAATTATGCTGACCTGGGTAGCGGTAGATATGTCTAAACAGGATCGGCCGGTGGGCTTTAGTTCTATTGCCGTTGCTTTATTTACATATGTTTTGACACAAGATTTAGTGTATACGATTGTCAGTTCTGTTATAGTAGGCAGTATTGTAGGGATGGGAATTGAAAAAGAAGAACCGGTAGAATTTGATACTGATGAAAGTTTCAAGTTAAGAAAATTAACTTTAAATCCTATGGTTATTAGAGGGGCCCTAGCAATGGTCTGTTTAAATATCGGGGCCAACATTGCCTTTGGAAAGATTACCGGCTCGATAGCCGGTAGTTCGGTAAATATAGATCATTTAGCAGTAGTTAGTAGTTTAGCAGATATGGGTTCGGCTTTATTCGGCGGAGCGCCAGTAGAGTCGATAATTTCTGCGACGGGAGCTGCTCCCCATCCAGTGTTTTCAGGAGTAATCATGATGGGGATTATGGCGGCAATTCTATTAGCTGGATTACTGCCTAAAATCGGCCGCTATGTCCCGGCAGAATCTATTTCTGGGTTTTTATTGGTATTAGGAATGTTAGTTACTGTACCTCAAAATGCGGAAACAGCAATGCAGGATCCGCTGGTAGGGGGCGTAACTATGACAGTGACCGCGGTAACAGATCCGTTTATAGGCATGGTGTCTGGTTTAGCAGTTAAATTTTTAGCAGCTAATTTTGGTTTATAAGGGGGAAAGGAAATGGAAAACTATACGTTAGAAGTATGCGGTTTAACGCGCGAACTGCCGATAGTGCAGGTAGAAGAAAATTTATCAATTGCTAGTTTTGTTATTCTGGGAGATACTGAATTAGTTTCGCAGGTAGCCCCTGAATTAGCGGCTCGGCTGCCGGAGTTTGATCTTTTGATTTCGGCGGAAGCTAAAGGGATTCCCCTAATTTATGAAATATCGCGGGAGTTTAAGATGAATTATTTAGTGGCGCGCAAAAGTGTTAAAGCTTATATGGAAAAGCCGGTATCAGTAGAAGTAAATTCTATAACTACGGACGAAGAACAGATTTTATGTTTAAATGGGAAGGATGCGGAAACAATAAAGGGTAGCAAGGTAGCTATTATTGATGATGTAATCAGTACTGGGTCTTCTATCAAAGCTATCGAACAATTAGTAGCTAAAGCCGGCGGCGAAGTAGTAGCTAAAGCAGCTATTTTAGCGGAAGGAGAAGCAAGAGGTAGAGAAGATATTATTTATTTAGAAGAACTACCGCTGTTTGATGAGACTGGCCAACCTGTGGACTAAATAATTTTTTAAGAGGGGGTAAAGCATGAGGGACCCTACAGAGCAGAAGATAGGAATTATTGGTGGGGGCCAACTGGGGAAGATGATGATTTTAGAGGCTAAAAAGATGGATTTTCACGTTACTATTTTAGATCCTACCCCCCACTGTCCAGCGCATAGTATTGCTGATGAACATATTGTGGCTGACTTTAAGGAAGCAGCAGCACTGCGGAAGTTGGCCCGGCAGTCGGACGTAGTGACTTATGAATTTGAGCATATTGATGTGGTAACTTTAAAAGAATTAAAGTCAGAAGGACATGATATTTATCCGGCGCCGCGAAGTTTGGAAATTATTCAGAATAAGTACCATCAAAAACAGCTGCTAAAGCAGGAAGGACTGCCGGTGCCCGAATTTGTGCGGGTAACTGACCGACAGGAACTCGACCAGGCAGCTGATCAGTTTGGCTATCCCTTTATGTTAAAGAGCTGTAAGGGAGGCTATGATGGAAAAGGGAATGCGTTAGTAGAGTCGGAATCTGAACTGGAATCTAGCTATCAAGCCCTAGGAGCTGAAGATAATTTATTAATGGCTGAGGAGTACGTTCCCTTTGCTAAAGAGATATCTGTGATTGTCTGCCGCGGGATTGAAGGTGAAATAGTTACTTATCCGATTGGAGAAAACAAACACCAGGAAAGTATTTTGTTGACTACTAAAGTACCGGCGGATATCTCGTCAGCAGGGGAAGAAAAAGCACTGAAATTGGGAAAAGAAATCATGGAGGTGTTCTCCGGAGTAGGCATCTTCTGTATAGAAATGTTTGTTACCAACAGTGGAGAAGTATTGATTAATGAGATAGCGCCTAGACCGCATAATTCGGGCCACTATTCTATAGAAGGCTGTGTTACTTCTCAGTTTGCCAACCATATGCGGGCAATTGCCGGCTTACCGTTAGGCAGTACTCAGTTAGTCAGGCCGGCGGTAATGAGGAATATTTTAGGGCAAGAGGAAGTAACAGGTACAGCGCAGATAAGCGGGCTACAGAAAGCATTACAGCAGCCGCAGGTTAAAGTTCATATTTACGGTAAACAGGTATCGCGGCCGAAAAGAAAGATGGGACATTTAACAGCCACGGCTGATGAGTTAGCAACTGCGGAACAGAAATCATTAGAAGCTAGAAACTCAATTAAAATTACTGGCGAAAGGAGCGGTTAACTAATGGCACCTAAAGTAGGAATTATTATGGGCAGTGATTCAGATTTGCCGGTGATGGAAGAGGCAGCAGAAGTATTAGAGGAGTTTGATATTGCTTATGAATTGACAGTAGTTTCGGCTCATCGAACTCCAGAACGGGTGGATAAGTATGCTCAGCAAGCGGAAGAGAAGGGGATAGAAGTAATCATTGCCGGAGCAGGGGGAGCAGCCCATTTGCCGGGGATGACAGCTGCGAGCACGACTCTTCCTGTTATTGGAGTTCCGGTCAAGACTTCTACTCTAAGCGGAGTTGATTCTCTTTATTCTATTGTGCAGATGCCGGGAGGAGTTCCGGTGGCTACTGTAAGCATTAACGGAGCCAAGAATGCGGGTTTATTAGCTATCCAGATGTTGGGAATGGCTGATAAAGAGATTCGCAATAAGGTAGCTGAATATAGAGAACAAATGGCAGCGGAAGTCAAAGAAACTGCGGAAGAAGTAGAGAGTTTAGGACATGAGGAATACTTAAACCAAAATAATTAAAACGAATTTTTAATGTTTAAAATAAAATAATATTCGTTTTAACTTGATAATAACCGGGTTAACTGATATTATAAGATTGAAAATTCGGACTAAGGTGAATATCTTGCTTCGTATAAGTGTAGAATAAGGCTACACGTTTCTACAGGCAGCCGAAAACTGTCTACTCTACGGAGGAAGGCACTCAGGGCCAACTGAACCTAAATGAGCCTTCCTGTGGAGGTTTTGTTTAGGTTTTTGTTTTTCTTAAGGAGATGTAGTTAAAGCTAGATTGAAACTAGAGTGTAGATTTGATTTTGAGTTTAAGAAAGCAGTTAAACTATTGTTTACTCCTTGTTTACTAACGTATAATAGAGTTTAAAGCTGTGGAAAATTAATTAAGCTAATGCAAAAAAACAAGGTTGTAGCGCATAGTTGATAGCTCTAAAGGAGGCAGAAAATGGAAAGAAATGTATTTGAAAACATTAGCCCTTTAGACCACCGATATTCACTGCGAGAAGAGGAGTTTACAGAGTATAAAACTTATTTATCGGAGCAAGCTAAAGTTTACTATCAGGCTCAGGTAGAAGTAGCTTTAGTAAAAGCTCTGGCTGAGCGAGGAATCTGTTCTTCAGAAGTAGCTGAAGAAGTAAAGTCGGCAGCTAAAGAGCTAACGGTAGAAGAAGTTTATGCTGAAGAAAAGAAGACTAAGCATAATATTCGCGCGCTGGTTAACTGTCTGCAGAGGAAAGTCAGCCAGGAAGCTAAACCATATATTCATTTTACCACTACTTCCTTTGATATTGTAGATACTGCCAATTCTTTACGCTATAAAGAAACAGCCCAGGAATTAATCTTACCTACCTTAAAGCAGTTAGAAGAATTATTAATGGAAATTGCTCTTCGAGAGAAAGATACGATCCAGATCGGCCGGACGCACGGCCAACATGCTGTTCCGATTACTTTTGGGTTTACTGTCAGTGAATATGTAAGTAGATTAGGTAATCGAATTCTGGCTATTGAAGAAGCTAGTAAGCAGTTAAAAGGAAAAATTTCCGGAGCAGTGGGAGCTTATAATGCCAGTCATCTTTTCTTTTCCCAACCGGAAGAATTTGAAGCAGAGGTATTGACTGAACTTGGCTTAGAGGCTGGGAGTCATTCGACTCAGATTGTAGAGCCGGAACCGATGACGGATTTTGTCCACTCGCTAGTTTCCTGTTTTGGGGTACTGGCCAATTTTAGCGATGATATGCGCCATTTACAGCGGTCAGAGTTAGGGGAGGTAGGCGAACATTTTGCTGCCGATCAGGTAGGTTCTTCAACGATGCCGCATAAGAGGAATCCAATTAACTATGAGAATGTAAAGAGTATGTGGAAACAGTTTATGCCCCGGATGATGACGCTGTATCAAGATCAGCTGTCTGAACATCAGCGTGACCTAACTAACTCTGCTTCCAGTCGGTTTATTCCGGAAGTAGTAGTGGGGCTTTTGGCGTCTGCTAACCGCTTAATTAGAGTAGGAAATAAGTTAGGTGTTGACAGTCAGAATATGCAGCAGAATTTTGATCAGAATAAGGAGTTAGTAGTGGCTGAGCCGCTCTATATTCTACTTGCGTCTTACGGCCATCCCGATGCTCATGAAGCAGTTAGAAAGTTAACTTTAGAGGCAGAAGAAACGGATAAAACTTTGCGGGAATTAGTGCAGGAGAAAGAAGAGCTGGCGTCTTATTGGGAGCAGTTTACCGACCGGCAGAAAAAATTACTGGTTAATCCTGAGCAGTATACGGGAATTGCTGCGGAAAAGACGGAACAAGTTGTGGAGGAATGGAAAACAAGACTAGAGTTGTAAATTTATTTTTCAATGAATTGGAAGAAAAATAAATGTAGCAGAGAAAAATGTAAAAACAAAATGTGGGGACTTGATATATCAAGTCCCTACTACGTTTTAATCTCTACATCGTTTTATGTTAATCCCTACCTCTTCTATACAGTGTATAACTAAGTTTAAAATAAATTAGATACAAATAAAATGTTGTTTACTGATTCTAGACAGGTTTAATCACTGTTTACACTTGTTGAATTCAAGGCTTATCGACTATTTTCCATTTTTTATTTTATATTTTAAATGGGGGTAATAACTGTGGAGAAGTTAGCAGAAATTTATGAAGGTAAGGCGAAAAAGTTATATCAGACTGAAGATGAGGATAAGTTAATAGTGGAGTATAAAGACGATGCAACTGCTTTTGACGGGGAAAAGAAGGGCCAAATTACAGACAAATCTAAAATGAATGCTGAAATCTCAACTATTTTCTTTGCCTTGTTGGAGGAAAACGGAATTCCCACGCATTTGATTGAACGGCTGAATGAAACTGATCTGTTGGTAAAGAAAGTAGATATTATTCTGGTAGAAGTGGTTATTAGAAATATAGCGGCCGGCAGCTTGGCTGAACGGTTAGGCTTAGAAGAAGGGACTGAATTAGACCAGCCGATTCTTGAGTTTTATTATAAGAGTGATGAACTGGGAGATCCTATGATCAACCGCTATCATATCTGGGCGGAAGATTTGGCAACGCCGGATCAACTGCAGGAAATCAGCGAATTAGGCTTTAAAATCAATCAAATTTTGGTTGACTTTTTAGCGGAACGAAAGATTGATTTAGTAGATTTCAAGCTTGAGTTTGGAACTGATGAAGCGGGAAAAATTTATTTAGCTGATGAAATTTCTCCGGATACGTGTCGCTTTTGGGATAGTGAAACTCAAGAAAAGCTGGATAAGGATAGATTTCGCCGCGATTTAGGTGAGGTTGAGGCTGCTTACCAGGAAATATTAGCTAGACTTAATAAGTAACTGATACTGACCTTGATAATTAGCAGGAGAGATGATTAGTTTTCGAAAACAATGACAGATAAGAAATTACAGGTTAATCAAATAATTAATCGCCTGGTTAAGGAGTTGACTGCATAATGGTAGATGATTGTTCTCAATTTACTGAACAAGAAGGAAAGGAATTAGTAGGTAAAGAATTAGGTGAAGAGTGTGGAGTATTCGGAATTTATTCTCGAGAACAAAATTATGATATAGCTAATTTAGCTTATTTAGGTTTATATGCTCTTCAGCACCGCGGCCAGGAAAGTGCCGGTATCTGTATTAATAATCAGGGAGAATTTGATCTTAAACGGGGTATGGGGCTAGTAACTAGTGTGTTTTCTGAGGAAGATTTAGAGGAATTAAACGGACAGATGGCGGTTGGCCACGTTCGGTATTCGACAACGGGTTCCAGTCAATTAGTCAATGCTCAGCCGTTAGTTACGAATTCTATCAAAGGAGATTTGGCCTTAGCTCACAATGGGAATTTAGTTAATAGTGCGGAATTAAGAAATAATCTTGAACAGCGGGGGTCTATTTTTCACTCTACTTTGGATACAGAAGTAATTTCTCATTTGGTAGCCCGCTCTTTTAAAGATGATATAGTAGAGGCTTTAACCCACAGCTTACAAAAAGTAAGTGGGGCATTCAGTCTGGTAGCCATGGTGGAAGACAGCTTAATTGCAGCTCGAGATCCCCACGGTTTTCGTCCGTTAGCTTTAGGTAAGTTGGGAGATAATTATATTGTAGCTTCGGAAACTTGTTCCTTTGATATTTTAGGTGCTGAATATATTAGGGAGATTGAACCAGGTGAGATTGTAGTTATCAATGATGAGGGAATTGAAAGTAAGTATTATAGTGAGCACCGCGATTATGATTTCTGTATTTTTGAATTTATTTATTTTGCGCGGCCGGATAGCGTTATCGGCGGTCAAAATGTACAGTTGGCCCGCAAAGAGTTTGGCCGGCAGTTGGCCCGGGAGTCTGATATAGAAGCAGATATAGTAGTGCCGGTGCCCAGTTCGGGGATTTCTTCTGCTTTAGGCTATGCCCAGGAGGCAGATATTCCTTATAAACAGGGAATTTTACGGAACAAATATGTGGGAAGAACTTTTATTCAACCAACGCAGGAAATAAGAGATTTGAAAGTTAGAGTAAAACTAAATCCAATTGAGGATATTGTAAGCGGTCAACGGATTGTATTAATTGATGATTCGATAGTGAGGGGCACTACTAGTAAGCAGATTATTCGGATGATGCGGGAAGCAGGAGTAGAAGAAGTGCATATGGCTATTTCTTCGCCGCCGGTAGCCTATTCTTGTTATTACGGAATGGATACGGCTCGCCGGCAGGAGTTGATTGCGGCTCAAAAGGACTTAGCAGAAATTAGAGAGCATATTGGGGCGGATTCATTAACTTATTTAAGTAAAGAAGGAATGCTGGAGTCAGTTGATGCGAATGGTTATGGATTTTGTACAGCTTGCTTTGATGGCAGTTATCCTTTAGGAGAAGGAACTGATAAATTTAGTTTCGAAAGTGGGGAGTGATTTTGCTGGGAGGAAGTTTCGCTGAGCTAGGAAAAATTCTTGCAGCATCTCTAAGACTCACTTCCAACTAAAATTAAGCAAGCTAATTTAAATTTTAAATTAGCTAAGTCGTGCTTAATTTTAGTTTCCAGTGAGCCTAAGAGATGCTAACAAAAATTTTTGAATAAGCTCAGCGAAACCACCTCCCAGCAAAATGAGGTTGTGGTTAAGCCTAACCGGATAGAAACCATCCGGTTTTTAGGAATTCGTAAGGACTACAACCAATGGTTATAATGATTTGCTTAATCTCAAACTTAATGTATCATACCTATAAAAATAAACTAATTGGAAAAATATACATTAAGTTAACGCTGAATAAAACTAAAGTAATTACAACCTAAATTAAAGTTATAAATGAAGAGATAATGGTGGGGAAGGATGCTAAGATAGATATGATTAACACAGCCAGGATTTTAATTTTAATCCTGGATGGGAATGTTAAGAAATAAAGAGGTGATTAATTGGTGGGGGGATTAAAATATGGGTTTAACTTATAAAGATGCTGGGGTAGATAT
>CAYFUT010000033.1:18648-27562 GCA_964346395.1 uncultured Halobacteroidaceae bacterium
ATTGGTGGGGGGATTAAAATATGGGTTTAACTTATAAAGATGCTGGGGTAGATATGGTTACCTGACAATCTGTTTTTTTAGATTGGCAGGTATGGTTATCACAGCCAGGATTTGAATGTTAATCCTGGATGGGAGTTTTAAAGGGTGAAGAGGTAATCAATTGTTTGAGGGGGAGAGGAAATATGGGTTTAACCTATAAAGATGCTGGGGTAGATATTGATGCTGGGGAAGAAGCGGTAGATAAAATTAAAGCAGATGTAGAGGCTACCTTTACTTCGGAAGTGTTGACCGAGTTAGGTAGTTTTGGGGCGATGTTTGCGCCTGATTTGTCGGGGATGGAAGAACCTGTTTTAGTTTCCGGAACTGATGGAGTAGGAACTAAATTGAAGGTAGCTTTCCGGGCCAACTGCCACAATACAATTGGGATTGATTTAGTGGCTATGTGTATGAATGATATCCTGGCTCAGGGAGCAAGGCCGCTGTTTTTTCTTGATTATCTCTCTACCGGTCAATTGGAACCGGAACAGGCCAAGGAGATTGTCAGTGGAATTGCCGCCGGCTGTAAAGAGGCAGGTTGTGCTTTGATTGGCGGTGAAACGGCAGAGATGCCTGACTTCTATCCGGCTGGCGAATATGATTTAGCCGGCTTTGGAGTGGGCATTGCTGATAAAACAGAGATTATTACGGGAGAGGATATTAAGCCTGGTGATCAGATAATCGGACTTGCTTCCAATGGGATTCACAGTAATGGTTATTCTCTGGTGCGAGAGATTTTCTTTGCTCGGGAGGGTTATCAAGTAACTGACCAGGTGCCGGAATTAGAGACAACTCTAGCGGAAGAACTGCTGAAGCCGACCACCATTTATGTGCCGACTGTGCTGGACTTAATGACTGACTATCAGCTGAAAGGAATTGCTCATATTACGGGCGGCGGTTTGATAGAGAATATACCGCGGGTTCTGCCGGCAGATACGAAGGCAGTAGTCGAGCCGCAGAGTTGGCCGCAGCCGAAAATATTTGAGTTAATTCAGAAATTGGGCGAAGTAGAAGCGCGCGAGATGTATCGAACCTTTAATATGGGGATTGGTTTAGTGTTGGTCGTAGAAGCTGAGGCTGCTGGAGGAATAAAGAAAGCAGCTAGTCAAGCAGGTACAGAAGCTTATTTGATTGGCGAGATAAAAGCAGGTGCCGGAAATTTTGAATTTAAATAAATGAGGTGGAATTTATGTTAACAGTAGCTGTTTTAGCCTCCGGCCGTGGAAGCAATTTTCAGGCAATTGTGGAGGCCAGCAAGACAGGAGATTTAGAGGTGGATGTAGAAGTCTTAATTAGTGACCAGGAAGAGGCGCAGGTGCTTGAGCGGGCGGAAAAAGCGGGAATTGCTAATTATTATGTTAATCCGGACCGCTGCGAGACTAAACAAGAGTTTGAACAGGCAATGCTGGATATTTTAGACCAGCATGAGGTAGAATTGGTAGCGATGGCCGGGTTTATGAGGCTATTGAGTCCGTATTTTATCAGCCAATATCGCCAACAGGTGATGAATATTCATCCTTCGCTGCTGCCGGCTTTTAAGGGGTTACATGCCCAAAGACAGGCGCTGGAATATGGAGTTAAAGTCAGCGGTTGTACTGTCCATTTTGCTGATGAAGGAATGGATACTGGGCCGATTATTTTGCAGAGAACAGTGCCGGTTAAAGCAGAAGATACGGAAGAGGAACTAGCAGCGCGCATTAGGGAGGAAGAGCATGAAGTTTATCCGGAAGCCATTCAGTTATATGCAGAAAATCGATTAGAAGTTGTGGATGGGAAAGTTATTATAAAATGAAAAATGAAGAATGGGAATGATAAATGATAAATTCAAAAAATGAAGAATGTAAATTCAAATAGGGGTGATCAAGATGACAACTAACAGAGTGCGGCAGGCGTTGATTAGTGTTTCGGACAAAGAGGGCGTTGTGGAGTTGGCCCGGGAGCTACATAATTTAGGAGTGACTATTATCTCTACTGGGGGAACAGGTCAGAAGATAGAAGAGGCCGGTTTGCCGGTGGTAGGGATTAGCGAAGTAACTGATTATCCAGAAATGATGGACGGGCGGGTTAAAACTCTCCATCCAGCTGTTCACGGGGGAATTTTGGCTCTTCGCGATCAGGAAGGACATTTAGAGGAAATAAAAGGACAGGGGATTAAACCGATTGATTTAGTTATCTGTAATTTATATCCCTTCGAGGAAACTATCCAACAAGCGGATGTGACTTTAGAGGAAGCAATTGAAAATATTGATATCGGCGGGCCAACTATGATCCGGTCAGCTGCTAAAAACTTTCAGG
Source organism: uncultured Halobacteroidaceae bacterium (assembly GCA_964346395.1). Classification (GTDB taxonomy): domain Bacteria; phylum Bacillota; class Halanaerobiia; order Halobacteroidales; family Halobacteroidaceae; genus CAYFUT01. The sequence goes on from CAYFUT010000033.1 coordinate 20,980, forward strand.
ATGTAGGGGTGGTAGTTGATCCGGCTGATTACAGCCGAGTGGTTGCGGAACTGAAAGAAAATGAAACTTCTCTTTCGCCGCAGATAAAACAGAAACTTGCTTACAAAGCGTTTCGGCACACTGCTAAGTATGACCAGTTAATTCAAAATTATTTAGGTGATCAGCTAGCCGAAGGAACTGAAGATTTATCAGAAGTTATGCTGGCTAGGTATAATAAGAAAATGGATTTACGGTATGGAGAAAATCCGCATCAGGAAGCAGCTTTTTATCAAGAACCAGAACTAAATGAGCCGTCCATTACTAGTGCTGATCAGCTGTACGGTAAAGAATTATCTTATAACAATATCAATGATACTAATGGAGCATTAGAATTGGTTAAAGAATTTCCTAATCAGCCGGCAGCAGCGGTAATCAAACATGCTAACCCCTGTGGAATGGCTGTTGGGGATGATTTATTGACAGCTTATAAACAGGCTCATGCTGGGGATCCGTTATCTGCTTTTGGCAGTATTGTAGCCTTAAATCGAAAAGTAACTGCTGAGGTAGCTGAAGAGATAGCTGATGAAGATAAATTTATTGAAGTTGTGATTGCTCCTGCTTATGAATCAAAAGCATTAGAAATCCTGAAAGCAAGATGGGATAGTGTTCGGTTGTTAAAAACAGGCGAGCTGTATATTAACCGCAATAATCCGGGCTACGATATGAAAAAGGTAACGGGCGGACTATTGGTTCAAGAGCGGGATATTGTTGAATTGGCTGCAGATGAACTGGAAGTAGTAACTGAAACCGAGCCGACTGAAGAACAACTGCGGGATCTGTTATTTAGTTGGAAAGTAGTTAAACACGTCAAATCAAATGCGATTGTAATGGCTAAAGATAAAATGGTAGTAGGAGTAGGTGCCGGCCAGATGAGCCGCGTAGATGCTATGATTCTTGCTGGGCGAAAAGCTGACGGCCGCCAAGAAGGAGGAGTAGTGGCTTCTGATGCCTTCTTCCCTTTCCCCGATGCTATTGAAACAGCAGCGGAAAAGGGAATTAAGGCAGTGATTCAGCCGGGCGGCTCTATTCGCGATGAGCAGGTAATTGAAGCGGCTAACGAATTAGAAATTGCGATGGTATTTACAGGTAGAAGACATTTCCGACATTAAAATTATAATTTTTCTGTCCCCTGCCTTTTTTGGCAGGGGAATTTATTTTAAAACAAGGAAATTAATTTAATATCTAGAATTATGTAATAGAGTTAATTAATTAATCAATTAATGTTTAATTTTAGTGTGAGGTGAAAAACTATGTATGGTCAATTAGAAGAAAGGCTAGAGCAGATGCCGGCGGTTATTTCTTGTAAATTGGCTCCTAATGAAAATGAAGATAAGATAGGAGAGGTGCATATTCTGGCAAATGAACACCGGGAAATTTCTGAGATTATTAAGGATATAAAGACTATTATCTTGATTGAAGAAGAACAAGCTATTGCCCCGGAAAAGATAAATATTGCCCAGATTGAAGCCGAGGCAGATGAAGATAACCAGAATAGAATAGAGATTATTTCTATTTATAAGGAAAAGAAGGAACCAACGTGTTATTTAAAATTGAAGATTAATGACCAGATAGTAGAAAAAAAAGTAACTGGGCAAGAAACTACGATTTCTACTTTGGTGGTCAGGGGAATTTTAGAAATGATTGAAGAACAGATTGATTTTCAAGGGAAATTAGAGCTGGACAATGTTTTTATTACTGGACGGGAAGAAGATATAATTGTGGTAGAGATTATTCTGCAGAAAGAAAATAATTTTCATAACCGTCTTAAGTTAATTGGGGCAGCTTATATAGACCTTAATTTACCTTTAGCCAGCGGTCAAGCCTGCTTAAAGGCACTTAATAGACAGCTTAGTATTTACTTGTAATTTTTTGCGTAAGATGTTAAATTAAATGCAGGAATTTTCCAAAAGTTATAGAATAATTTACTAAAGGTAGATGAATAAAAACTTGCTATTAACACTTGATTTTCCTATTTCCTGTAATTATAATTAAAATAGGTAGATATAATTAACAAAAAAACGAAATAAGTTTATAATGGTAATCTAAGGGGCAGTGGTTAGCTAAAAAAGGGTTAAGGTGCTGTTGATTATTTGGTTAAGTGTGCAAACGATTTACTGATTGTGCAGCTGCTGCAAATAACATAATAAGAATCAGAAATTGCGGTTGTTTACTTCCGTATTGACTAAGAAAAGGTTTATACTATTTTCAAGGAGGGATTTACTAATGAAAAAAAGAATAATTACATTAACTTTAGCTTTATTGTTAGCAGTAGGGCTACTTGCGCCCACTGCGTTGGCTAAGCCCGATCAGTTGAAAATTTGGGTGAATAATACTCCGTTTGAAAAAGACTTTATGAAAGAAATGGCTAAGAAGTACAAAGAAAAGACAGGAATTGAAATTCAAGTGACTCCTGTTTCTTTGCTGGATCAGACGCAGAAATTATCGATGGATGGGCCGTCGGGAAAAGGAGCTGATGTAGTTTGTTGGCCGCACGATAAATTAGGTAAGTCAGTGATGATGGGGGTTTTAGATCCTGTCGGTAAGTATCTATCCGATGGATATACTGATCGCTATCTAGATACTTCCATTGAAGCCTTAACTCACAATAAGAAGCTATGGGGTTTGCCGTATGCTTATCAGACGACAACTTTAATTTACAATAAAGACATGTATCCGGAAGCTCCTGAAACTTGGGAAGAGCTAATTGCAAGGGCAGAAGAATTGACTACTGATGATCAGTACGGATTTTTATATAAAGTAACTGATTTTTATTATAATCGAGCTTTCTTTAAAGGATTTGGCGCTTATACCTTCGGTAAAAATGCTGATGGGACGTACAATATTAATGATATTGGGTTAAATAAACCAGGCGGTGTAAAAGCAGCTGAATTTATTAAGCAGTTTAGAACTAAAGGTTTAATTCCTAAAGGTATCAATTACGATAACATGCAGGGCTTATTCGGCGAAGGGAAAGTAGGAGCCATTATTGACGGTTCCTGGTCGATCAGTAATTATAAAGATTCCAGCATTGCTAATGATAAAATTGGAGTTACTCTCCTGCCTAAGCTGCCTAACGGAGAATATCCGGAACCTTTTGTAGGGGTTAAAGGCTATTATTTAAGTGAATTTAGCAAGAATAAAGAGGCAGCAGTAGAGTTCATAAAGTTCTTGACTAATGCTGAGAATTCTATGGTTCACTATCAGAATAGTAATATTATAGCACCGCATGAAGAAGTTGTTAATAGTGACCAGTTCCAGAACGATCAATATTTAGCTCCGTTTGTTGAGCAGGCTGAAAAAGGTTCCCCAATGCCTAGCGTACCGGAAATTATGCAGGTCTGGGATCCGATGGCGAATGCAGTAACCTTTACCCTACAAGGTAAAGCTCCACCTAAGCAGGTGATGCCGATGGTAGTGCAGAATATCGAAGAAGGCATCAGGCAGATGCGGCAGTAACAGAATATAACTTCAGCCCTATACCTTTATTTGGCATGGGGCTGAATTTTAATCTATAATTTAATTATAAGTAGTAAAGGAGGATTTTATGCAACCAAAAACTAGTACAGAAGTCGGCTATTCGGGCTATAAACGCTACTTAAGCCCAATTTTATCTCTGATTTATATGGGGGCTGGTCAGATTTATAACGGCCAGTATGTAAAAGGGATTTTATTTGCACTGTACCACACTTTTTTCTTGCTGCAGACGCCCGCTTACTTCTTCAGCCACTTTAAGGGCTTATACACTTTAGGTACCACGCCAGGAGAAGATCATTCGTTATTTTTGCTGGTAGAAGGAGTAGTTTCCGTAGCTTTATTTTTAATATTACTGGGTATTCATATTGGCAATGTGATTGATGCCCGTAAAAACGGCAAAAAAGCAGATTTAGGGAGAAAAGTGCCCAGTATCAAGGACACTTTACACAATACTATTAAATTAGGCTATCCTTACTTTACATTAGGTCCCGGATTTATCTTTTTAACACTAGCTACTGTGTTTCCTATAATCTTTACTATCTGTATTGCTTTCACTAATTATGACTTATATAATTCTCCGCCCGGAAATTTACTCACCTGGGTAGGAATTAAAAACTTTATTAATATTTTTACCTTAGGCAGCTGGTGGCGGACAATTAGAAGTGTAGTGGGCTGGACAGTAGTCTGGACCTTAGGGGCTACGATTACTACTTCGGGAGTTGGTTTATTTTTAGCTGTAGTCTTGAACCATCCCAAAATAAAATTCCGTCGTATTTTCCGAAGCCTGTTGATTATCCCGTGGGCGATTCCCTGGTTTATTGTAGCTTTGGTTTGGCGTTATCTATTAAATTACAATTTAGGCCACATCAATAAAATGATTCAGGCGTTAGGTTTTGGTAAAGTGCCTTGGCTGGAAGATCCACTTTTAGCTAAAATATCGATTATTTTAGTTAATTTATGGTTAGGATTTCCTTTCTTTATGGCTTTATTTTCAGGGATTTTACAGAATATCCCGGATGATTTATATGAGGCTGCTGAAGTGTCGGGGGCTTCCGCCTGGCAGAAATTTAAAAATATTACTTTACCCCTTGTTTTGCACGCTACTGTTCCCTTGTTGATTATGCAGTTAGGATTCAATCTCAATAACTTTGGTTTAATTTACCTGTTAACTGATGGGGATCCAAAGCAGTTTGGGACGAAAGCAGGAGCAACTGACATTTTAATTACTTGGGTTTATCGATTAACCTTTACTGATAATAAGTATAATTATGCTTCGGTAATTTCGGTACTTTTATTTATTGTGGTAGCCGGATTTGCTATTTATCAGTTCCGGCAGACAACTTCCTTCCAGGATGAGGAGCTGATGCAATAATGGGCTTATTGAATAAGATTCAAAACAATTTAGGTGTGATCGGCTGCTATTTTGTAATTGCAGTGATGTTAGTAATTGTGTTTTATCCTACTGCCTGGGTAGTAGGAGCTTCTCTCAACCCGGCGAATAGTTTATACAGCTCGAGTTTAATTCCCAAAGATGCTGGGCTGCAGAACTATAAAGATTTATTATTTGGCGATGATTATAATTATGGAATTTGGTACTGGAATACAATTAAGTTATGTACAGTAGCGGCGGTATTATCAGTGGTTTTGACGGCAACTACAGCGTATGCCTTTTCTAAATTTAGATTTGCCGGTCGAAAGCCGGGCTTGATTTTCCTACTGGTAATCCAGATGTTTCCCATTATTTTAGCGATGGTAGCTCTGTATGTTATTTTGAATATGTTCGGTTTATTGGATACGCATTTAGGTTTATGGTTGCTTTATTTGGGGACTTCCGTTCCTTTTTCTACCTGGATGATTAAAGGCTATTTTGACGGCATTCCCCGTAGTTTGAGTGAAGCGGCTCGGATAGATGGAGCTAACCGCTTTCAGGTGTTTATCAAAATCATGCTGCCGCTGGCGAAGCCGATTCTGGCAGTGACAGTGATGTTTAACTTTATTAATACTTATAAGGACTATATTTTGGCTAGTTTTGTATTAAAGAGTCCGGACAAATATACTCTAGCTGTTGGTCTGCGCCACATGATTCAGAGTCAGTTTACTAAGAGTTATCCGATGTTTGCGGCTGGTGCTGTCTTAGCAGCAATCCCTATCGTCATACTGTTCCTTTACTTCCAGGAATTCTTTATTTCTGGCTTAACTGCAGGAGCGACAAAAGGATAAATCAATTATCTCCCCCTAGTGCGCAGCATTGCTAGGGGAATATTATTTTATAATTGAGTTTAAGGTTTAGGTTGAAATTGAGCAAACCATTATAACCATTGGTTGTATGAGGTGCTCAGCCTCACCTTCGGGTTTAAACTTCAAACCGCTGCGTGATAAATCCACTTTTAAATTATTAAAATTTGGTTTAAGTTAATGCTTATGATATTATATTTTTTGCGATTTTATCTTGTTTTCTTTATAATAATAAAGGCTACTGTAAATAAATTATTAGCAGAGGAGGAAGAGAAGATGCATGGTTATTACGGAAGTGTAGATGTCGGCTGGCTAGAAGTAATTACCGGGGTTATGTTTTCCGGTAAAAGTAGTGAACTGCTGCGGCGGGTAGAAAGAGCCATGATTGCCCAGCAGGAAGTAAAGATATTTAAACCAAGTATTGATAACCGGTACAGTGAGACGGAAGTAGTTACTCATAATGGAATTCAAGCGGAAGCGGAGATTATTGATTCGACGGCCGAGATTGAAGAATCGGTTGTTGAGGGGGCAGAGGAGATTGATGTAGTAGCAGTGGATGAAGGGCAGTTTTTTTCTCCGGAGTTGGTGGAATTGGCTGACCAGCTAGTGGAAGCTGGCTATCGAGTGATAATTGCGGGCTTAGATACTGATTTTGCGGGTCGGGGTTTTGAACCTATCCCCGAATTAATGGCGCGTGCTGAATACGTAACAAAGCTCCATGCTGTCTGTGTTAAGTGTGCCAATCCAGCTACCCGCAATCAGCGGTTGATTGATGGCGAACCGGCCAGTGTAGATGATCCGGTGGTAGTAGTAGGCGCTGAAGAACAGTATGAAG
>CAYFUT010000034.1:0-18518 GCA_964346395.1 uncultured Halobacteroidaceae bacterium
TTAATCCGTACGCTGTAGTAGTGACATGATATATCATGTCACTACATTTTTTGAAGTTAACTATCACCTACTAATTATTTTTAGATTTATTAATTGTCAATTATCAACTGTCAACTGATTTTAGCTGTACAACATTTTCAATATGATACGTCTGCGGAAACATATCCACCGGCTGTACTTCCTCAGCTGCATAGCCTAACTTTTTCAGCCGCTTTAAATCCCGCGCCAGGCTGGTAGGATCACAGGAAACATAAACAATCCGCTCCGGATTTATCTCCGCAAAAGTTTCCAGCACCTCTTCTGCACAGCCCTTCCGCGGCGGATCAACTACGATTACCTCCGGCTGAACATTTTCTGCTAACTGCGGCAGTAAATCCTTCACTGTTCCCGCCTTAAAAAAGCAGTTCTCAATTTCATTTATTTCGGCATTCTGGTTAGCCATCTTTACCGCTTCTTCTACCACTTCTATCCCGTAAACTTCCTGGGCCTGATCAGCTAAATAAAGACTAATTGAGCCTAACCCACAGTAAGCATCAACTACCACTTCTTCACCTGTCAATTCTGCATATTCAAGTACCTGATCATATAAAACCTTAGCCTGTAGGGTATTGACTTGAAAGAAAGATTGGGGGGATATTTCATACTTTACTTTGCCGATATATTCCGTAATGTAATCTTGACCGAGGAGTTTACGGGTTTTAGCACCTAAAACCACATTAGTTTGTTCCGGATTAACATTCTGATAAATACTTTTTAACTCCGGAATCCGCTGCTTTAAATTGACAGCTAACTCTTGTCCCGCCGGAAATTCCTCTTCCTTAGTCACCAGGATCAGCATGGCCTGATTAGTACAGACGCCCACCCTGACTACCAAATGGCGGAGCAGTCCTTCGTGAGCTGCCTCATCATAAACAGAAATTTTCCGGGCTTCTATTTCCTCTACTGTTTCCCTCACTATCCGATTGATTAGGGGGTGCTGAATCTGACAGTCTCCCGTCTTAATAATATCATGCGTTCCGGCTGCATAAAACCCGGTAATCACCTCTTCCTCCTGCAAAGCAAGGGGAAATTGAGCTTTATTGCGGTAAAAATAAGGAGTATCCATGCCTTTTACCGGCAGCACTTCTACCTCTAACTTCCCAATTCGCTCCAGGGCATCAGCTACCATCTCCTGCTTATAATCAAGCTGGGCTTGGTATTCAACATGCTGTAATTGACAGCCGCCGCAGGTATCACCTACCTGACACTTCGGTTCCCTCCGTTCAGCAGCTGTTTCTTTAACCTTAATTACTTTAGCCCGCCCAAAATTACTTTTCACCTCTGTTATCTGAGCCATTACTTCTTCTCCCGGGATTCCGCCGGGCACAAAAATAGCAAATCCGTCTTCCCGACCTACTGCATCTCCGCCGTAGGCTATATCTTCTAATTGCAGCGTAACAATTTCTCCTTCGCTAACCGGCTGAGTTCCCATTCTATCCGCTCCTTTATAATAATATAGGCAGCAACGCAATATATATTTTTCCATCAGTAAATATATAATATCTCATATCTCCACAAAAAAACAGGACTTTCCAGTTTAATAGCTAAGTATATACCATGAGAGATAAGGAGGAATGAAAATGTTTAAAACCATGCTACCGACTATTAGTTGGCTGCTCGTGAATACTCTCCTCTACGGAAGTTACCATTTTTTTAATTTAGGGATTAAAATAAACCGCCTTAGTCAGAAAAATCCTAATTTAAATCAACTGCAGTTCTTCCAGTCGAATTTTCTTTTAAAATTATATCTCTTCAGCACCGCAGTCATCTTGATTATCGGCATCTTTAATACCCGCCGGCGGCGTAGAGAAAGAAGAGAAGAATACGCCCAAAAGAAGAGTAAACAGCGGCGCAATTATACAGCCCATTAAAAGGAAAAACCGGGGTTCTACTATCACACCCCGGGCCAAATAATTTATAGCTTGTTTATAATCTCAGCAGTGATTTCATCAGTAGTTGCATCTCCGCCGAGGTCGCCGGTTAAAACTTCTCCTGCCGACAGTACTTCCTCAATTGCACTTTCTATATTAGCTGCTGCCTCTAGTTCTCCCAAATGCTTCAGCATTAAGCAGCCCGATAACAGTAAAGCAATCGGATTAGCCTTATTTTGACCGGCAATATCAGGAGCAGAACCATGTACCGCTTCAAAAACAGCCAGTTCATCATTTAAATTGGCTCCTGGAGTTAAACCTAAGCCGCCGATCAAACCGGCACATAAATCAGATACTATATCGCCGTATAGATTAGGCAGTACTAAAACATCATAATCCTCAGGATACTGCACTAACTGCATACACATATTATCTACTATTTTATTATTAAACTCAATCCCCGGATAATCAGGTGCTACTTCTTCGGCCACTTCTTTAAACAGCCCGTCAGTTAACTTTAAAATATTTGCTTTATGTACTGCTGTTACCTTCTGGCGGTCATTTTTCTGAGCATACTCAAAAGCTGCCCGAATAATTCGTTTCGAAGCCTTCCGGGTGGTAATCTTAATACTCTCTGCTGCATCTTCACCGACCATATGCTCAATACCTGCATACAGACCTTCTGTATTTTCCCGAAAAATTACTACATCTAAACCTTCAAACTGGGTAGGGGCTCCCGCCAGTATTTTAGCCGGCCGCAGATTAATATATAGATCAAGCTGCTGTCTAATCGCTACATTTACACTGCGGAATCCACTTCCTACCGGCGTAGTAATCGGCCCCTTAAGGGCTACTTTATTCCTCTTGATCGACTCCAGCACTCCCTCCGGTAAAGGAGTTCCGTATTCGTCCATCACATTAGTTCCTGCATTCACAGTTTCCCAGCCGATTTCAACTCCGGCTGCTGCAATAACCTTTTTTACAGCCTCTGTCACTTCCGGGCCAATTCCATCCCCGGGAATCAACGTTACCTTATGTTTGCTCATTAACTACTCACTCCTCATTTACTTTATTTTTTCAATTTTAATCATTTTTTATTATATCCTCTCTTGCCTATAATGTCAATTATCGCCGCTCCTAATTTTACACTACCCTTAATTGTAATCTCCTAGAAAATATGATAGTATATTTATACTATCAGCTGCATATATATAATTAACTGCTTATAAAAGGAGCGATAAGCATGCTTACTGAAATTAAACAGGCCTTATCTGAAATTAAGGACGAGGAACTAAAGAAAAAATATATTCAGATTATCACCACTCTATTAGAAAAAGGATACTTCCCAGGACTGGAAAATATTCCCGTTGTCAAGTCCAGCATCAGTAATATTGATGGGGAGCAGGGAGTTCTTACCTTCCGCGGCTACCCTGTCGAAGAACTAGCTAATAACTGTTCTTATGAAGATATCTGTTTTTTGCTGCTCAAAGGGGATCTACCTTTAAAACACGAAAAGGAAAATTTACAGGAAAAATTGCTGGCTAATAAAGAAATTACAGCGGATATTGCTGATACAATAACTTCCATGAGTGATGATTTGCATCCAATGCATATGTTAAGCGCCGGAGTTCTACAGTTAGAAAGTAGTGACCAGAGTACTACTAATGTAGGCAGTTATAAACAAAATTTACAGCGGGCAATCCGTTTAATTGCCAAGCTGCCCACTTTGATTGGAGTTTATAGAACTAATAATCCTAACTTTGCTGCCGGTAAAGAATTTAACTCTTTTGCCCACTACTGTCTTTACTGTTTCAACCAAGAACTGGCGAAAAAAGAAAAATGGGTTTCGATCTTCGATAAAATTTTAATGCTCCATGCCGACCATACTATCAATAACAGCACTTTCTCGGTGCGGGCAGTTGGCTCTTCACACGCCAGCATTTATGCTTCGATAGGTTCTGCTATCAATTCTTTATCGGGGCCTCTACACGGCGGAGCTAACGAAAAAGTAATCAAAATGCTTAATAAGATTGAATCTCCTGAAGAAGTAGCCGATTATATTGACCAGAAAATAAATGAAGGCGAAAAGATAATGGGCATCGGCCACCGAGTTTATAAAACTTATGACCCACGGGCAATCTATCTTAAAAATAATATATTGCCGGCCATCTTCAACGAAGATTCTGAACAGGTAGATGAACATCTTAATAACTTATATAATATAGCCCAAGAAATGGAGCGGGTAGTGCTCGACCGTTTCTCAAATAAAGATATTTTCCCTAACGTTGACTTCTGGTCGGGGCTTGTCTTAAAAGCTTTAGGGGTCGAACGGGAATACTTTACTACCATCTTTGCGCTCGGCCGCGTAATGGGCTGGACTTCTCACTGGGTAGAACATCTAGAAGTTAATCCTAAAATTTACCGCCCTACACAGCTTTACGACGGTTTTAATGTGCGGCACGTGCTGAGAGAAAATGAAGAATAAAAAATTAAGGCAAACATATAAACTCTAAAAATATAAACCTAAAGTAAAAACCCCGGGATTACCGGGGCATTTTTTTATCTTTACAATTAGTTTTTAACCTAGTCTAGCTTCTCTTTAAGTAAGTCTTTTACCTTCTGCGGATTGGCTTTTCCATTTGTCGCCTGCATAGTCTGGCCGACAAAATAGCCAACTACATTTTCATTGCCGCCTTGATAATCTTCTACCGCTGACGGATTATCTGCAATAACTTCTTCTACAATCTGCTCTAATTCCCCACTGTCGCTGATCTGTTTCAATCCTTCTTCTTCCACAATTGCTGCTGGATCTGTTCCTGTTTCATACATTTTCTCAAAAACTTCTTTAGCTATATTGTTAGAGATAACTTCCTCATCCATCATTTTTAGTATCTCTGCTAAATCTTCCGGCCCAAAACTAACCTCCGCCAGAGAAATATCTTCCTCATTTAATAGGCGGCTAACTTCTCCCATCATCCAGTTGCTGGCCGTTTTGGGATCATCATAATCCTCTAAAACCGCCTCGAAAAAGTCGGCCATTTCCCGATCAGCAGTAATCACTTCTGCATCGTATTCCGGCAGTCCTAACTCTTCTACATACCGCTCCCGTCTTACCGTCGGCAGTTCCGGAATAGTCTCTTCAACTTCTGTTACCCAATCATCATCTACAATCACCGGCACTAAATCAGGCTCGGGAAAGTAGCGGTAGTCATGCGCTTCCTCTTTTTCCCGCAGTGGTAGAGTTTTGCCTGCTTCTTCATCCCAAGTTCTTGTCCCCTGGGTTACCTCTCCACCTTGGTCAAGCAGTTTAGCCTGACGTTTAGCTTCGTAATTCAGAGCTTTCTTAATCGCTTTAAAGGAATTCATGTTCTTAAGTTCAGTCTTTGTTCCCAATTCATCAGCACCTTCGGGCGCTACTGACAAGTTAGCATCCGCCCGCAGCGAACCTTCTGCCATTTCACAGTCAGAAACATCAATATATTCTAAAATACTTTTTAGTTTCTTAAGATAAGCTACTGCCTGCTCGGGAGAATGAATATCCGGTTCACTAACAATCTCAATTAAGGGCGTTCCCACTCGATTATAGTCAACCAAACTATGCTTAGCCTCTGAAATATCCCCCGAATGAGTCAGTTTCCCCGCATCTTCTTCCAGATGAATCCGGGTAATACCTACTTCTAATTCTTCTTCCTCTTCTAACTTAATATTTAATTCCCCATTCTCACAAAAAGGAAGATCATACTGTGAAATCTGATAGGCCTTCGGCAGATCAGGATAAAAATAATTTTTCCGGTCAAATTTACTAAAAGTAGCCAACTCACAATTAAAAGCCAACCCAGCCCTAACGATATATTCTACTGCTTTCTCATTTAATACCGGTAAGACCCCCGGCAGTCCCAGACAGACAGGACAAGTATGAGTATTGGGTTCGGCTCCAAATTCATTTTTACAGCCGCAGAAAATCTTAGTCTCTGTATTTAACTGGGCATGAACTTCCAGCCCAATCGTAATCTCATAATCTTCTAACATAAAAATTTGCACCTCCAGCAAAAAAATAGTTAGGTTGAGGTTGAGTTTGAGTTTAAGCAACCCGTAAAAGTAATTATAGCTTACGGTTGATGCTTTACTCAATCTCAATCTCAGACTCAAACTAAGTCACTATTAAATACTTTTGTTCTTAGCTTAAGTTTAATTTTATACCCTTGCTCTCTAGTTTTCGCATTTTATTCGTTAATCGTCGGTTGCTTGTCAATATCAGCAGCCTGCTCAAAAGTATAAGCAACTTTCAGGATTGTCTCTTCTCCGAAAGTTGGCCCGATAATCTGCAGGCCGACCGGCAAATCATTGCTGTCAAAGCCGCACGGCATAGATAAAGCCGGCAGTCCCGCTAGATTAACCGGAATAGTACAGATATCCGATAAATACATCTGCAGCGGGTCATCTGTTTTATCGCCAATATTAAAGGCAGTACTTGGCGATGTAGGCGAAATTAAAACGTCATATTCTTCAAATACCTTATCAAAATCTTTTTTAACCAAGGTTCTTACTTTCTGGGCTTTTTTATAGTAAGCATCATAATAACCAGAACTTAAAGCGTACGTCCCTAACATAATTCGCCGCTTTACTTCATCACCAAAGCCTTCCTGCCGCGTCTTCTTAAACATATCAATTAAACCGTCTGCCTCTTCTCTCTTGCCGTACCTGACCCCATCATAGCGGGCCAAGTTAGAGCTTGCTTCCGCCGGCGCAATCAAATAATAGGCAGACAGAGCATAATCAGTGTGCGGTAAAGAAACTTCTTCATAAGTAGCTCCTAAGTCAGTTAGCTGTTCAATAGCATTCCAGACTGCTTCCTTAGTTTCTTCCTCTACTCCTTCCCCGAAGTATTCTTTAGGCACCCCAATTTTCAAGCCTGCTACATCGCGTTTTAAGCTCTCCGTATAATCAGGCAGTTCCCGATCTACCGAAGTAGAATCCCGCTCATCATGGCCGGTAATATAATTTAAAGTTAACGCACAATCCTCAACATCCTGAGTAATTGGCCCAATCTGATCCAGCGAAGAAGCAAAAGCTACCAATCCATAGCGGGATACTAGCCCGTAGGTCGGCTTCATGCCTACTACTCCACAGAAAGAAGCCGGCTGACGGATAGAACCTCCCGTATCGGAACCTAAAGCTACTACTGTTTCATCAGCTGCTACTGCTGCCGCTGAACCACCGCTAGACCCGCCAGGAACGCGATTTAAATCCCAAGGATTTTTAGTCAACTGCATTCCGGAGTTCTCAGTCGAAGAACCCATAGCAAATTCATCCATATTCGTTTTGCCGGTAATTACTGCTTGGGCAGCCTTTAACTTTTCAATTACCGTTGCATTATAAGGCGGCTGATAATTATGTAAAATCTGTGAGCCGCAGCTTGTTTTCACCCCCGCAGTAGAAATATTATCCTTAATAGCTACTGGAATGCCCGCTAGCGGACTAACTTCTTCTCCAGCTGCTATTTTTTCGTCTACTTCTTCTGCTTGAGCCAACGCTTCTTCTTTCATCAAAGTAATATATCCCTGCACATCTTCTTCCACTTCCGCAATTCGATCATAAATTGACTCTACAATCTCCTGCGCACTAACTTCCTGATTCATTAATTTTTCATGCAGCTCATGAGCTGTTAACTGATACAGTTCCATTATTAATAACCTCCTTTAATCAATCACTCAGAATCAACAATCTGCGGCACTTTGAACATACCTTTTTCTTTGTCCGGCGCATTGGCCAAAGTTTCTTCTCTGTCTAGCGATTCTCGTACTTCATCTTCCCGTAATACATTATTAATGGATAGAACATGAGCCATTGGTTCTACATTGCTGGTATCCAGCTCATTTAACTTCTCAGCATGATCCAAAATATCGCTTAACTGTTCAGCAAATTTTTCTTTTTCCTCTTCATTTAACTCTAGCCGAGCCAAATGAGCTACTCGCTCTACTGTTTCCTTATCTAATTTCATTTTGTCACCACCCTCTTTAAAGATGCAAATTTATAATTGACAATTGTAATTTTACTAGTATGTTATTATATCATAAGAAATCAAAGTCCTCAATTAAATTAGGCAATCAACCCAGTTTTAACCTCTCCCCCATATACTATTCCACTATTTTTACTTTATATACTATTTTCTAATTTCTCGGCTAAAAATCATAAATTATCGGTATCAACAATTTTTCTGCATCCAGTTTCTGTTGAGTAATCTGAATCTGATACTCCACTCCGCCCTGCGGTTTCATGTGAGCAGGTAAAGAATCAGGTAAAATATTTAATTCATGCCTTCCTAAAGGAATATTCTCCAGATAAAATTCTCCCCGCTTATCAGTATAGACTATTTTTTCTCCCTCATTAAGGGAAAACCCTACCCAGGATAAAGGTTCTTCTCCGGAATCTAACTTTCCGTTAGCATTTTGGTCGATAAATATCCTTCCGCCGGCCGATCCATTAATAGTTAGCCCATAATTCAAACTTAAATTTTCATTTTTTCTTACCTTTACTAGTTTTTCTTCCGTGACGGGAGTATAATCTGCCCCTAAAGAATTAAAATCAAAGTTTAAACTATACTCCCCCAGCCGAGTTAAATTAAACCTAAATTGTCCCCTGTCATCAGTTTTCACTGTCATATTATCCAGTTTCATCCTAATCCCCGGTACTACTTCTTCCCCCGGGTCCTTACGCTGATTATTATTTTCATCTAGATAAACATACCCGGTAATCAAAGAAGTATGCTGTTGATTCCTAAATTCCTGCGGTACCACCACTTCTTCCGCAAATCCAAAGGCCTGGGCTAAAGAAAAACGGAAAAAATATTCAGGCAGCTGCGCACTAATACCGCTAAACGTCTTTCCCAGACTGAAGGTGAACTTTTTCTTATCAGCCAACAGTTTTTCAGCCTCTAGTTGAAAGGTATCCTGCCTCTGTAAATCAGATTCCGCAGGAACTAACCAATTCCAATTGATTGCTGCTTCTGCCTCCTGATCCGGCCAAAATTTGGTCAACCGCAGAGAGTAGGAATCATAATCAATACTTGCTGCTGATTGACTCCTATTAACTCCTAAATTAAAAATATTACTGCGGTTAAGATACTGAGTTATATTGACTCCTGATTTAGAACGCCTTTTGGTAAATTTATTTTTTTCTTCTTTTCCCTCCAGTTCTTGCCTAAAAGAAACAAAAGTATGAGACCAAGGATTCCATTTTAATTTTGTTTCCGTTTTCAAGGTCAAATTAGCTGTTCCCGTCCGGCGGTTGCTACCAGCTGTTTCCAAATTAACGGTAGCCGCTAGAGAAGGGAATACTTTTTTATATCCTTCCGCTTTTAAACTAAAATCTTGGTAGTCAACCTCCTCTTCCTGCTGACTGTTTAATTGATTAGTAAATAACCGGAGTTGTCCTTCACCGCGAACTCCCTCCTTAGCCTTACTTCCAGCTAGTATTAACCCCCAGCGGTCAATATACTCCACCAGCGGATCGCGGGGAAAAAAGAGCCGTTCCCGCCGCCCGGCGATTGAGCTGGAACTCTGCCACGTATTGTGGTAATTAAGAGCTGCCTCTACTTCCTGAAGTCGATTAGCATCATCAGCAACTTCCGCCCGCCGGATGCCGATTAACGAATTTAAAGTCCACTGGGGAGCTAGCTCCCATTCACCCTTTAGCCGGCCCCCTTGACCTTCCCGCTGGGGAGTAGCCAAATAAACTAAATGGGGAATATGAAAATAATCCCCTGCCAGATAGCCCTGTTCTAAACAATAAAATACCTCGCCCTGAAATCCTAAAGCCGATTCTGCCCCTCTGCTTGCTGCCAACAAATTAGAATCAATTACTGTCCGCCTACCTACTCTAAAAGCCAACCCCAAATCCGAACTAAATCTCATCTCTTCCAGCGGCGAATCGATCTCCTGCTGCCCGACTGTTTCCCAGCTGAAACTTTTAGTTGCATCAGCAGCTCTAGTCTTAAATCCCGCTATTTTTCCTTCCCAGTTGCTCGCTCCCGCTTCTTGATACCACCCGGCAATGACTTCCACTGCTTCCGTATCCGGTTCATAAATTTTCCTACTTCCGGCTAACTGAGTTACTGTCTCCTCCTTTTCCCCATTTAGAAACTCACTTACCACTCGCAGTATATTTAGTCTCTTATTGCGCAAATAGACTCCTGTGAAACTATAGTCTCCCTCTCTTCCTGCCTGAGTTTGTTTGTACTTAAGTTCATTTACATATAAAGTTACCTCTGCTCCCGGCTCAGTTACTCCCGCTACCACAGTAGAAACCAGCTTTTCATTTATCTGGTGTTCAGGATAACGGTAATAAACCCCACGCAGTTCTTTATCTCCCACTGTATTAACAAAATCAAATTCCGTATCACCGATAATGATCAGCTGCTCATCTTGATTATATTCAGCTCTGAGCAGCTCCAGATGAGATTCCCACACCTGATCTGTAGCGTCAAACTCCATCTTGATTCCGCTGGAAACCGCCCACTCCTTTAGCCGACCGTGCAAATTCAAGTCTTTCCGGAAAACTAACTGAGACACATCCTCTTCACTCCAGCGATAATCTGATCCAACTTTATACTGCAGAGAACCCAGCGAAAAATCTGCTTTATTCATTACCACCGGCCGCTGTGCTTCTTCTATTTGGCCGTCAGAATCTATTTTGTTCTGTTTATCAGTCTCTGTAGGAGGCTCCGGTAGAAAATAATCTCCGCTAATTATTAACTCTTGATAGGAAGGATCCCAGACTACCTGAACCCCAAACAAATACTCTATTACCTGCGCTGAAACAAAAAAGTCACCCGCAAAAACTAACGGCGGCTCCCCCTTCCATTCCGGTTGGTTAATATATTCCCTTGCTGCTAAATCTATTTTTACTTCCCGTTCCTGTGCTACATGGGAAACTATAATCAGGTTTTTGGCCCGCTGAAAATTAACAGCCAGATCAAAATAAGGGGCTAAAGAATTGAGCGGCAGCAAAACATAAGGCCCCTCTGTCTGTTCCCTAACAAAAACAAAAATTTCAAAAAAGGGATCAACTGCTACTCTCTTCTCTTGCGCTCTTATTTCCAGCAGAACCAGATTTGTTTCTAAATCTCCCTCTGCTTCTAACTCACCAAAGTCAGCCCCATTAACTGTTCCGCTAATCACCAACCCCATAATCAGCAGTAATAAAAACCACCATTTTACTTGCACCGCTCTCCCCCCTTTTTTAACAATTTACCTATTTACCTAAAATCGCCAAAGAACTCCAGCTAAATCTTTAATTTAGAATAAAGTCCCCTAATCAACCACAAATGGTAAAGTATAATCTGCTATTTTATCTGTGCCATAAAAATGAATTTGAAGTAATATTTTATATTCTCCGGCAGCCAGCTGATCAGTAATTGGGAAGGCAGCTACCCTCGTTGCCTGCGGAAGAATAACCCGCTCTTCAACTTTACTATCTTCTATTACCGCTCCCTTATTATTTATAATTTTATAATTAATCGTATATCTGATATGAGCATTTCCATCATTTTTTACCAACAGTAATCCTAAATTATTTTCCTCTTCACCAACCCCAGTTTCTACCTTAGCCGCCAGCAGCCTAAATTTAGACTGAGCAGTAGTCGGCACAAAATAAATAGCAGTACCGATCTGGGTTACCACTTTAGCTCCAGTTGCCTCTTCAACTAACCCTGTTTCTTCTTCAAAAAAGACTATTCCCCGCCGCTCCTGCTCTAAATCTTCCGGCGCCTTAATAGTAAACCGCACTACCTGCGTCTTCCCCGGGCCAACTTCAAACTGGCGGGGATTAAATTTAATCAATTCAGCCAGAGTCTCCGGCCGAGATCCTGCCTGAGAGGTAACCAGCGCTTCCTTACTATCCAGCACCCAATCATATAAAATCGCCTTTACCTCTATCTCCTCCTCTCCCTTATTAGTAACTTTTATCGTCCCCGTCCGCCTGGCTCCCGGCTCTACATGCAAAATCAAACGAGCCGGCTCTACATGAGTTACAGCTGCTGTCTGCCCCGCCCAACCTAATCCCAGCAATAAGATTAACCCCATAATTAATACTAACCTTAACTGTTTAGTATTCTTCATTGTCCGCTGCCCCCTTTTTTTAAAAATTATTTGGGCATTAATCTCCAAAATAAGGCCAGCATCACGAAAGGATACTGGCCTTGATTAGAGATATTATAAACTTGTAAACTTATTGTAGGCCTCTCAGTTAATCAATCTAAATACTAACCGCTCTAAAGATAACTGTTCCGTTATAGCGGCCGTGAACTACATCTCGGTTATACGGAACTCTAAATCTGTGCAGAGCAGAAAGGGATTCAGTAGCTGCTCCAGTAGCAATTTCTTCAACTTTAGCAGTATCAAAAGTTACTTCCGCCCCCCAACTGTCGCCGGCATCCAAACTAGTTCCCATCTGCATTGCCAGATTTCCAGAAGCATTAACAGAAGTTAATAAATCAGATTTTATTTCATATTTATAAGCTTCGTTTCCGTAGATATCAACTTTAAAGATATCACAAGCCTGAATATAAGTGTCCGATCCGGGTTCTACTTCCGCATTTCTACCGCCACCTAAGGACATCCAGTCTTCATCAACAAAACCGCCGATTTCATTATCAAAGATCATCAAATAACCGCTTGGGTTGGCCTGATTAGGATTAGTATCCGGGCCAAAACTCTGGCCAGTGGTAGTACCCTGGTTACCAGTTAAAGTTAATTCCAAGTAACAAGGAATATAAGCATCAACATTCAATTTAACTGCTACTTCCTGGTCATTATCGGTACCGCCGCTATTATTGTCCAGATAGTAGCCAGAACGGTCAAGACCTTCTAGATTAGTATAAGCACCTGGATTGTTGCGGTCAACCTTAGTTTCCCAAGCTACCCCATCATCAGTAAAGTGCTGCTCATAAACACTATCATCTCCAAAACCGTACAACTCTTCATACTCAGCAGTAGTAAAGACTCCATCGTCACCATTTTCTCCTTCTTCTGCCAAAACTGCAAAGGACATACTGAACACCAACATCACTGCTAAGCCTAAATTTAGCCATCTTCTCATTGTCATTACCCCCTTGTGTTTTTTGCGTTTTTTATCTAAAAACCCGGCGCCGGGGTTTAAGATCAAAATCATTCACGATAAGCCACAGCAAAATGAACCGGAAACTGCAAACTACCAGCTTTTAATTTAGTAAACCGCTCGATAATCAATTTGAGAGGAATTTCTACCCAATAATTTTCCTGATTGGTTGTCTTCTCTCCCACTAAAATCTGCCGGGGGGAGGAGGCAAGATACAGCCCCTGTTCATCAAGTACTGTATAACAATCAGAATCAGCGGTCACTTGCAGTTTGATTCCCTGCTTGGGTAGACAGCTGTCGGGAGCTAAAAATCCATACAACTGCCAGTCTGTATTAGCAGCTACCTGTAAGAGCGGCTCCCCCCGGTTGAACACAGTTTCCTGCTTATAGTCAGCTTCTACCGCCTGAATCACTTCCCGCCCGCTGATCTGCTTTATCCGCAGCCAGGAATTAATCGTCACCGCCAATTTCTTCTCTGCTGTCAAGCCTACTACCGCCCCATCACTGTCCAGCTGAGTGATAAACAGTTGTCCTTGATAATTGCCTGGTTGATCAGCAGGAACAACAGTTACCAATAGAGGCAAAATGAATAATTCTTGCGTGCTTAAAAAATCATCTTTATTTACTCTGATGGGAGTTGAACTTAAAACTAACCTTTCTGTTTTAGTTTCCAGTTCAACTCGCTTCTGCCCCAGCTGCTGATTGGCCGCTGTCTGTAGAGAATCAGCAGCTAATCTCAACTCCAAACTAGCAGTTTCAGAAGCCAGAGTCAGAGAAATTTCCCGGCGGGCAGTCACCTCTTCTACCGGAGCCTCCGCCCCAAAATCTACTACCTGCCCTGCCCCACAATATTCAGAAACTAATAAAACCAAACTGAAAACTATAATTACTGTTATTTCTCTCACCTGACTCCCTCCTCCCCCTAAATTTTAACTGCTGACTAATTATCAACTATCCCAATTATACTGAAGCTAGTTCGGATTTTTTTCTAATCGGCTTCGATTATACCTCGATTGGACAAAAAAATAAAAAAATCGCCTGACGGCGACTTAGTCTGAGGTTAAGGTTGAGGTTAAGTCAACCATAAAGTCAAACTCATAAAAGTTATCCACAGATTAAGAAAAAACCTAACCGATAAAAAAATTTCTAACGGCAATTTAGGCTGAGTTTAAGTTTAAGATTGAGTCAACCATATTAAAAAACAATTCCTTTTTATGATTGGCTCAATTTCAAACTCAATCTCAAGCTAATGACTTTAACGCATACTCCATAATTGTAGAGCTAGTCTACTGATTATTTGGTTCTTGAGCAGTTAACAATTCTTCAGTAGCACTCTTCTCTTCCGCTTCTGCTGGCACCGAAATTTCCTCCCACTTAATCTGGGGATTAGAACCTATCTCCTGCAGGGAAACAGAACCTAAAATCCGCTGACCAATTATAAAATTAGATTCCAAAGGGGCGCCCGGCAGCAGCACAAGCAGATGCGAGCAACAGCTGGTTACAACATCCACTGCTCTTAGCTTGGACTTAATCTCTGCTAAATAGCTGTTTAACCGGTTCTGATCAAAAATCTGCTCGAAGGAAATCCGCAGTAGAGTTGACGGTTCTCCTGTTCTAGATGCCTGTCTTTGTCTTAATTTATAGATTTCTTTAAAAGTCTTAAACTCACATTCCATAGCCCCCGGCAGTTCTGTTTCGCTTCTCAACACTTCCAGTTCGTGATCCAAATTTAAAGCGGAATCTTGAGCAGCTTCCCCGCCGGTAAACAAGTTAGTCTTTTTCAATTCATTAAATTCTCTCTGCAGGGCCGGCGAAGGCGAAATCCCTAATTCATTTTCTAAAACTCTGGTATATTTTTTATATAAAATTGCCTGTTCCCAGACTCTATTTTCTCGCTTTAAGAGTTGCAGCGCTTCTAAATAAAAGTCTTCTCGAAACGGTTCCTTTCTAATCCCTTCTTTTAAATAATAAAGAGCTTCTTCAGTTTGCCCTTTCTGACATAAAAACTTGCTAACTGCCAGAATAGAATCTAATAACATCTGCCTATAACGCACTCTAGCCGTTTCCAACCAATCTTCATACAAATTCTGCCCCATAAATGGTCCCTTATATAAACTAATAGCTGACTGTAACTCTTTTACTCCCACTGCAATCTGTTCCTGCGATAATTCCTCAACAGCCGCTTCTTTATATCGGTGATAAATATCAGCCAACTGCTGCCAATCAAACCAATAGTTAGTCCCTAAATCCAGCCTATATCCCTGCGGATCAGTTTGGAGACAACTTTTTGCCTGCGCTTTTCTATCCAGTTCCCGCCTGAGTTGATAAACTGTATCATACAGCCTCTGCTTGCCTACCTGCAAAGTACAGTACGGCCATAATTTATCTACGAGCTGATCCGAACTACAGGCTTGCCCATAATTAACTAACAAATATTTAAATAGCTTAAGAGCTTTTTTGGATTTCCATTCGGCAGGAACTAACCTCTCAGAGCCTATCTTAGCTTCAAAAGCCCCCAGAGCATAAACTTTAACGGCTGGATAATCGGTCATTTGGTTTCGCTCCCTTCAGAAAAAATAAACCATCCCTAGAAAATAAAAAGGAAAGAGGTTTTTCTCCCCTTTTCTTTATTTATTCGCGATTAAGTACCTAATCACCTTTTATCGGCAAAATATAATTTGTTTCCTGCCCTTGAATATCTATTTATTTTTGTCAGCTAATAGCTGTTTAAATTCCGCTTCATCTAAAATAGTAACCCCTAACTCCTGAGCCTGGTCATACTTAGAACCTGGATTAGACCCCGCTACCAAATAATCAGTTTTCCCGCTGACGGAACTAGTAGCGCGGCCGCCTAAACTAGCCACTGCTTCTTTGGCCTCACTGCGGGTGAAATCATCCAAACTTCCGGTAAAAACAAATCTCTGATCAGCTAAGGTCTGTTCAACCGTCTCCTGCTGCGAAGTAAAGTTCACTCCCACCTGTTTCAGTTTATCAATTATCTCCAAATTCCGTTCCTGTTCAAAGTAAGTAATAATGCTTTCAGCAATCTTAGGGCCGATCTCATCAATTGCTACTAATTCCTCCTTGCCGGCAGCTATAATTTCATCAATCTGATTAAAGTTCCGGGCCAACACTTCTCCTACTCGGCTGCCCACAAATCTAATCCCCAGACCATAAATCACCTGCGCTAAACCGTTATCCTTGCTGCCTTCTAGAGCATCTAATACATTCTGGCTTGACTTGTCCCCCATTCTGTCCAGCTGCATTAACTCCTCTTTTTCTAAATAATACAAATCTGCTACATCAGATACTAAATCTTCTGCTAATAGCTGTTCGACTAAAGCCGGGCCAACTCCTTCAATATTCATTGCATCCCGCTGTACAAAGTGGAGGATGCCCTCCCGCAGTTTAGCCGGACAGGCTCCGCCGGTACATCGTTTAGCTGCTTCTCCTTCTAGGCGAACTGCTTCTGCCCCACAGACAGGACAGCGGTCCGGCAAATTAAACTTTTCCTCTTCTCCGGTCCGCTTATCAGGCAGTACTTCGACTACCTCCGGAATGATATCGCCGGCCTTCTGAATAATCACGTGGTCGCCGATCCGCACATCTTTGCGCTCTAACTCATCCTGGTTATGGAGGTTGGCCCGGCTGACCACTGACCCGTCCAAAAAGACTGGATCCAGAACTGCCGTCGGCGTTAAAGCTCCCGTCCGACCGACAGTAACCTCAATATCTTCCACTACTGTTTCCTTCTGCTGAGCAGGAAACTTAAACGCTATTGCCCAGCGGGGGTGCTTAGCCGTCGCCCCCAGCACTTCCCTAAGTTCCAGCGGATTTACTTTAATTACTATTCCATCAATCTCATAATTTAAGTCTTCCCTCCGCTCTGTCCACTCTTCACAGTAAGCAATTACCTCTTCAATATCACTGCATACCTTCCGCTCCGGATTTATTTTAAAACCTAATTCCTCTAGATAATCAAGCCGTTCACTATGGGTAGTAAACTCCTCATCTGCAATATAAGCACTATCATAAATGAAAATATCCAGCGGCCGCTCTGCTGCTACCTGCGGATCTAACTGCCGTAAAGAACCGGCCGCAGCATTCCGGGGATTAGCAAACCCATCTTTCCCCGCTGCTTCCTGGTCTTCATTTAATTCGATAAACTTATCTTTCGGCATAAATACTTCGCCGCGGACTTCCAGATCTAATTCTTCTGTTAAGCGCAGAGGAATACTTTTAAT
The DNA here is from genome assembly GCA_964346395.1 of uncultured Halobacteroidaceae bacterium. Taxonomy (GTDB): domain Bacteria; phylum Bacillota; class Halanaerobiia; order Halobacteroidales; family Halobacteroidaceae; genus CAYFUT01. The sequence continues at coordinate 17,270 of CAYFUT010000034.1, forward strand.
TGTCTTTAAATTATGAGTTACATCCTCACCTACTTCTCCATTACCTCTAGTAGCTCCCTGTACTAACCTACCATCTTCATAAAGCAAAGAAGCAGATAAGCCATCAATTTTAAGTTCAACAGCATAGTTTATATCCTCAGCTACCTGTCTTTTTACCCGGTCAGCAAACTCCCTTAGTTCCGCCGGCGAAAAAGCCTTGTTCAAACTAAGGAGCGGAACGTCATGCTCTACCTTGCGAAACTCGTCAATCGGCTCGCCCCCTACCCGCTGAGTAGGCGAATCCGGCGTAACTAATTCCGGATGTTCAGCCTCCAGTTCTTTTAATTCCTCCATCAACTGATCATATTTACGGTCGCTAATCTGCGGATCATCTTCCACAAAATAATGATAATTATGTTCACGAATTTTGGCCCGCAGCTCTTCAATTCGCTCTTCTACATCCATAACTCGTCACCTCACCGAATTTTTTTGCCTCTACTTACCTTTAATTAAGCATTTTCCGTTAAAATTCCTGGCTGCTAGGAAAAGTTTTTGTGAATCTAAAATTAGTCTATTCAACTTTGCATTTATTATTTACTTTCCGCACTTCAAATCTCTGGGCAGACAGTATTAATTATTTGAAAATTAGATAGATAAAAACTCTTTTCGCTGCTAACTACAAAAAATAACTAACAGGGAGAAGGAAATTCTCCCTGTTAGTTATTTAAGATATAAATTTATATTTTACTCAAAATACCTCTCCAATAACCCCTGTAACATCTGCGCGTGGCGGGCTTCATCTTTAGCCGATTCATCAAAAAAGTCATAGCCGGCTTCAATATCTTCCTCCTGAGCCTTAACTGCTGCTTCCCGCTTGCCGCGATTAGCTGTCTGTTCCCCATTAATCATTTTTTCTATGTTCTCTTTCGTAGAACCAATCATCCCATTTAATTCAGCAAACCGAGCCGCATGTTCTGCTTCTTCCCAGGCAATTCGCTTCAGTACTTCTGCTATTTCTGGATACCCTTCGCGCTGTGCCTGCCGAGCCATTGCCAGATATAAACCTGTTTCTTCTGTCTCCCCAGCAAAATTCATCTTCACTGCCTCTTCAACTTCTGTTCCCTTAGTTACTCCTAATTCATTTTCAATAGCAAATCCCATCTTTAACAACCTCCAGGCTCGTAATAAAAACTAGTCAGTTAACTGGTCAGACAAAACAGGAATAATCTGCTTTTTCCGCGATAACACACCATCTAAATAGACTTCATTA
>CAYFUT010000034.1:18618-27110 GCA_964346395.1 uncultured Halobacteroidaceae bacterium
AACAGGAATAATCTGCTTTTTCCGCGATAACACACCATCTAAATAGACTTCATTAGCCTCTACTTCTACCTCAAAAGCCGCTTCTATCACCGGCTGTGCCTCATCAGTGACCAAGAGCAAGCTTCCTTCTTCTAAAATATTAGTCGCCATCAACAGGAGAAACTTATAACCGCGCTCAGCAGTAACCTCTTTAATAGCTGTCAACAGCTCATCTTTCATTTCTTTAACTTCTGTCAACTCCATTAGTTCCAGCTGACCTACGCCGATAGTTGCCCCGGCAAACTCATATTCCTTAAAGTCATTATTTATCAATTCTTTAGGCTCCAGTTTATTGACTACCGAACCAGCTTTAAACATCTGTTTTCCGTACTCAGTAATTTCTACTCCTAACTGTTCAGCTAATCTTTCCGCTGCTTCCTTATCTTCTTCAGTACAGGTAGGCGATCGGAAAATAACTGTATCAGACAAAATAGCTGATAATAATAGTCCTGCCGTTGTATCATCGATTTCTACACCCTGCTCATCATACAGTTTAGTAATAATAGTAGAGCTACAGCCTACCGGCTCATTACGGAAATAAATCGGATTGCCAGTTTCTACATCACCAATCCGGTGGTGGTCAATAATTTCCTGAATAGCTGCCGCTTCAACTCCTTCTACAGCCTGACTTTTTTCATTATGATCCACTAAAATAAGTTCGGTGCCGGCCTCTACTTCTTCTACTAACTGCGGAGCTTCCACTCCAAACCTATCCAGCACAAACTCAGTTTCGGAATTTACCTTTCCCGCTCTAATCGGTTCCACATCAGCACCCAATTCCTGCTTTAAATTAGCATAAGCTACTGCTGCACAAATAGAATCCGTATCTGGATTCTGATGACCTACTACATATGTAGTCATTAGCAATTCCCCCTATATATTAATAGTTTACAATTTACAGTTAACAGTTAATAATTAACAATTAAACCCCTTTAAATCAAGAGATTATAAGAGGTTGATTTCTAATTGTAAATTGTCCTATCCAGACATAGCCTGGCTATGAAAACCGCATAAACCGCCTCCACTGTCAACTGTAATTTGTCAACTTTATACTTTTTTTAAGTCGCCATATTCTACCGCCAATTCTTTAATTCCTTCATTAGGAAAAGAAACCTGCACCCGCTCTAAATCACCACTAGTATCCGTGCTGATTACAGTGCCCACTCCCCAGTGCGGATGTTCTACTTTTTCCCCATCATTGAAGGTAGAAGAATCAGAATTTGAACTAGCAATTACTGGTTCTTGTTCAGCATCAACCAGCAAATCAGGAGCTAAATCTCCAATAAACCGGGACTTTTCTTTAAACTGCGTCTGTCCGTATATCTTCCGCCGCTGACTGTAAGTTAAGTACAGCTTTTCTTCCGCCCGGGTCATACCTACATAACATAGCCTTCGTTCTTCTTCTACTCCTTCTTCATCATCCAGAGAACGGCCGTGGGGCAGTAGTTCTTCTTCCATGCCCGCCAGAAAAACTACCGGAAACTCCAGCCCTTTAGCACTATGTAAAGTCATTAAGACCACTGCTTCTTGATCCTCTTCCAGCTGATCTACATCAGATAGTAAAGCAATTTCTTCCAGAAATTCAGTTAAGCCGCCGTCCGGATTTTCTTCTTTAAACTCTTCCATCTGAGTTAAAAGTTCTTTGACATTATTAATCCTATCGTCCGCCTTATCAGAGGAGTATTTATTCCGCAGTTCAGCAAAATAATCTATCTTCTCTATCAGTTCTTTCGTCAAATTGAAAACTGAAGTTTCTGCTTTCTGCTGCTGCAGATAATCTATTATATCTTTAAACTGGCGGACATTATTGGCAAATCTAGTTGAAATATCAGCTATCTTATCTACCTGCTTAACTGCTTCTATTAAACTAATATTTTCCTGGTCAGCATAATTTGATAATCGTTCTCTAGTGGCCGGGCCAACTCCCCGACTAGGTACATTAATCACCCGAGCCAGACTGATATCATCATCCGGATTATAGGCTAACCGTAGATAGGCTAAAATATCTTTAATTTCTTTCCGTTCATAAAACTTGACGCCGCCTACTATCCGGTAATTAATATTTTGCTTCAACAGTGTATTCTCTAAAATTCTAGCCTGGGCATTAGTGCGGTATAAAACTGCACAATCATCTAAAGAGTATCCTGCTTCCTGCTGTAAACGCTTAATTTCTTTCGCTATATAGCGTCCTTCATCCTTTCCGCTGCGGGCCTGATATAATTTAATATCTTCCCCCGGCGGATTGTCAGTCCATAGTTTCTTCTCCTTCCGCCGCAAATTATGACTTACTACTTGATAAGCAGCATCCAATATTTTCTGCGTCGAGCGGTAATTCTGCTCTAATTTAACTACCTTCGTGTCGGGATAATCTTCCTCAAAGCTTAAAATATTACTTATATCGGCGCCGCGAAAGCCGTAAATCCCCTGATCATCATCGCCAACTACACAGATATTATTATATTTTTCGGCTAGTAAATTAAGTAATTTATACTGCGCCTGATTAACATCCTGATATTCATCCACTAAAATATACTTGAACTGATCTTGATAATAATCCAGGACTAAAGAATGTTCAGTCAACAACTCCACTGTTTTCATAATCAAATCGCCGAAATCAAAAGCATTGTTGGCTGCTAATTGTTCTTGGTATTCGGGATATACTTGGGCTACTATCTTATCTAAATAAGAGTCTACTGCATAGTCATCCGGGCCAACTAAATTATTTTTAGCACTATTAATCGCCCGCATAACTGAATTCTTATATTGGCGGACATCAAAGTCTAGTTCCTGTAACACTTCTTTCACTAAACTCCGCTGATCAGTAGCATCGAAAATCGAAAAATTAGCCTCATAACCTAATTTCCCAGCTTCCCGCCGTAAAATTTGCACGCAGACCGAATGAAACGTCCCCATCCAGGCTAGGGGCTTTTCAGCTCCCAGCAATTTCTGGGCTCTTTCCTTCATCTCATCAGCCGCTTTATTGGTAAAAGTCACCGTAAGAATATTCTGCGGGGGTACATCATAATAATTAATTAGATAAGCAATGCGGTGGGTCAACACCCTGGTCTTCCCACTACCGGCGCCAGCTAAAATCAAAAGTGGGCCTTGATTATGCTGAACTGCTTTTTTCTGCTGCGGATTCAGTTGATTTAAAATCTCCATTGTATTCCTCCTACGCTAATAACAATCGCAATTTTCTTCCGGTACTATTATATCTTAAAACTACCTGCTTGTCTAACTGTAACCAAAATTTATCAATAAGTTAAGGAGCGCGTTAACATGAAGAAGTTAATAGCAATTTTAATTATTTTCTGCTTAATCTGTGGGTTATTAATCGGGGGACTAGTGAAAATTATCCTTGAATTTAACCAGCAAAATCAATTAGCTGATTCAAAAGAACAGTTCAAACTACCAGAAATTACCCTTACTACCCTCTCAGGAACCGATATCAAATTTGATACTTTACAGGAACCTACCATTCTTTTCTTCTGGCTGCCTCAATCTCACACTTGCCAGCTGCAAATAAGTATTTTATCAGAAATCAGCCACAATTATAACCTGAAAATTATCGGCATCGGAATTGGCGATATTGCAGCCAGTCAAATTAAGCAGATTAAACAAAAAAAAGAAATAAACTTCCCGCTCATAATTGACAGCAAAACAGATCTCACCCAAGAACTCAACGTAACTACCATTCCTACTCTAATCTTTTACCAGCCGACTAACCCTCCTAAAACTATTACTGGTTTCCAATCTAAAACCCAGTTAAAAAATTTAATTGCTAACTATTTTTCCCTTAATTAAACTACAAAAGGTAGTAAATCGAAATCCGATTTACTACCTTTCGTAAGTTAGCTATAACTGCAGCTAATTTATTAAGCTGACTTTTCTTCTTCGCCTGTCACTTCTTCTATACAGTCCGAGCAGACAATTTTTCCTTTAAACTCCACTGTATCTCCAGCCTCTCCACAGAAAATACAAGCCGGCTCATACTTTTTCAAAATAATTTTATCACCGTCAACATAAATTTCTAATGGATCTTTAGTATCAATTCCCAAAGTTCTTCTTAATTCAATCGGAATAACCATTCTTCCTAGTCCGTCTACTTTTCTGACAATTCCTGTAGATTTCATAATTTCTGATCCCCCTTGAAATATTAGTATGTGTTTTTATGACAATCTTCGACATTTTATTTTGCAAGAATAATTATATCAGCTATGCCAACTTATGTCAATATCTTTTTCTATCTTTTCAATAAATGACAAGTTCGCTAAAAAAGAAAAAAACTTCCAGCAATACTTCCCTGGAAGCTGCCACTCAATTTAATTAGCTTAAGATTTCGCGAGCAATAACTACTCCTGAAACCGAGGCCTGAATCAAGCCCCGAGTAATCCCCGCTCCATCACCAGCCACATACAAATCATCTATTTTAGTTTCTAAATTATCCTTAACCTGCAGCCGAGAAGAATAAAATTTAACCTCTACTCCGTATAATAAAGTATGACGGGAATAAACTCCCGGACAGACCTTATCTAAAGCCTGTAGCATTTCGTCAATCGCCATCAAATGACGATACGGTAAGACTAAACTCAAGTCCCCCGGGGTCGCACTTTTTAACGTCGGCTCTACTATACTGCGCTCAATCCGCTCAGTAGTTGACCGTCGACCGTCGCAGAAATCACCCAACCGCTGGACTAAGACCCCACCGCCCAGCAAATTAGCCAATTTAGCTATATCACGACCATACGCAATAGGTTCCTTGAACGGTTCGGTAAAAGTTTTACTGACCAGTAAAGCAAAATTAGTATTTTGCGTTTTCCTCGTGGCATGACTATGGCCGTTAACAGTAATTAAACCATTATTATTTTCGCTAACCACTTCTCCTTCGGGACACATACAAAAAGTTCTTACCCGATCATCGAAAGTAGGAGAGTGATAAATAAATTTTGACTCATATACTTTATCAGTTAAATCTTTCATCACTGCCACTGGCAATTCTACTCTTACCCCAATATCAACGGGGTTCAAGGCAGTCTTGATTCCCAGGCGATCTGCTTCTTTTGCCATCCAATCCGAATTCTCCCGCCCGGGAGCTACTACTACCTTGGCAGCCTCAATCACCTCGCCCGCTTCCGTTCTAACTCCTGTTACCTCTTCACCTTCAGTTAAAATCTGGGCTACTTTAACTCCCGTTTTAACTGTCACCCCTTCGGCTACTAAGCGTTCTTTTAAATTAGTCAATACAGTACGGCTGTAACCAGTTCCTAAATGTCTAATCCGGGAAGGTATAAATTCTAGTTCTGCCCGGGCTGCTTCATGACTGATCTTTTCGCTTACTTCACTGGTAGCCCCATAAGTTTCAGCAGGAGCTCCAAACTCACAATATAGATCATCTACATAAGCAATCAATTCCTCCAGTTTATCTTCGCCGATATAATCAGCTAAATTGCCGCCTACCTGACTAGATAAAGTCAACTTTCCATCACTATAAGCGCCAGCACCACCCCAACCACAAACTACTGAACAATTATCACATTCTACACAGTCGATAGCATCCTCTTTCATCGGACAATGGCGCTGGTCAATATCTCTCCCTTTTTCCAAAATTAAAACATCTAAATCACTATTACCGACTAATTCTAAGGCACTAAAAATTCCAGCCGGCCCTGCTCCCACAATAACAATATCATAATCCACACTACATCAGCTCCTTCAACAAGATTAAGAAAACTAGCCGCAAACCCACTACAAATACTACCAAAATAAACTCCAGCCGTCAACTTAATCTTGTTGAAAAGGAGATAAGGCAAGCGCAGAATTAATTAACCGACCTAAATATAAATAAAAGCCGGCTACTATTAAATAGACAAAAACCAGAGGCACTAACTCTCCTAACACTAAAAAATCATATAATCCGTGAGCCAAAATTACCTGGAAAAGACCTTTTTTGATCCAAGCTCCCTCCGGCTCAAATTTAGCTCGTCCTAGATAATAACCCATAATTCCGGAAAAGGAGGCATGCAGCAGACTAGTAATCAAAGCCCGGGCAATTCCTACCCTTATGCCGAAAACAATCGAATACAAGAAGTTTTCCAGCGTAGCAAACCCTAATCCCGCTGACACAGAATAAATTATCCCGTCCATAACTTCATTAAATTCTTCTGACCGATAAATTGTATACCTAATAACCGCAAACTTGGCTACCTCTTCTGTAATCCCAATGATTACTACACTTAAAAATAATAGAGTAACCAAATTAGGCGGCTCAGCAATTAAATTACTGAAGGGAAACTCAATAATCCCCACTGGAATAATTGCTAGGGCACCATAAAAGAAAGCTAGCAAAACAAGGCGTGTGGGCTCCGGTTCGTACTTATCCTTTTTATAGAAAAAATATAACCAGGCTAATCCAGGCAATATGGAAACAGCAAATAATTTAAAAAGCTCCATGTTTAAGCCTCCTAAAGTGAAATTCACAAACCTTTTTATGCTTATTATACATTAAATTAAGGAGAACTATTCTTGGAAGATTAAATAAAAAGCTTAAGTTAACGCCAAAAAAGAACAAAGCCGCCTAACGGCGACTTTGCTTGAGTCTGAGGTTGAGATTGAGCCAATCATAAAATCAAATTTCATGTGCGTTAACTTAATGTATATTTTTCCAATTTGTTTGTTTTTAATTGCTAATGCTCCACTCTAAATTACCAAAATTTGGTTTAAGTTAATGATTATAAATCAAATTTATAAAAGTCATCCGCAAGTTAAGGACAAGTATGACTCCCCGAACGATAAAAAAGCGACCCAAGGGCTACTCCCACACAATCAGATTATTAAGAAAATGACAATTAAGAAAATAACAATTAAACCTATGCCCCCAAACAGCAGAATAATATCCTGATCTAACTTAAAACCTAAATTTGCACTTTCCTCTGTTGGTACTGGTTCAGAATCATCAATTACCGTAATCTTTACTTCGGGATCAACAACCAAACTACCGTAAATATTTCGCTTAAATTTAACCAATACTCGATAGCGATCCAGCTCTTCATTATACTTAATTTCTTCGATAGTGCCCACTGCTGCCCCATTACGCCGCTCCAGTAAATCTCTAAGATCTTGACCTAAACTTCGTTTATCACTGATATTGACCAGTATTTTCTCTCCGGAATCTAATTGGCTTATACGCCGGCCGCGAATAGCTGAAATTATCGGCGTACACTTTAACTCAATCTGGGCATCCAATCCTGATTCTTCTTCTGAAAATTCATTAATTCTATCTAAACCTTCCTCTGCTTCCGCAGCTTCAGTTTCTTCTTCCTCATCAACTGCAAATAACTCGGGATAAATCTTTTCTAGTTCCCGCTGAGAAATTATTTCCTGTTCTAACTCAAATTTAATTGACTCCTGTTGAATATCTTCTAACTTTTCCTGGAAAATTAGCTTTATTGCTGCCAAATTATCGTTTTGAGCCTCAGTAAATATCTTACCTATTACATTCCGCGTCAAACTAGTACTTAATTTTTCTGCCATCTGTTTACTTCTATAATTAGTCAATTGATTACGATAAAATTCAGCTACACTGCGTAAACTTGATTCAAGCCGAAATTCAAAGTTTTCATCTTTCTCCAATAAATCTAATCTCACTAATTCCTGAGTTTCTTTATCAAAAATACAGCTCAATAAGCCATAAGTCTTATTTCTTCCACCGTAAGTAAATTTACCCTTAAGAAATAAATATTCCTTATTTTTAGCTGTTTCCTGTAGCTGAGATTCTGCATCGGTTTGGCTTGTACTTTCCCTTCCAACTTGCTCAGCCTTTTCCGCCTCTGCCTCACCTTTAATTATTTCCTCCATCTGCTCTTTAATTGCTTCCTCATTTTCTCTAATCTCTTCTTCATTTGCATTATCTGCCATGGGGATCACCTTCACTTAATAAATTTTCAAACTCAGCCCTTATTTTCCTGACTATTGTATATTATTATACATCAAAACCATTTCTCCTTTTTAATAGTCCAAATTAAATTAAATTCGCAATTTAAAGTTTACTTATTTACCAAAATATCGTATAATATTAGTGAAATTATTATTAAAATTTAAAATAACTACATTATAAATAATCAGAATCTCTTAATATTTGAAAGGGAAGTGAAAAAATATGTCCAATTACTGGCCGCTAGTCATTGTCATTGCTCTAGCTTTAATCGGAATCATTCTTTATCTGCTGACTAAAAAGGATGATTCAAAATCTAACAGTAACTATCAGGATCAAGATTTTGAGAATTTTCTTAATGTTTTAAAAGAAGCAACTGATCAGCAGGATCCACAAGAACCGCTGGATAAAGAAAAGGAATGAAACTTAATCTCCTCGCTCAATAATTTTTATTTTGTCTAATCCGACTAATAATTTAATAACTGAAATTAAACTGGCTACCAAAACTACTAGCGGAACTATT
>CAYFUT010000035.1:0-27000 GCA_964346395.1 uncultured Halobacteroidaceae bacterium
AAAATAAGAAATATTTTTTTATGGCTAAAAAACGTTTTTTGGTATGATAGTTGCATTATTATATAAGTGAAAGTGATTTTCTGATTATTCCATAACTTATTATAAGATAATAATCCGTTTAAATAATTATATAAGGTGATAAGTTATATGAAAACGTAATTAGATGAAAGGAGGGTTTATTTTATTTTTCTAAATTTTTTTAATAATATTAATAATCAGAGTATTACGAAAGGGAGGTTATATAGATGGCAAATAATAAGGTAGTTGAGTTAGAAGAAGCATTAGATTTAATTGAAGATGGAATGACAATTGCTACGGGAGGTTTTGTTGGGTTTGGCCATCCGGAAGAAGTAACTGCTGGATTAGAGAAAAGATTTTTAGATACTGGTACCCCGCAGGATCTTACTTTGGTTTATGCAGCTGGTCAAGGAGACGGTAAAGATCGGGGATTGAACCACTTAGCACACGACGGATTAATCAAACGAGTTATTGGCGGTCACTGGGGCTTAGCACCAAAACTTGGTAAGTTAGTTAATGAAAATAAGATTGAAGGTTATAACTTACCTCAGGGTGTTATCAGTCATATGTTTAGAGATATTGCTGCTGATAGACCAGGTACGATTACTAACGTAGGTTTAAAGACTTTAGCTGACCCCCGAGTGCAGGGCGGAAAGCTAAATGAGATAACAACTGAAGATATAGTTGAACTTATAGAGATGGATGGTGAGGAATACTTAAAATATAACAAGTTTCCAATTGATATAGCTATTATTAGAGGGACTACTGCTGATGAAAAAGGCAATATTACTATGGAAAAAGAAGGAATGCCGCTAGAAACTCTACCGTTAGCACAGGCAGTTAAGAATTCTGGTGGACAAATTATTGTTCAGGTAGAGAGAGTTGCCCAAGCAGGCAGTTTAGATCCTAAGTTAGTTAAAGTGCCGGGAATTTTAGTAGATGCGATAGTAGTTAATGAAAATCCTGAGCAGCATATGCAGTCTTTTGCGGAACAGTATAACCCTGCTTATACAGGAGAAACAAGAGTTCCATTGGGCTCGTTAAAGCCTTTAGACTTAAATGAGCGGAAAGTAATTGCTCGTAGAGCGGCTATGGAATTAGTTCCGAATGCTATTGTTAATTTAGGTATTGGTATGCCCGAGGGAATTGCTGCGGTAGCTTCTGAAGAAGGAGTTAGTGATGAGATGAATTTAACTGTAGAGGCCGGTCCTATCGGCGGAATTCCAGCTGGTGGATTAAGTTTCGGTGCTTCTACTAATCCAGAAGCAATTGTTGATCAACCTTATCAGTTTGATTTTTATGACGGCGGCGGTTTGGATGTAGCCTTTTTGGGATTAGCTCAAGCTGATCAAATAGGAAATGTAAATGTAAGTAAGTTTGGCCCTAAAATAGCTGGAGTAGGCGGCTTTGTAAATATTACTCAAAATGCTCAGAAAGTAGTTTACTGCGGGACATTTACAGCCAGCGGTTTAAAAGTAGAGGTAGAAGATGGAGAGTTAAGTATTATCGAAGAAGGTGATATAGTGAAGTTTTTAGAGAAAGTAGAACAGATTTCCTTTAGTGGTGAATATGCAGTAGAAAAAGGACAAGAGGTTTTATATATCACTGAACGAGCTGTGTTTGAATTATCAGCAGACGGAATTGTGTTAACAGAGATTGCGCCTGGAATTGATTTAGAAGAAGATGTAATTGCACAGATGGGTTTTGAACCAACTATAGATGATAACCTACAGACAATGGAGCCAAGAATTTTCCAGAGCGATTTAATGGATATTGAATCCGACGTTAAATCTAACTAACTACTAAATTAGTTTATTAGGAGGGAAAAAAATGTTAGGAGTTCTTGCGATTATTGCTACGTTGATAGCGTTAATGTATTTTGCTTATCGAGGCGTGAGTGTTCTTGTTTTAGCTCCAATATTAGGTATGACTGCTGCTTTATTAGCGGGGGAAGTGCCACCTTTGCATGCTTTGTCAGAACAATTCATGCCGGCAGCGGCTGGATATATATCTAAATATTTCCCGGTCTTTTTAGCTGGTGCAATTTTTGGTAAATTAATGGGAGTTTCGGGAGCAGCGACGGCTATAGCTGATTTTGTAGCTGAAAAGTTTGGTGCGGAAAGAGCTATAGCAGCTATAGTAGTTGCTACTGCTTTATTGACTTATGGAGGAGTTTCCTTATTTGTAGTTGTATTTGCAATGTATCCAATCGGAGCTTCTTTATTAAAGAAAGCAGATATTCCTAAGCGGTTACTACCCGGTGCTATTGCACTCGGTGCGTTTACATTTACAATGACAGCACTGCCTGGTTCTCCGCAGTATATTAATACAATGCCGACTGTTTACTTTGATACCGATATATATGCAGCACCCATTTTAGGTATCATTGCGTCTGCAATTATGTTATTCGGCGGAATCTATTATCTTAATTATCGAGCGGATAAATTAAAAGCTGAAGGTGAAGGCTACGGTGATCATGATGAGGGAGATTTGCATGAGGAAAATGACAATATTCCTAGTTTTGGATTAGCCATTTCCCCAATCATTATAGTATTTATCATGAACTTTGTTTTAGCTAATTGGTGGTTTGAACGTCCTTCTGTAATTGAGACTTATAAATCAGTAGGCGGTTCAATAAATGGAACTTGGCCGGTAATTGTGGCTCTATCGGTAGCAGTTGTATTTGTTCTCCTGGCTATGAAAGATAATATTCCTAATCGTAATGACGAAGTGTTTGACGGTTCTGTAGGTGCTTTACTGCCTATCTTTAATACTGCCTCTGAGGTAGGATACGGTGGGGTTATTAAATCGTTAAGTGCCTTTGCTACTGTTAAGGGCGGAATAGTTAATTTAGCTATTCCATCAATTTTTAAGGTTGGTTTTTCGACTACTTTATTAGCCGGAATTGTTGGTTCTTCCTCTGGCGGTACTGCTATTGCGCTGGAAGTTTTATCAGAAGACTTCTTGGCTATGGGTATTCCAGGAGAAGTACTGCATAGAGTAATGATTGTAGCTGCTGGTGGTTTAGATACTTTACCTCATTGTGGAGCTATAATTACTCTTTTATCTGTCTGTCACTTAACTCATAAGGAAAGTTATAAGGATATAGCCTTTAATACGATGGTTTTGCCTGTAATAGCAGCGATTACTATTTCTGTCTTCTATTTAGCAACAGGCATTTATTAAAACTAGAGTTTAAATTAAAAGTAAACAAATATTAGGAGGTTAAAATATGAAATTAAAAGGTAAAGTAGCAATTGTTACGGGATCAGCGCAGGGAATTGGTGCTAAAACAGCTGAAGTTTTCGCCGAAGAGGGGGCTAAAATAGTAGTTGCTGACTATGATGTAGAAGGCGGGAAGGCAACTACTGAAGCTCTAAAAGAAACGGGAGCAGAAGCTATGTTTGTTGAAGTTGATGTTTCTGATTTAAAAAATGCTCAGACTATGGTAGACAAGACTGTTGAAGAATTTGGACGAGTAGATATTCTAGTTAATAATGCCGGTGTAACTGCTGATACCTTTTTAAGTAAAATGTCAGAAGAGCAGTGGGACAAAGTAATTGATGTTAACTTAAAAGGCACTTTTAATTGTACTAAGCCGGCTGTTCAGCAGATGATGGAGCAGGATTCAGGCGGTGTTATTCTGAATGCTTCTTCGGTAGTCGGTTTATATGGTAATGTAGCACAGACTAACTATGCAGCTACTAAATCAGGAGTAATTGGCTTGACTAAAACTTGGGCCAAAGAATTAGGAGCGCAAGGGATTAGAGTTAATGCAGTGGCACCTGGATTTGTAGAAACTCCGATGACTGATGAAGTGCCGGATAAAATCTTAGATAAAATGGAAGATGATACGCCGTTGGGTAGATTAGGTTTACCAGAAGATATTGCTAAAGCTTATTTATATTTAGCTTCTGATGATGCTTCTTATGTTAATGGTGAGATTTTAAGTGTTGACGGAGGATTAGTTTTAGGTTAATTTGTAGAATTTTTAAGGATAGCTAATGGTAATAAACAGCCTTAGGAAATTTTTTGTTCCCGAGGCTGTTTATTTACTTTACAGATTAATTTATAAAGTTAAACTAAACAGGGGGTAATATTAATGAAAGAGATTGTAATAGCTAGTGCATTAAGAACACCAATTGGGAGCTTCGGTGGTAGTTTAAAGGAAATAGCAGCTACTGATCTAGGAGCGACTACTATAGAAGCAGTTTTAAAAGAATCTAATGTTAGTGGAGAGGATGTAGATGAAGTAATAATGGGCAATGTATTACAGGCCGGTCAGGGTCAAAACCCAGCTCGACAGGCAGCAATTAAAGCAGGCCTGCCGGAGACAGTACCGGCAGTGACAATTAATAAGGTCTGTGGTTCTGGTTTAAAAGCAGTTAATTTAGCTGCTCAGGCGATTAAAGCTGGTGATGGAGATGTATTTGTGGTCGGCGGTATGGAGAGTATGAGTCAAGCTCCTTACGTACAGGAAAATGCTCGCTGGGGAGAAAAGATGGGCAATGGAGAATTAGTCGATGTAATGATAAAAGACGGGTTATGGTGTGCTTTTAATGACTATCACATGGGGATTACGGCTGAAAATGTAGCGGAAAAATGGGATATCACCCGAGAAGAACAGGATCAATTTGCTGCTACTAGTCAACAGCGGGCTGAACAAGCAATGGCTGAAGATAGATTTGCTGATGAAATAGTTCCGGTCGAGATTCCTCAACGAAAAGGAGATCCGGAATTAGTAAATAAAGATGAATATCCTCGCTCGGGAGTAACTGCGGAAGGTTTAGGTAAATTGAATCCTGCCTTTAAAAAGGATGGCACTGTAACTGCTGGTAATGCTTCGGGAATTAATGATGGCGCAGCAGCAGCTGTAGTAATGACAAAAGAAAAAGCAGAAGAGTTAGGAATAGAACCGCTAGCAACAATTACTTCTTATGCTTCTGCAGGAGTAGACCCAGCAATTATGGGTACCGGCCCGATTCCAGCTACTAGAAAGGCTCTGGCCAAAACAGATTTAACTATTGATGATTTAGATTTGATTGAAGCCAATGAAGCTTTTGCTTCCCAATCAATTGCTGTAGTTAGAGAATTAGGGTTAGATACTGATAAAGTAAATGTTAATGGCGGTGCAATTGCTTTAGGTCATCCGATTGGAGCTAGCGGAACTAGGATTTTAATTACTTTATTGCATGAAATGAAAAAGCAAGATTCTGAATACGGCTTAGCTACTTTATGTATTGGTGGGGGTCAAGGAGCAGCAACAGTAGTCGAAAGATAAAGGAGGTAGTTTGTAATGAGTGTTAGCGTTTTTGGAACTTATCATTCGCAGGTTGGAAATTTAAATAAGAGTCTATATCAACTCATAGAAGAAGCAGGAAGGGAAGTATTAAAAGATGCTCCTATTTCAGCGGGGGATATCGGACAGATTTTTATTGCTAATTACAGTGGCGGCGGCTTTAATAATCAAGAACATTTAGCACCTTATGCAGTCAATATTGATTCTAAATTAAGATTTACTCCGGCAACTAGATTTGAAAATGCTTGTGCTTCTGGCTCAGCAGCTATTGAGGCAGCAGTTGATGCTTTAGAGGCAGAAAAAATTGAGTATGCATTAGTTTTAGGGGTAGAAAAGATGACCACCCTGGATACGGCTGGGGTGACTAAAACTTTGGGTATGGCCTCATTTTGGCCGGAAGAAGGAGCGGAGGGGATGACCTTTCCGGGGCTGTTTGCTGAGTTTGCTAACGGATATCAAAAGCGGCATGATTTAAGTGATCAAGAGTTAAGAACTATGTTGGCTAAAGTAGCGGCTAAAAACTATAATAATGCATTAGAAAATCCATTAGCACAGATGCCGATGGACTGTAGTTACCAGGATATTTTAGATTTACCTGATGAAAAAAATCCTGTAGTTGCTCCTCCGCTAAGATTAAATGATTGTTCTTTAGTTTCGGATGGAGCAGCAGCTTTGGTATTGACTAAAACAGAAAGAGCTAAAGAATTGACTGATAAAGTAGTAGAAATTTCCACTTTAGCCCATACTACTGATTATTTAGCCATTGATAAACGGTCAAATTCTGAATTTGTGGCTGGTAAAAAGGCAGTTAAGAAAGCTTATCAGAAAGCAGGAATATCTCTAGAAGATTTGGATTTTGCTGAAGTGCACGACTGTTTTACTATTGCTGAAATATTGGCTTATGAGGCTTTAGGATTAGCTGATGACGGTCAGGGAGCTCAGTTATTAGATGACGGTACTGTTGCAGTAGACGGGAAATTACCGGTTAATGCTTCCGGAGGTTTGAAGGCTAAAGGACATCCGGTAGGGGCCACTGGAGTTTCTATGGCTGTATTGGCAGCTAGACAGTTATTAGGAGATGCTATAGGTCATCAAGTTTCAGATGCGGAAGTAGGTCTTACTTTTAATATCGGAGGTAGTGCAGCTAGTAATTATGCCACTATTTTTAAGCGGATAAAATAAAAATGTAGAAATTAAACAGGCTAATTTAAAGGTTAATCTTTAAATTAGCCTGTTTAATTAAAGAATAAGAGGTGAAAGGTTTGCTAAAGGACTTAAAGATTAGAAATAAAATTTTATTGGGCATCGGCACTAGTTTTTTAGTCGGTATGCTGATAGTAAGTGGGGTTATTTATTTTCAGTTTGATAATTTAGCTCAAACCAGTCATGATTCTCTAAAGAACAGTCTGTTGAATAAAGAACGAGAGAAAGTTAAGCAGTTGGTACAAACAAGAGCCCAGAGTTTAGGGCAGCTTTATCGAACACGAAAAAATCAGTTATCTACATCAAAATTAAAGAATTTGATTGCGGATAAAAATGAACCTATAAGGTTTGGAGACGGAAATTACTTTTACATTTATTCAATAAAAGGAGAAACTATTTCTTTACCGCCGGATAGAGAGAAAGAAAGAACTAACCGGTGGGATCTTAAAGTTAGCGGTAAATATTTGCTACGGGAAATGGCTGAATTAGCTAAGTCAGATGGAGGTTTTTTTACTTATGATTACAAGAACCCTAATACAGAAGAGATAGAGACTAAATTTGGTTATATAGAACCTATCCCGGGAACAGATTGGTTTGTAGGGGCTGGCGGTTATCAATCAGTCGTTAATTCAACGCTAGAAAAGAAACAGGCTGAGATAAATAAATATAAGTATCAAACCTTAATGTCAATAGCGGCTGTGTTTGTAGTAATAATTTTAATAATTATAGGTATTGTGGTTATAATTTCTCGCTATTTAACTACTAATATAAATCAACTATTAACCGGTATGCATAAATTAGCAGACGGGAATTTGAATATTAAATTAGAGACAGATAGTAAAGATGAGATAGGTGAGTTAAAAGCTACTTTTCAACAGGCTGTAGCTAATCAAAGGAAAACAATTCGAGGTATAGTTAATGTTATAGACGATATATCGGCTTATAGTGAACAATTATCTGCTTCGGCAGAAGAAACCGATAGTGTATTGGAAACAATCACTAATAATATTGACCAGTTAGCAGGAGGTATTAAACAAGTAGCTGATGGTAGTGAAGAGGTTTCTCAGTTGTCGCAGAAAGCTAATCAGCGGACGAAAGTAGGAACTGATATTGCAGATCAAGTAATGACTAAAATGGAGACTACTGATCAATTGGCTGTAGAAGCCCAGGAAGTAATGGTCAGCTTAGATGATACAGCACAGGAAATTCGTGTCTTGATTGATATGATTACTGATATTGCGGAACAGACTAACTTGTTGGCTTTAAATGCTAGTATTGAAGCAGCGCGGGCTGATTCAACTGGTAGTGGTCCCGGTAACGGTCAAGGATTTTCAGTAGTAGCAGAGGAAATTAAAGAGTTAGCTGAGAAAACTTCGCAGACAGCTGATAAAGCGATTGAGTTAATTGAAAAGATTAAAGCTAGATCAAACGAGGGTTTGGAATCAATTAAAGAAGTAACCAATCAGACAGCTGAGGAAAGTAATTTAATTGAACAGACTGGAGATGCATTTGCTGATATTGCGGAGACAGTAGAAGAAACATCTGTTTATGTTCAGGAAACTACAGCGTCTACCGAAGAATTGGCAGTGACTAGCGAACAGGTGGAAAAAGCTACCGAAGATGTTAAGCACATGTCTGAAGAAGTAGCTAAATCAGCTGAAGAATTAGCAGAATTAGCTCAAAGATTAAAAGAACTGAAAGAAAATTATAATTTATGAAATTAAAAATAAAAATAAACAATATATAAATTGTTTTAGATTGTAATTGCTTTATTTAATGATATAATAAAAATATAGATAGAAAGATTATATAGGGGGGGAATATAATGAAAATTTTAGGGGTTTCAGGTAGTCCAGCTAAGCGGGAATCTTATTCTTTATTGGCTAATACTCTGAAGGAGATAGAAGAAAAAGCAGATACAGAGTTAATTCATATTGCTGATTATGATTTAGAGCTGTGTCAGGGGTGTAATTACTGTTTAAAAGAAGAAGAATGCAAATTAGATGATGACTTAGAAAAGTTAGCAGATAAATTGCTAGCTGCTGATGGTTTTATTTTTAGCGCTCCTTCTTATTATGGAACTGTACCTGGGGGGTTGAAGAATTTTATGGATCGGACGCGTTACTTAAAAATGCAGGGGCATAAACTGCAGAATAAGCCGCTGGGAGCGGTTGCTACTTCCGGTTTAATGCACGGCGGGGGACAGAGCACGCTAGAAACTATTTATCGATTCGGTTTAACTAACGGGATGCTTATAGTTGGCCCGGCTGGTTCACCGAAGATGGAAGCTAATATGGTGGTAGGAACCAATCAACAGGGTGGTTCTTGGGGGAAAATAGAGGATGATAATCAGGCAGTTGAATTGGCTGCTAATTTAGGCCGGCGGATGGTTAATCTGCTTGCTAGACTTAATTAAATTCCTGTTGAAATCGAGATGGAGATGATAAGATATGGAATTAGACCAGTTTGAAACTAAAGAAGAAGTTTGGAAGTGGTTGGAAGCTATCTCGGATTCGGTATATAACTGTATTATTGCTATTAACAAGCAAGGACAAATAATTTTATTTAACCAGGCAGCGGAAGAACTTATAGGAGTAACAAAAGAAAAAGCATTAGGAACTTATGTAAAAGATATAGTTCCTGAAACCAGGCTGCTTGAAGTATTAGAGAATGAAGTTAATGAAACAAATCGAAGATTGAAGCTTAAGCAGTTAGGTAAGGAAATCTTTTCTAACCGAACTACTATAGTTTTTGAAGGAGAAGTTGTAGGAGCAATTGCAGTTTTTCAGGATTTGACTGAAATTCAAACAGTTAGAAATGAGTTGCGCAAGACTAAAGATGATCTTAATGTGTTAGATACTATGCTGAATGAAGCTTATGAAGCAATTGTAATTGTAGATAAAGATGGATATATTACTAAATTCAACCGAGCCTATGAGAAGTTTTTAGGGTTGAAAGAAAAGGAAGTACTTGGGGAACATGTAACAGATGTAATTGAAAATACGCGAATGCATAAGGTAGTTAAAACAGGAAAAAAGGAAATTGGTCATCTTCAGAAAATTCAAGGGAATGAAATGGTCTGTAGCCGAATCCCAATTAAAAAAGATGAAGAGATAGTGGGTGCTATAGGCAAGGTACTATTTAAGGATGTTAAAGAATTAAGCGCTTTAGCTCAGAAACTTGAAGGTTTGGAAAATCAGTTAAATCACTATAAAAATGAAATTAAACGGTTAGAAGAAGCGAAGTATTCTTTTGATAACATTTTAACTCAGAATAAAAAGATGGAATATTTGAAAAAATTAGCAAAAGAGGCGTCTGAAAGCAGTTCCACGGTTTTGATTCAGGGGGAAAGCGGTACCGGAAAAGAATTGTTTGCTCATGCTATTCATAAGGCAAGTTACCGCAAGTACGGGGCATTTATCAGAGTTAATTGTGCTGCAATTCCCGAAAATTTATTGGAATCAGAATTATTTGGTTATGAAGCAGGAGCTTTTACTGGAGCTAAGGAAGAAGGGAAGCCGGGGAAGTTTGAACTAGCGCAAGAAGGAACTATTTTTCTAGATGAGATAGGAACTATGCCGATGGAGATGCAGGTTAAATTGCTCCGCGTCTTACAGGAGCGGGAAGTCCAGCGGATAGGTAGCAATCAGACTATTGAGTTAGATGTGCGGGTAATTGCTGCTACTAATGAAAAGCTGGAGGAAGAAGTCAATAAAGAAAACTTCCGTAAGGATCTTTACTATCGATTAAATGTAATTAAACTTAGAATTCCTCCGCTGCGCGAGCGGCGTGATGATATTCCGTTGTTGGCTCGATCAATAATTACAGACTTGGCTCAGGAGTTAGATCTGGAACCAAAAGAATTGGCTGACGAGACTATTGAGCTAATGCAGGGGTATGATTGGCCGGGAAATGTCCGAGAATTGCGCAATTTTATTGAGCGGTGTTTGAATTTAGCCTCGGGAACAGTCATTTTACCTAAGCATTTACCGGCGGTGATTAATGAACAACAGGCTGATCAGCCTGTGGAAGAAAATTATAATTTCAATCTTGCCGAATGTGATTTAGATCAAATTATAGCTCAGTCAGAAATTAAAGCAATTAAGAAAGCATTAGCTGAGGTTAATGGTAATAAGACTGAAGCAGCAGAATTGTTAGGCATTCACCGGACTTCGCTTTATCAAAAAATAAATCGCCATGATATAGATGTTAGTCAGTTTTAATTAAAGGAACCCTTGGCATATAAACTTTGCTTTTTTTTTGGGGATGTGTTAAAATAAATAATGGTAATTAGAAAAAAATAGTCGAAAAAGTAAGGAGGTATATAGATGTTTGCTTTAAAAATAATCTTAATTATTGTATCTATTACCTTGATAGCTAGTGTATTGTTACAGTCTGGTAAAAGTGCAGGCTTAGGAAGTATTAGCGGTGGCGCTGACCAGATGCTAGGCGGCCAAGGTCGTAATTGGGATAAGGTTTTGAGTAAGGTAACTACAGGAGCAGCAATTTTATTTATAGTAATGAATTTAATAATTGCAGCAATATAAAAAATAATGGTTACTTGATCAAAACTCTTGGTTGGCTTGTCGGCAACTAAGAGTTTTATTTTTTAGCTAGTATATTAAGGAGCAGATAGAGGAAAAATAAGAAAAAAGCGTGGTGATAAAATGAGTGTTAAACAGAAATTACTTAAGTTTATGGAAGAAGAAGCTTATAAACCGTTGACAGCAGAAGAATTGAGGCAAGAATTTTCTATTTCTGAAGGTGAAAAAGACAAATTTTTAGCGGTTCTTGAAGAAATGGAAGACGACGGACTAATTATTAAGAACCGTAAGCAGCGTTATGGAGTACCGGAAAGAATGAATTTAGTGGTGGGTCGACTGCAGGGTCACCCTAAGGGATTTGGGTTTTTGATTCCGGATGATCCGGAAATAGAAGATATTTATATTAGTTTTAAAGATATGAATGGTGCTATGCATGATGATCGGGTAGTAGTTCGCCCGCTAAGCAGTGCCCGCGGAGAGCATAAACGATCCGGCGAAGTGATCCGTATTTTAGAGCGGGCCAACCAGGAAATGGTAGGAAATTATGAAGATAGTCAAAACTTTGGGTTTGTGGTGCCGGATGACCGGAAGATTAGCCATGATATCTTTATTCCCAAAAGTGAAAGCAAAGGAGCTAAGGAAGGCCAGAAAGTAGTAGTAGAAATTACCCGCTGGCCGGAAAAAAGGAGAAATCCTGAAGGAAGAGTTACGGAAATTCTCGGTTATAAGAATGACCCCGGGGTAGATATCGAAGGAATTGTCCGTAAACTTGATTTACCGGGTGAGTTTCCGGCGGATGTAAACCAGGAAGTTAAGCAGCTTGCGGAGGAAATTCCGGCGGCAGAAGTAGAGCGGAGAACAGATTTACGGGATCTAAAGATGGTAACCATCGATGGAGAAGATGCTAAAGACTTTGATGATGCTGTTTCGATTGAAAAGTTAGATGAGGATCAGGTGCGGCTGGGAGTTCACATAGCTGATGTCACCTATTATGTAGAGGAAGGAAGCCCGCTGAATCAGGAAGCACTAGATAGAGGGACAAGCATTTATTTGGTAGATCGGGTTATTCCCATGCTGCCTGAAAAGCTGTCCAATAATTTATGCAGTTTAATTGCGGGTGAAGATAAACTGGCCATGTCGGTTTTGATGGATTTTGATTTGTCGACGGGTGAACTCCAGGATTATGAAATTATGGAGAGTATTATTGAGATTGACCACCGCTTAATCTATACAGAAGTAAATAAAATGTTAGAAGAAGATGATTCGGAAGTAATTACCGAATATAATGATGCGATTGAAGAGCTGAACTTGATGGCCGCTTTATCGCGCCAGATAAGAGAACAGCGGAGTAAACGCGGCAGTATCGATTTTGATTTTCCGGAAGTTGATGTTATCTTAAATGATTCCGGCAAACCGATTGACGTAGTCAAACAGGAGCGGGGAATTGGGGAAAAAATGATTGAGGACTTTATGATTCGAACAAATGAGGTAGTAGCGCAGGAAATGTATTATCGCGATATTCCCTTTATCTACCGCGTTCATGAATCGCCGAGCATTGATGATTTACAGGAACTGAACGAGTTTTTACACAACTTCGGTTATCATATTAAGGGATTAGGAGAAGATATTCATCCTAAAGCACTGCAGACAGTATTAAATAAAGTAGCAGAGGAACCGGAAGAAAAAGTTATTAATACAGTTTTACTGCGAACTATGCAGCAGGCGCATTACAGCCCGCAGAATATAGGTCACTTTGGGTTGGCCTCGGAATGCTACAGTCACTTCACATCGCCGATTCGCCGTTATCCAGATTTGATGATTCACCGGATCATCAAGGAGGTAATTAGTAAAGGAGTTTTGGATTCTGACCGAAGAAAAGAATTAGAGCAGAATTTGGAGTCGATTGCTGAACATTCTTCAGTTCAGGAGCGGAAGGCTATGGAAGCTGAGTTAGAGACAAAAGATTTAAAGAAGGTTGAATATATGCAGGATAAAATCGGTGAACGGTATGAAGGGATTATTAGTAGCGTTAAGCCATTTGGATTTTTCGTGGAATTAGAAAATGCAATTGAAGGTTTGGTTCATGTCAGCAGCATGGTGGATGATTATTATCACTACCAGGAAGACCAGCATGCCTTTATCGGCGAGCGGACGGGGAAAATTTATCAAATAGGAGATGAATTAGAAGTAGAAGTTAGTAAGACCAATTTAGAAGAAAAGCAGATTGATCTGGAAATTGTAACTGATTAAGATATTTTCAAAATACTCTTGACAATCCCTGATTTAATTGGTAGAATAACAAGTGGACTCTATAGGATAGAGTTATTTCCGGGGCGGTGCCCCGGAAGTGAAGCGAGGTGAAAGCATGTCTGATGATCGGATTAATGTAGTAGCTAGAAATAGAAAAGCCAATCACGATTATCATATTGAAGAAACTTACGAAGCAGGCATCGTCCTACAGGGAACAGAAGTTAAATCTATCCGTCAAGGGAAGGCTAGTTTAAAGAACAGTTTTGCTCTGATTCGAGACAATGAAGTCTGGCTGCATAATATGCATATTGCCAAGTATAAGCAGGGCAATAGGTATAATCATGAGCCGGAAAGAAAGCGGAAACTTCTGCTGCATAAAAAGCAGATCCGCTATTTAATTGGTAAGACAGAGCAGAGAGGTTATACCTTGATTCCGCTGAAGATGTACTTTAAGAATCATCTAGTCAAGGTAGAATTGGCGCTAGCAGAAGGAAAGAATAAGCATGATAAGCGTCAGGACTTGAAGAAGAAAGCTCACCAGCGGGAGATGGAACGAGCTTTAAAGGATAGAAATGTAGGCCGAGTGGATTATTAGGGATGTGTTTTTTACGGTTTTCACAGCCAGGATTTGATTTTTAATCCTGGATAGAACAGTTAACAGTTTTAAAATCAAAAAAATATAATATGATTTTGAATTTTAATTGTCAACTGTTAACTGTTAACTGACCACTATCAACTAGTTAATATCGTGGGGGTGTATTGGGATTCGACCTATTTGGGGTCCCGGAGGCAGCGAGCCGAGCTTGCTATTAGTCTCGTAACATTAATAGCACTTTATAAATTTACTTGCAGACAATAATCAACCTGCATTAGCAGCTGCGTAACGCAGACTGCTCGCTTATAGGGGCCTTGTCTGTGGGGCTCTATAGGTGTCATAATTAGCAGACTACCTCTTTTCTGAAGCCTGTAGGAAAAGAGGGAACCTTGCAGGCTAGCAGTTTCTCATCCTGGCTGGGGGAGCTGGAACTGCGAACCTAAAACGCAGCCTACGCTCGTAGAACCTCCAGGGGCGTCATGTAGGGATGGGAGTTCGACTCTCCCCACCTCCACCATTTTCCAATCAAAGAATATATTACCAATTTAATATACATATTAAAAAAAGGGTATTGCAAGTGACTTTGGTAAGTGTAGAATGTGAATGGTGTGGAGCAGAAGTAATGAAAAAGAAGAAAGAATATAATCGCCAATTGCGAAATGGAAGAGATTATTTCTTCTGTGATTTGAGTTGTGCTGCTAAGTATCGTAATCATCAGCAAACTAAAGAAAAAGAAAAGCAAGCAAAAAGGAATCCAATTGAATGGAATAGCAACATAGCTTATTTAACTGGGTTAATAACTAGTGATGGAAGTTTAGTAAAAAATAGACCTAGGATTAATTTTACTAATTCTGAGTTTGAGTTAATTGAATATGTAAAGAATATAGTAGAAATGGAGATTAATGATCAGATTTATAAGCCGCAGAAGCTATCTAAAGATGGTTCAGTTTGGTGGCGCTATTCGTTCACTTCCCGGCGTTATTATTATTTTCTCCAAGAAGTTGGATTGATGCCTAATAAAAGCTTAATAATTGGTGAATTAGATATTCCAGGTGAATATTTTTGGGATTTTTTACGAGGAGTAATAGATGGAGATGGCCAAATTAGGGAATATGGTAGTTCTTTTAGATGCCTCATATATTCTGGTTCAAAACCTTTTTTGGATTGGATATTTAAAAAAATAGAAAATGATCTTAAAATCAATGGTGGTTGGATTAGAAGGGGAAATAATGTTTATAATTTAGGATTTCCAGTAACGGACAGTTTGAAAATAGCAAAAGCTGTATATCAAGATGGGAACAAGCCAAAATTAACTAGAAAATACAAAGTAGTGGAAAAATATTTAGAATGATTTCACTTGCTGGCAATTACTGCCGGCATTAGTAATAGGGTGAGCAAAAAAATAAAATTAGCGATTGACAATTAGTGATGATTGTTATATAATCTATAATTGCTGTGGTAGCTGGTTAGATAAAAATAAATAAATTAATTTAACGTACGGGAATAGCTCAATTGGCAGAGCGCTGGACTCCAAATCCAGGTGCTGGGGGTTCAAGTCCTCCTTCCCGTGCCATTTTTAGTTTTTGACCTTCAATTTTGAAGGTTTTTTTGTATTTTAGGCAGGAAAGTTTTGTTCGTATGTTTAAGTAATATAAAGTGACAACTAAAAATAGGGAAGCGGAAATCTATAACTTTAATATTTGGTCACCTGTAGAGGTTATAGTGAGCTAATGGTGAAACCGGCCCAAGCTGTTAGGAGAAGTAGTCCTAATGACTTGGGATATTTTTATTTAATTATAATTATAAACAGGAATAATTATTGTTTTTGTTGAACCATTAATTATGTAAACTAAAAAATATAAGAAAACAGATAAAATGTTAGTTATACAAGGAGTGGAAGAAGTGAACTTTAATAGTAATTTTTTAATTAATCTATTAAATAAAGAAATTAATTTAGGATTTATAAAAAAGGATATTGCCCAATTAGGTTTATTTATAAGTACTTTTTTATTACTACCGCTAGTTTTTTTACTGCCGATTGTATTAGTAGGAATTATAGGATTTACCCTTGCTATTTTAAGTAGTTTTTATTGGGGATTCAAAGGAGGAGTTAGTTTTGGGTTTTGGTTGGTAGGAATATTAGTATTGGGAGTGATTTTTAATCCAGCTGTTTTTGATCCGGTAACTACTCCTATAAATATAGGGGGAGCCTTTATAGCTTGTTTAATCATGGGTCAATTAGGTGAGGTAGCTAAAAAAAATCGGGAAAAGTTAAAGCAGAAAAATAATTTATTAGATGGGATATTAGAAAGCATTCAAGATGGAATAAGTGTTCTGGGTTCTGATTTAACGGTGCAGTATACTAATGAAACCATGAAACAGTGGTATCAAGAAAATTTGCCGTTTGCAGGAAAGAAGTGTTTTCAAGTGTATCATAATCGAGATAATGCATGTGATTATTGTCCTACTTTAAGGTGTTTAGAAACTGGTCAAGTTGAAGTAGAAGAAGTTTACGATCCAATTAATTCAGAGGTAGAATGGATAGAAATCTTTAGTTATCCGATGATAAATTCTGAGACTGAATCTGTTACTGGGGTAGTAGAATTTGTCCGTGATATTACGGAACGAAAACAAGCTAAACAGAAAATTGAACAATTAGTTGACAGGCAGAAACTGCTTTTAAATAATATAGAAATTCAGATCTGGTATCTTGATGATCCTGAAACTTACGGAGCTGTTAATCAAGCTTATGCTGATTTTATTGGTTTGCCTCAAGATAAGATTAAAAATAAAACTTTGTGGGAATGTTTACCGACAGAAAAAGAAGTTAAAAATTGTATTGCAGAGAATAAGAAAATATTCAAGGAAAAGCACCAGATACATACTGAAACTGAGTTCATCAATTATCAAGGAGAAAGCAGACTGCTTTCGATTACTAAAACGCCCAAATTAGATGATACAGGGGCAGTAGAGTATGTAATCTGTTCGGCGGTTGACATTACTGAACAGAAAAAAGCAGAAGAAAGAATAAAATATATAAGTTTTCACGATGAATTAACTGACTTATATAACCGAGCTTATGTAGAAGAAGAAATGGAAAGACTAGATACAGATAGACAGCTGCCGATTAGTATTATAATGGTTGATGTCAATGGCTTAAAGTTAGTTAATGATACTTTTGGTCACGAAACAGGTGATGAGCTGTTAATTAAAACAGCTGAAGTTTTACAACAATCATGTCGAGAGGAAGATATTATCGCCCGGTTTGGCGGTGATGAATTTATTATTCTACTTCCGCAAACCGGGAAGCAAAATGTAACATCGGTAGTTAATAGAATCAAGCAAAATTGCAGGGAAATTTCTTTAAATTCAGTTCCTTTATCAATTGCCTTGGGATCAGCTACAAAAGAAAATTCTGATCAGAATCTGTGGGAAATCTGCAAAGATGCTGATGAAAGGATGTATGATAATAAACTAACTGAAAGTAGAAGTGCTAAAAATAATATTGTTAGATCTTTACTTGATACTTTAGAAGAAAAATCCTCGGAAACAGCTGCTCATGCGATGCAGTTACAGAAAATGAGCTTTGAATTGGGAGGGGCTGTTGATTTATCGATGCATGAACTGGATAGACTTTCTCTGGTAGCGACTTTGCATGATATAGGAAAGGTAACTATTTCTGAAGAAATACTAACTAAGTCGGCCAGCCTGGATGAAGAAGAGTGGTCTATTATTAAGGAGCATCCGAAAGCAGGTTATCGGATAGCATCTTCTACAGATGAATTTGCTCATGTGGCCAATGCGATACTACATCATCATGAACGGTGGGATGGAGCAGGTTATCCCGAGGGATTAGAAAAAGATCAGATTCCGTTTTTATCCCGAATTATAGCTATTATTGATGCTTATGATGTGATGATTAGCGGGCGGCCTTATAAGTCGGCACTGACAAAAGAAGAAGCCAAGCAGGAATTGAAAGAATGCGCGGGAGGTCAATTTGATCCCCAATTAATTGAAGTATTTCTTGATTTGCTTAATAATAATTAGTTAGAAATTAGTAATAGTTAAAGTTTTGCTGTACAGATATAAGTCAAAGATAAAATAATAATTTACTAGCAGACTCAGGGGGCAAATATAATGTTAAATTTAATTTTAATCATTTATTTATTAGGAGTAGTAGTTAATTTATTTGTTTTTATTTATTATCTTATCAGTGACCAAACTATTGAAGCAAACAAAGTGCGGGGCCTATTATTTATCTTGAGCAGTTGGGTTGTTTATTTGCTATTAGCTATAAATCCAACTCAGAGGGGACATTACCGATAATTATCGGTATAGGTATAAAAGAGGGAATAAGTGTGAAAAAGGTTGAGGTATTAACTTTTAATTACTAGAGAATTTGTAATTCCTCGGGCCAACTTCTCAGGTGCTGAAGTTGGCCCGGGGTTTAGCTTTATTTGCAGCAGGTAAATGTGTTTCTTTTTTACAAGATTAAGGTAAATAGTTAATTGAGTTAAAGGAAAATAATAATTATTATTGAATATAAAAAATAAGAGGGGACGAAAGGTTAACTAAAATTAAAAAGGGGGCTAAATTAAATGAAAAATCTTAATCTTGAATCACTAATGAATATTAGCTATGGCTTGTATATTATTAGTTCTAAGCGTGGTGAAGAAATAAATGGGATGGTGGGCAATGCAATTATGCAGACTAGTGCTGAGCCGCCGACAATAGCAGTCTGCCTTAATCAACAGCATTTAACACATGAATTTATTGCTGACAGCGGTGTGTTTTCTATTTCTGTTTTATCTACTGAAACTCCCATGCAGTTTATTGGAAACTTTGGTTTTCATTCGGGCCGCGAGCGGGATAAATTTGCGGAAGTAGATTATGAAATTAAAAGCACCGGGGCACCGATTGTAGTAGAAAATACTGTTAGTTATGTGGAGGCAGAAGTCATTAACCAAGTAGATATAGAAACGCATACTATCTTTATCGGCCGGATAGTGGGCGCCGATGAATTAAGCGGACAAGAAGCACTGACTTATGATTATTACCACCAGATCAAAAACGGAAAGACGCCGGAAGCTGCTCCTTCTTATATTAAAGAAGAGAAAGAAGAGCGAGAAAAGGAAACAGAAGTAAAAAAATACAAATGTGAGGTCTGCGGTTATGTTTATGATCCGCACAAAGGAGATCCCGAGAATGGGATAGAACCGGGAACAGAATTTTCTGATTTACCTGATGATTGGAGATGTCCAGTTTGTGATGCTGACCAAGACCAGTTTTTCCTATGGGAACCGCCGACTGAATAGAAAATTTCAAAAAAGTTAAAATCAAATGTAAAGTTGTTGCTTAAGGATTGATTTAGCTGTGACGCGAGTAAAGCGAAGCTAGTGTTTTTGAGGAGAATCCTATTATAATGGATAGGAGGTGATAGGATGTTGGATAAATTAAAAAAGAGAAAAGATAAGCCGGAAGGGGCACCACCGGGAACCTTGATTCATACTGGTGAAGTAAAGACAGAAGAAGTGCGGCTAGACTGTCATATCTATGGTGAAGATGAATATGAGCTAAGAGAGAAGTTAACGATAGAAGAAATTAAAGATTGGTCTGAAATTTTCAGTAAGGAGTGATTTTAAATGACAATTAATTGGGGAATCATAGGTACAGGTGGAATTGCTCATACTTTTGCTGATGACTTTAGTTTTGCTCAGGCTGGTGAGTTAACTGCCGTAGCTTCAAGAGCTCAAGAACGAGCCGATGATTTTGCTGCCGAATATAATTTACCGAAAGCTTATGGGAGTTATGAAGATTTAGCAGCTGATGACGAAATTGATGTAGTTTATATTGCTACTCCCCATAGTGAACATTATGATAATACCATGTTGTGTTTAGAAAATAATAAGGCAGTTTTATGTGAGAAACCGATTGCTGTTAATTCTGACCAATTAGAGAAAATGATAGCTAAAGCTAAGGAGGAAAACTTATTTTTAATGGAAGCGCTTTGGACTTATTTTCTGCCGCCAATTTTAAAGGCTAAAGAGTGGATTGAGGAAGGAAAGATTGGCCAGGTGAAAGTTGTAGAAGCTAACTTTGGAATTCGACGAGAAATTAAACCGGAAGGAAGGCTGTTTAATTCGGAATTAGCTGGCGGATCTCTGCTGGATGTAGGAATTTATCCGATTGCTTTAGCTAATTTAGTTATTGATAGTGAACTAGATACAGTTACTAGTGTAGCTAATTTAGGGAGTACTGGGGTAGATGAAGAAACAGCTATTAGCCTTAAATTTAAGGGAGGCGAAATTGCCCAGTTAACTAGTTCGCTTCGGACTGAATTAAATAATATAGGTTATATTTATGGAACTGAAGGTCAGATTCGATTACCTGATTTTTGGCAAACCGATCAGGCGGTATTGGAAGTTAACGGAGAACAAGAGACTTTTACTGACCACCGGGAAACAGCTGGTTATAACTATGAAGCGGAAGCAGTAGCCGAAAAACTGCAGTCGGAAAAGCTAGAAAGTGATAAAGTTTCTCTGGCGGAAAGCCGTAAAATCATGCAGATAATGGATAAAGTTAGAAAACAAATTAATTTGCACTATCCATTTGAATAGACTGCATTGGATAATACCATTGTTAATGGTATAACATAAAATAAGGAAAAACCATTTGCATAAGTATTAAGCTAGCTGACGATTAATTATAGAAAGTAATTAATGGGGGGGCTAAACATGAAAAATTTCACTTTTCAAAATCAGACTAAGATTATTTTTGGTAGCGGAACTGAAAAACAGGTAGGAAGGGAAGTAAAAGAATTTAGCGATAATATTCTGTTAGTTTACGGCGGCGGTAGTATTAAGAAGTACGGATTATATGAGAAGTTGATGGATTCTTTATCAGAAGCCGAAATAAAAGTAACTGAATTAGGTGGGGTTAAGCCTAATCCCCGTTTGAGTCTAGTTCAGGAAGGAATCGAAATTTGTCGAAAGCAAAATATTGACTTTATTCTAGCTGCCGGCGGCGGTAGTGTGATTGATTCAGCGAAAGCTATTGCAGCCGGAGTTCCCTATGAGGGAGATGTCTGGGACTTTTATACTGGGAAAGCGGAAATAAAAGAAGTGCTGCCGATAGGAACAGTATTGACGATTCCTGCGGCGGGAAGCGAAGCAAGTGATGCTTCTGTAATTACCAAAGAAGATGAAGATTTAAAATGGGCAACTCATAGTAATTTACTGCGGCCGCAGTTTTCTATTTTAGATCCGGAAATTACTTTTACGCTGCCTGATTATCAGACAGTCTGCGGGGCAGCAGACATCATGGCTCATGTTATGGAACGTTATTTTACCCAGACTAGTCATGTAGAATTAACTGATAATTTATGTGAGGGAACTTTAAAGACAGTAATTAATAATGTGCCTAGAGTTTTAGAAGATCCAGAAGACTATGATGCCCGCGCCGAGATTATGTGGGCCAGCACTATTGCTCATAATGATCTATTGGATACTGGCCGCGAAGGAGACTGGGCTTCGCACGGGATAGAGCATGAATTAAGTGCAATTTATGATATAGCTCACGGCGCTGGTTTAGCGGTTATTTTTCCCGCCTGGATGGAGTATGTATATGAGGAAAATGTAGAGCGGTTTGCCCGCTTTGCAGTTCAAGTCTGGAATGTAGAGCCGAATTTTGAGGACTTAGAAGAGACAGCCCGAAAGGGGATTGCAGCTACGAGGGAATTTTTCAGTTCTATTGGGCTGCCGGTAACCTTAGAAGAGCTGGATATTCCGGAGGATAAGTTCGAAGAAATGGCGGAAAAATGTACTCAGGATGGCTCAGCCGGCAACTTTAAAGAATTAGATAAAGAAGATGTAGTTAATATTTATCAGTTGGCTAAATAGAATTCCGATTAAAATTCTATTCATCTAACCGTTTTCTTGTTATTTGTGTTTAACTGACAAGAAAACGGTTTTTCTTTTGAATACAAGATTTAATTTGTAAAAATTCTTTTCCTGAGAAAAAAGTCAGCCTTGTTATTGACATATGTTCATAAGTGAGTTATAATATAACTGTAATGAACAAATGATTAAAACTCAGGGAAAGGAGTTGATAGTTATGCCTCGCGGAGATGGGACTGGTCCGGAAGGATTAGGAGCAATGACTGGACGAGGTGCTGGATATTGTGCTGGTTATGATCGGCCTGGATATATGAATCCTGCTGTCGGCGGCCGAGGTGCAGCTTGCGGATTTCGCGGCGGTCGAGGTCGAGGCCGTGGGAAAGGTTTTAGAGCTAGACGGTTTGCTCGCCCTGCTGCTCCTGCAGCTAGATCAGCTGCTTCATCAGCTCAGTATGCAGACTCTGAAACTGCCCGCAAGCAGG
The DNA here is from genome assembly GCA_964346395.1 of uncultured Halobacteroidaceae bacterium. Taxonomy (GTDB): domain Bacteria; phylum Bacillota; class Halanaerobiia; order Halobacteroidales; family Halobacteroidaceae; genus CAYFUT01. Next base: position 22,287 of record CAYFUT010000035.1, read on the forward strand.
AAGTTAACAATCTTGAGCAGGAAAAAGAAATGTTAAAGGAAGAATTAACGGCAATTGAAAATCGAATAGCCGAATTAAAGCAACAACAAGAAGATGAAGAATAAATATTAATTACAACTTAAGCCTACCTAATTAGGTAGGCTTAAGTTGTATATAAGAGAACTAATTTTAGTTCTAAAGTTAAAAAGCAGATAATAAAATTTGAGTGAGGTGAAGAGATTAATGCGGCCGAAAAAAGAAAAACGAATTAAAAGGATGCCGGAACAAAACTTTTTTAAACCGGCCAATATTCTGCAGCATAAGTTGGCCCAGATTAACTTAACGGTGGTAGAATTAGAAGCTCTGCGGCTCCGGGATAAAAATGGATATACGCAGCAGGAAGCAGCGCAAGAAATGGATGTTTCCCGCTCTACATTTCAGAGATTATTGGCTAGTGCCCACCAAAAAGTTGCTGAAGCTTTAATAGCAGGGAAAGGAATTAAGATAAATGGGGGCAATTATAGCTTGCAGGTTTCTTGCCGTAGATGTGGCCGTAATTTTACGCTTAGTTCTCAGGAAATGAAACATCGCCGGCATCGTAATGGACACCGACGCGGGCAAGAAATTTGTCCTGATTGTAGATAGTAGGAATCATTTATTCTCTGTTTTTAGCGAAAACAACTTGTCTCTTGTTTCCTGCTGTACTTCTATTATTTCATTCGCCAGTAAAACTTGAATATATTTATCTATTTCATTGGGGTGAAGCTCTAATAATTAATTGAGGTCTTTTTTAGGGGCTGAATATAAAGGGTACTATGGAGATGCTGCTCGAACCTGGCCGGTAGGGGAAATAAGCGAGGAAGCAGAAAAGCTGCTGACAGTTACTGAACAATCTTTAGATAAAGGAATAGAGCAGGCTAAATTAGGAAATAGATTATCGGATATTTCGCATGCGGTACAGCAGTATGTAGAGAAAAATGGTTATTCGGTGGTGCGGAATTATACCGGCCACGGTATTGGTAAGCAAATGCATGAAGACCCCTCGGTTCCCAATTACGGCAAACCGAATCGCGGCCCCCGCTTGAAGGAAGGAATGGCGCTAGCAATAGAACCAATGGTTAATGTGGGAACTTATAAAGTGAGAACAGAAAATAACGGCTGGACAGTGGTTACGCGTGATGAAGAGATATCAGCTCATTTTGAAAATACAATTCTGATTACGAAACAAGGTACCGAAGTGCTGACTACTCTTTAATACTATTTTAAAATTGAAGAATGATTAAAGTAAAACGTCCTGTTTGCGGGGCGTTTTTAATATATTCTGCCTAATCTTTTAGGATAACCAATTTATATTAAGTATTTGATATGATATAATAATGTTGGACTAATGGATTAAAAAGACACATTTGAGTAACAGGTAAGAAGGGGTTAAAAAATTAATGAAAAAAAAGCAAAAAATTTTAATTTGTTTAGCGGTCATCTTGGTAATAGGGTGGGGACAAACTGGAGAAATAAAAGCTCAGCAGGAAACAGAGCAGGGTTCCTTTTTTTTGCAAACTAGTTTATTAACTCATCACTGGCATCCTGCTCCGGATCATAATAATAATCAGAAATTAATAGGAATGGAATACCATAAGCCAAATAGTATTGTTTTGGGAGGTCTTCATTTTAAAAATTCTTATTTTCAGCCCTGCTGGTATGTTTATACGGGCAAAATTTATGATTTAAAGAAGATAGGTAACTTCAAAATATCCGGGAAGTTAACTTACGGAATTATTACTGGTTATGACGATGAAAATGGGCGACATAGGGCTTATTTGAATAGGTTGGGAACCTTTGGAGCTATTGTACCGACGCTTAGTGTTAATTATAAAGATCTGTCGTTAGAATTTTCTTTATTTGCTAATGCAGGGTACATAATCAATGCCGGGGTAAAGTTTTAAACTAGACAAGTTGAGGAGAGGTAGGTGATAGTTATTGAACTTAAACTAGAAATTAATCTAGTGGAGATTTTAACTGAATTACTGGACTGGTTAGAGAAACATCTTTTATTATGGACTAACTTACTGGAAGCAGGCTTGATTATCAGTTTTGGTTTGTTGGCCTGGCTTATAAATCGTAAGATTAGTTCTCCAGTCAAACTAGGATTAAGTAAAATTCCCGGATTGAATAAAGAAAAAGCAGTTCAATTAGCGGATAAAATATTGTTGTTCTGCGTGTGGTGGATTTTGATTTGGGGTTATTATTTGTTCGGCCTTTCCTTAGAACTGCCGGTGTCTTTAACTTCTATTGCCGGCAATTTACTTACCGCCTGGCTGTTGATAAAGATAGTTTCTATTTTAGTGCCGGGGGAAAGTCTTTTAGTTCGTTTAATTTCTTATTTTATCTGGACAGTAGCAGTCTTAAATATTTTAGGCCTTTATGATCAGGTAATAGGAACCTTAGATGATATAGTATTTGTAGGAGGTAATATCCGCTTATCTTTGTTGGCTATAATCAGAGGGCTGCTTACTTTTAGTATTTTATTTTGGCTGTCGGGTCGTTTACATCTACTTTTAAAACAGCAGATCAGGCGCAAAACTAGTTTTTCTCCGTCTATAAAGCTTTTATTATATAAGACAATCCGGGTTTTATTAATTATAATTGTAATTTTAATTACTCTCAGCAGTTTAGGAGTTAAATTAAGTACTTTTGCTTTTTTAGGCGGTGCTATTGGTGTAGGTTTAGGATTTGGACTGCAGAAAATAGTTTCTAATTATGTAAGCGGAATTATTATTTTACTAGATAGGTCAATTAAACCGGGGGATATTATTGAAATAGATGATGTCTTCGGGCAGGTTCGCGCCCAAAAAACTAGATTTGTTTCGATGGTTACTATGACTGGCAAAGAATATTTAATTCCTAATGAAAATTTTATTACGCAGCAAGTTATTAACTGGTCCTACAGTACCAATCGAGTTAGATTAGATGTATCAGTAGGCGTCAGCTATCAGAGTGATTTACGGAAAGTAGAAAAATTAATTTTAGAAGCCGCTGAAGGAGTAGATAGGGTTTTGTCTAATCCGGAACCGGACTGTTTATTGAAAGAATTTGGCGGAAATACTGTTAATTTTGAATTGAGGTTCTGGATTAATGACCCAGGACAGGGAGTTAATAATGTACGAAGTAAAGTACTGTTTGCCATTTGGGATAATTTCGCCCGGGAAAGAATAGAAATTGCCTTTCCTCAGCGAGATTTACATTTATCTTCTATTTCTGATTCGGTTATGGATAATATTAAAGAAATTACTGATAAAAATGACTGAATTGGTTGTTTTATGTGAGGTATCATGAAATAATGGTAAGCGAATAAATAATTAATAAAATATTTATCCATAGTATTTTTTGCAATAAAACTAACTTAATCAATTATTCCGGCTTGGGAAAGGAGCTGTGAATTATGAAAAAAATAAAGTGGACAGGAGTTTTTGTTATAATATTGTTTCTTATTAGTGTTTCTCTGCCAGTAGAAGCTGTTGAACTGGTGAAAAAATATAAAACAATTCAGGTTAAGCAGCATCAGGCAAAAACCAAAGAGACTCTCTGGTCAATAGCAGAGTCTTATCAGGTGCCTATGGGAAAGATAGTAAAGTTTAATCAATTAGAAAGTAAAGAGATTAAGCAGGGTCAAAAGATTAAAATTCCTTACTTTAAAACGGTAAATTTAGTGCAGGTTGAAGAAGATGAAACACTGTGGTCAATTTCCCAACAGTTTGCGACTACCGTAGAAAAACTGAAATTGTATAATGATTTAACGACCAATTCGATTTATCAAGACCAGTATTTAATTATAGTAAAAGACAATTCGGATACTTTTTATATCGAAGAGGAAATAGGAACTACTACCAGATTATATTTAAAAGGAGAACGTGATTATTGGGTTTTACCTGCGTTAGCTAAGTTGGGTGGCCTTGAGGAATCAAAACAGAAAGTAGTAAAGAACATTCCGCAGTCAAATATTTTAACTCAACTGCGGTTAACCTTAATGCTTAATGAAATTTTAGGCCAACTGAAAGAAATAAACAATAAGAACTTGAAAAAGAGAATTGAAAAGTTAGCTGCTAAAAATAAAGAATTAGCTAAAATTACGGGAGCAAATAAAAAGCAGACTCAGTTAAATGAAAAAGAGCTAACGGAATTAAAAAACACTATTAATTTATTTGATGAAGAGTTGTTTGAATTGGGGATTAAAACAGATAGGGTGAAAGAAAAATTAAGTTTTTAGTTAAAGAACATAATGAATAAGAACAATATACTGATATGAAATTAAGTGGAGCTCATAAAGTAGAATGGCTGGAAAGGGAAGGAGAAAGCAATTCACATCAGATATTGTTTCTTGATTGGCAGAATAGAATTACTTCCGGTAAGGCAGTAGATGTTTTCTTCCAGGGTCGGCGGGATTATCATAATGATCAGCAGGAAGCTATAACTTTTGGCAGCCAGGGAGATGTTCAGCTGAATGATGCTACCAGTCTAGGCTTTAAGTATGCTTACTGCCATCCGTTTAATCAGGAAGAATTGACTCCCTGGACTTATTTTGAAAGCGAGGTATTTTTAGCCCAGGCTAATAGTCTTGCCTATGGAGATCCTAAGTTGGTAAATTCAGCTACAACTATCTTTAAGACTGATATTTTTTTATTTTAAATGATTCTAAGAAATGTAACTTATTCCACAGAAAATTATTGTTTTATGTGTT
>CAYFUT010000036.1:0-26821 GCA_964346395.1 uncultured Halobacteroidaceae bacterium
CAGAGCATTGGTGCTAACCTGTTCTTAGAAAGGGTGATTGAAATTAATTTTACTACTATTTTTAATCAGACTCTAATTTTATTTTTATTATTAGTAACTGGATTTATAATTAAAAGGTTAAAAATTGTTGATGAAAATTTGAATCAAAATTTGACTAATTTAATTATTTACGTTACGCTACCTGCCTTAGTTATTAATTCTATGAACTATGAGTTCAGTCGAGAACGATTTGCTAATTTGATTAGTGTTCTGTGGATAACTTTGGCTGTTTTTGCTGGCATGATTGCCATTTCTTATCTGGTAACTAGGTTATTATCTGTTGATCAGGCGCAGAAGGATGTCTATCAATTTATTTTAATTTTTGCTAACGTAGGGTTTATGGGTTATCCAGTTATTGATGTTATTTATGGAGCCCAAGGCATTTTTCTGGCGGCAATTTATAATTTAGTATTTAATGTTTTTCTCTGGACTGTAGGCGTCTTGATTATCAGCCGCAGTCAAGACGAGCAGGAAGGCTTTCAGTTAGACCATCTGTTAAATCCCGGGATATTTGCTGTGGGAGTGGGCTTTTTAATCTTTCTCTTTTCTCTACAGCTGCCAGGGCCGCTTGTTTCTACGCTGGAGATGTTAGGAGAAACGACCACTCCGTTATCGATGATTGTAGTCGGTTCTATTTTGGCTCAGGTCACTCTCCGCGATATCTTTTCTAATTTCAAGCTTTGGTTGATTACTGCGGTTAGGCTGGTCGGTCTGCCTTTATTGACGCTAGTGGTTCTGCAGCCGTTGGGCTTAGATCAGCTAATCCAGGGGGTAATTGTAGTTTTAACCGGTATGCCGGCGGCAGCTAATACAGCTATTTTTGCCCAGGAATTCGGCGGTGATGAAGCACTGGCCTCCGAAGGGGTATTCTTGACTACACTGTTGGCGATGGTGACGATTCCGCTGCTGGTTTCGCTGTTGTAGTTGGGAGGTGAAATCAATGCTTTCAGAAAAGAAATTAGGTTACTTATTTATCATAGCTGCTATGTTGATTTGGGGCAGTATCGGTGTTATAGTAAAATTGATTCCGCATTCTTCCGAGCTAATTGTATTTTATCGAGTAGTTTTTGGGTTTGCTTTTTTATTGTTGTTTGTGAGCAGAAAAAAAGAGCCCTGGCAGGAGCTTAAGCAGGCTAACAGATGGATGTTGTTAGTGACAGGAATTACGTTAGTTTTAAATTGGATCTTCTTTTTCCGGGCTTTAAAGGCCACTACTGTTGCTAGTGCTACGATTAGCTATTATACTGCTCCTGTACTAGCGGCTCTGCTCTCCAGCTTGATTCTTAAGGAACAGCTGACGCGGCGGGGGATGGTAGCTTTGGCCCTTAGTTTTATAGGTATCGGAATCATGTTTTTTGATTTTCAGCGTCTGCTGCAGGCTAAATTAGCGGGAGTAGGCTGGGGGTTAGCAGCTGCTTTTTTTTATGCTCTGTTTATGGTTTCTAACAAATTAGTAACTAATGTTAGAGCCCAGGTATTAACTTTAGTGCAGACGGGGATTTGTATTCTAGTGCTGCTTCCTGTTGTCGGGGGAACTTCGCTGCCAACTGGGAACTCTCTAATTTTGCTGGCAGTATTGGGTATTGTACATACTGCTTTAGCTTTAGTGCTTTATATTAAAGGACTGCGGTTAAGTAAAGTCCAGGAAGTAGGAGTTTTAAGTTACCTTGATCCGGTAAGTGCTATTTTCTTCGCGCTGGTTTTTTTAGGAGAAGTACCGGCGTTAGGAACAGTTGTGGGCGGCAGCTTAGTTTTAACAGCTAGTTATTTGACAGTATCTAATTAGAGGAGGGGAACAATGAATCAACAATTGAACCGCAAGTTATTAGTGATTACCGCTTTCAGTACTATGATTTTATTTGGATTAGTGCTTAACTTAAGGGGGCCAGTCAATCCGGTTATTAAGGCAGAATATAATTTAAACCACTCTCAGTTGGCTTTACTGATGGTGTTCTTTTCGCTAGGGAGTAGTTTAGCTAGTTTTTCCAGCGGTTTTCTCAGTGAATTATTTAGCTTAAAGAAGGTAATGTGGGCGGGATTGGCCCTCGGCAGTTTAGGAATTATTGGGATTAACCTAATCGGCAATTATTATCTGCTGTGGATGGGGATGTTTTTGATTGGAGGCGGCTTTGGGGTTTTAAATTTATCTGGTAATTCTCTTGCTTCCCGGATCTTTACCGAAAATAAAGGGCAGATGATGAATCTGTTCCACGTTTTTTTTGGTATTGGCGGCTTAGTGGCTTCTCAGTATGCTAAACTAGTATTTGAGGCTGGTTTCAGTTGGGAGCGGACTTATTTATTTACGATAGTTTTGGTGGTGCTGCTTGTTCTCTTCAGTTTATTAAGTAAATTTCCGCCGGGGGAAGTAGAAGCCGGGGGAGAAAAAGTCAGTCCGCAGACTCTTTTGCAGCGGCCTAAGGTGCGTTTATTCGTTGTTATGTTCTTCTGCCATGTAGGAGCAGAAGTGGGGATGGGTACCTGGTTAGGAGTTTATCTGGATGAAGTGCAGAGCCGAACTACCGAGGAAATAAGTTTTTACTTGTTTTGGTTCTTTGCTTTCTTTTCCATCGGGCGGTTTTTAGCGAGCTGGATAGTGGAAAAGGTAGGTTATTTGCGGTTAGTGCTAATTACTTCTAGCTGTTCGCTGACAGCTATTTTAGCTGGGTTAGTTGGCCCGTATCCGTTTGCCTTTGCTTTTTCTCTTACTGGGTTATTTATTTCTATCAACTTTCCTACCATGCAGGCAGCGATGTTTGAAATCTTTGATCAGAATATTTCGGCTATCATTGGTTCTACCTTAATGGCGGGCGGATTGGGAAATATAGTGTTTGGTAATTGGCTAGCGGGAGTAGTTAATGACTGGCTGGGTATTCACCTAGGTTTTAGTATTTTTATCATTTATCTACTAATTTTAATGGGTACTACCCTGTACTTGAAAAACAATTATCTAGAGCGGGAAGTAGTGTTGGGAACCGATTAGAATTAATAGATTTTGGTTTTATTTTCGGGCTACACTTTCTCGGGGGAGGATACTAGGTTTGAGCTTGATGTGTGAAAGAATGTCTTCCCCATTGATGATTTCTATTAAGGTAGAAATAGATTTTTCAGCTAGCTTTTGCACCGGCTGTTCAATAGTAGTCAGCGCTGGAGAAGAATAATTACCCATGGTAATGCCATCGTAACCAATTACTGATATCTGTTCTGGAACTTCAATATTTTTTTCGTACAGTAGGTTTAAAGCCCCAAAAGACATAATATCAGATGGAAAGAAGACAGCTTCTATATCGTAATCTAATAGTTGTTTCATCAACTCATAGCCGGAGGTAAAGCTGGTATCTTCTGCCGGCATTTTGAGGGGATTGATATTATTTTTTTCTAGTCCCTTGACAAAACCACTAACTCGATCCAGATAAACATTGGGGGTTTCCAGGTGAGCGTAAGCAATTTGTTGATGGTTATTACTTACTAAAAACTCGGCTGCTGTTAATCCGCCCGAAAAGTTATCTATTTCCACTGTAGTTACATTTTCTTCGTTACGTTCTAGAATAACTGCTGGGAATTCAGTTTTGCTTATTTTACTAACTAGCGGTTTTTCGATATGGGTACTGCCGCCGATAATAATGCCATCTACTTTATTTTGCTTAATCAAATTGGTGTAGCCCTGTTCGATATCTTCAGTGGTACTTCCTTTATAAATGATTGTATCGTAGTCGTTAGTGCGGGCTTGATTAGCAATTGCCTCGGTCATTTCTGAAAAGATAGGATTTTTAATGTTAGGAATGATGAAGGCAATAGTGTTAGTTTCTTTTTTTCGCAATTGGCGGGCTGAGTGTAGAGGAGAATAGTCTAATTCTTCGATAGCTTTCAAGACTGCTTTCTGTTTCTCTTTGGAAACTTTTGTTTTATTATTGAGGATATTAGAAACAGTGCCGACAGAAACTTCTGCTAATTCTGCTACGTCTTTGATGGTAGCCATATTTCGATGTCCCTCCTAATAAAATTTTATTTAGTTAAAAAAATAATTTTCTTGACATTTCCACTAACAGATATTATAATATACTTGAATAAGAAATACAAGTTTATTTAAGATAAGAATTGGTATAATTTATTTTTTAGATAATTGTTTGAAACCTTTCAAAATGTTTATAGCTAGTGGTTAACTAGCTTCTGAAAGTAATAATTAGTCTGTAATTGCCTCCAACAATTCATATATAATAAGATGATTAGCCCACAAGACTTAAAAGTTTAATCTGCTGTGGGTTAATTATCTTACCTTTTTTGAATCCTTTCAACAAAAACTACTGCAACTTTATTTGTAATATTTTTAAAATGGTTATAATTAAATAATATAAATAATATAATAATGCTTATAATTAAAATAACTGGTTAATTTTAATTATAATTGCAACTTACTAAATTACATCTTATAATTAAAATAAGAAATAAGCTGACGGCTAGGGGGGATATTCACCAATCTAATTTGGGGAGACAGAGATTAGTTATTTTGTTTAACTTACTATACAAGGGGGGATTAAATGTTTTTTAACAAAAAAATCGCTTTAGCTTTAGTAATGGTGTTATGTCTTGGTACCGCGTTGGTAGCCGTCAATTCTTCAGCTGATGCTTTCTGGATCTTTGGTGACGATGAGGAAGAGGAAACACAAAAAGAAGGGGCAAAGCCTTATAGTGGAACTAAGATTCGGGTTTTAGTCTGGAGAGATGCCCATACTAAAGCAGTAAAAGAAAAAGTTAGTGAATTTGAAAAGCAGACGGGAATGGAAGTTGTGGTTGATGATTTACCTACTCAATCACTAACTGAAAAAATGGCTATGAATCTTACTTCTAAAACTGGGAAGTATGATTTAGTAGCAGTTGATGAACCTTACGTACCTAAGTTTGCTTCTTACTTCAGTAATTACAGTCAATGGCCGGAACCGCAGGTGATTGATAACAAAGTAGATTTAGATGTTATTCCGCAGGGTGCTGTGAATGCAGGAGCTTGGCAGAATGATATAAAAGGTCTGCCGATTAATGCTAATGCTTATATGTTTACTTATCGGAAAGATGTACTTAATGATTCTCAAAACCAACAGAAATTTGAAGAAGAATACGGTTATGAGTTAGGTAGACCAGAGACATTAGAAGAACTATATGAAATCGGTAAGTTTTTACATGATGAAGACAAGCCTTTTTACGGCTACGCGCCCTTTACTGTTAAATCAGAGGGAGCAACTATTGAGTTTATGTGGCTATTGCGAAGTTTTGGAACTAAAATCTTGAATCAAGATTTAGAGGTAGTACTTGACGTAGATAAGGCAGTAGAAGCTCTTGAATACTATGATAAACTGCTGGACATCAGTCCGCCGTCTAAGTTAAGCATGGGTCATCCGGAAACAATTCAGAATATGGAGAGCGGACAGTTATTTGCTACTTTACAGTGGCCGGCAATTATTGCAGGACACGAAGACCCAGAAAACTCTAAAGCAGCTGGCAAGTTAGATTATGGAGCTAGTCCGGCTGGACCAGGCGGCTCAGTATCAATCACTGGTGTCTGGACATTATGTATGCCGAAGACAAGCAATAATAAGCAGGCAGCAGCTGAGTTTGCTTATTGGTGGGGTAGTAAAGAATCAGGAAAAGAACTGGTTGAAGCAGGTATGAGTCCGATGCGAAAAGATCTGTTAACAGATCCTAAGCTGCAAGAGAAGTATCCTTGGTATGAGGGAGTATTAACTGCTCTCAGTGAAGGTGAAGCAGCTCACCGACCACGTTTCCCTCAGTATCCAAAGGTATCTGATGAAATTAGTACTCATTTCTCCAAGGCAATTAGCGGTGACTTATCCAATAGAGAAGCTATGCAGCAAATGAAAGCAAATATTCAAGAAATTGTTGAGGAGTATAAGAGTGAATAAGTCCAATAATAAAACTGAAGGAGCTTCCCATAAAGGGAAGCTCCTTCGGTTAAAAGAAAAGCTGACACCGTATGGTTTTCTAGGTCCCGCTTTATTAGTCCTTGGAGGGGTACTAATTTTTCCGCTTATCTATTCACTATTTCTTTCTTTTCACCAATGGAATATGAGTACTGGAGCCAGTCCGGAATTTGTCTTTTTAGATAATTTTATTAAGTTATTCAAGAACGAACCATTCTGGAATTCAGTTAAGCTGCAGTTGATTTTTGTAGGCGTTAGTGTTACTTTTGAGCTGATAATTGGTTTGGGAGTTGCTTTATTATTAGATAAAAACTTTTTTGCTGATGATATAGTTAGGGCTTTATTATTGTTACCAGTTTTTATACTTCCAGTTGTGTCCGGATTAACTTTCCGGTTCATGTATAATCCGCAGTACGGAGCAATTAATTGGTTTATTAAGCTGTTAGGTTTTAGTCCGGTGCCGTTTTTAAGTAAGCCAAATTTATCCTTTTTAGCAATTATCATTCAGGATATCTGGCGGATGTGGCCGTTTATGTTTATGATTTTGTATGCTAGTGTTAGTTCGCTGCCGAAAGCACCTTATGAAGCAGCCAAAATTGAAGGTGCTAACCGCTGGCAAATATTCACCCATGTAACTTTACCGCTGTTGAAGCCTTCGATTGTAATAGCTGTAATTTTACGAGTCATTAATGCTTTGAAGGCCTTCTCCGAAATCTATGTGATGACCAACGGCGGACCAGGTAATGCTACTTCTATTATGTCGATCTTTATTTACAAGAATGCCTTTAGTTTTTACGATATGGGTTATTCAGCTGCCGCTTCTTATGTACTAGTAGCAATAGCGTTAGTGTTCTCTATTTACCTAGTCAAAAGACAGTTTGAATTTTAATTTGCTGGAGGTGAAAGTAAAGTGCTAAATAAAAATGTAAGTGAGTGGGCAACTGGGAAAAAAACTTTATTTTATCTAGTTGTATTGATTTTACTGGTCGTAGAGTTATTTCCCATTTTTTTAGTTTTTTCAACCAGCTTCAAGCCGAAGGATGCGGTGTTTGATGCTAATCCGTTTTCTAGCTTTGAACTAACTTTAAAAAATTATAAACGAGTTTTATTTGAACGAGATTTTCTCAACAACATAAAGAACAGTGTAATAATTGCGGTGGTGACTACAATAATTTCCGTCAGTTTTGGGGCGATGGCTTCCTATGGTTTGGCCAGGTTTACCTTTAAAGGGGATGAACAAATCGGATTAAGTATTCTGGCTAGCCGGATGATTCCGCCGATTACTTTATCTGTTCCGCTCTTTGTTTTGATGCGGAAGGTTAGGTTATTAGATACTCATTTTGTGTTGATTTTGGCACATATAAGTTTTATTTTGCCGTATATAATCTGGATGACTCTGCCGTTTTTCCAGGGGATTCCAAAAGCTTATGAAGAAGCAGCTTTGATAGACGGCTGTTCGCGATTTGGATCGTTTATTAGAATCTTTATTCCGCTGGTAGCACCGGGCTTAGTAGTAGCTTCTATATTTAGTTTCGTGTATTCCTGGAATGATTTCTTATATGCTCTGGTGTTAGCAGGTTCTGAAGTAAAAACGGTGCCGATTGCAGTTAGTGGATTCATAGGTCAGTTTGGCCCGCAGTGGGGCGCTATGACAGCAGCTGGTACTTTAGCTCTAATTCCTATTTTTATCTTTGCGTTAGCGCTGCAGAAATATATTATTTCTGGACTTTCTGTGGGTGGAATTGATTAAATTAAAGGAGGGAAATCATGGAAGTAACAGTTGGTTTGGTTTCTATTTGTCAGGACAGTTTTACAGGTGATAAGAAGCAAGTAATGAACGAAGCAATAGCTGGATTAGAAGAATTGAGCCAAGATTATAATTTCAATTTAGTGGCCTGGGAAGAATTAGTTAAATCAGAAAGAGATGCTGAAGATGCCAAGGAGTTTATGGAAAATAATAATGCCGATTTTGTGCTGGTGCAGAATAGTTCCTTTGCGCCCGGTACTCTGGCTCCCGTGATTGCTGAAGGAAATTATGGTTTTGGTCTCTGGGGGCGGCCGGAAACTAGAGACAATGGCAAGCTGCCGCTTAATTCGTTCTGCGGTTCGAATATGAACGCCAGTGTTTTAGGTTATAAAGAGCAAGAAACTGAGCAGAAATTTAAGTTTAAGTGGTTTTATGGTGATGTAGACGGCGAATTATTCTTACCTCGCTTTGAAGTTACTCTGCGGGCTATGCAGGCAGTTAAGAAATTAAGCAATCTTAAAATTGGTTTAGTAATTGGAACTGCCCCCGGATTTGCTAATTTAGAATTTGATCCCAATGAGTTAAAAGCAAGATTCGGTATTGAAGTAGAGGTTATTGATGATTTTGATAGTTTATTGGCTGATGCTGATAATATTGCTGATGATAGAGTAGAAGCCGAGGTGGAGCGAACTAGAGAACAGGCTAATGAAGTGCGGGTTGAAGATAAGTTCTTAGAAAAGAGTGCTCGCTATTATTTAGCGCTGAAAGATTTAGCAGAAGAAAAAGGTATTGATACTTATGCTCTCCGCTGTTGGCCGGATACTAACCAAAAGTATGGTATTTTTCCTTGTTCAGTAGTTGCTAAGTTAAATGAAGATGGCATGGCTGCTTCTTGTGAAGGGGATGTCTACGGAGCAATCAACCAAACGATCTTAAATGCGTTAACCGGCAAGAACAGTATGCTGCTTGATATGTCAGATATTGATTTAACTCGCGACCGCTTATTGCTCTGGCATTGTGGAAACGTAGCTGGTAATTTTGCTAAAGAAGGCAAATATAATTTAGACCATCAGTTTAATAGTGATGGCTTAGGTACTGTTCACGACTTAGTAATTCAGCCGATGCATAGTACAGTACTAAGTATGATGCAGAATGGAGAAAAGATTTTCACCTTTGAGGGGAACTTTATTGATGCGGAAAATGAATCTTTCCACGGTTCCCGCGGTTGGTTTACTGATTTAGAAATTGGGGACGAAAAGATTGAAGTTAAAGATTTAGTGAATACTATTTATGCTCACAATTTACCTCATCATTATGCAGTCTGCGAGGGCGATTATACGGCAGAAATTAAAGAGTTAAGTTATTGGTTAGACTTAGATTTATTACCGCAGGTTCCTTATTCTAATACTGTGAGGTAAGAAGGGAGGAACATTAGTGGCTGAACTAGAGGAAATTAACGACAAGGTAGAACGGGCAGTAGAAGAAGTAAACCAGTTTATAGCAGATAAGAACGTAATGTTGGGCTGGGACGGCTTTGTAGATAACATTTGGGAGTTAGTCAAAGAGCGAGAGTCAGTAACGGATTATGAAGTAATGAATTCAATGCTGACCTTAAGTGACCGGATTCAAGAGGTTGCCGGTGGAGGATTGAGCACGGAAATAATCCAAAAAGATCAGCGGGCAGGCGGCTTTACTGCTAATACTGGGCGAGTGCTGGGCAATTTAAAGGTAGATACTACCTTAGTAGCTCTCTTTGGCGCTCAGCAGACAGTTCCGGTGTTTGCCGATTTAGCGGAAACAATGGAAGTTGTTTCGCTCGGTGATCCCTGTATTTCTCATATTTTTGAATTTGATGATGGGAAATTGATGTTCCCAGCTAATCAGAATGTCCGCAGCATGGACTGGCAGGAAATAAAGGAAAAGGTTGGTCTAGAGAAGTTAATTGAAGTTATGGAGCAGGCTGATTTAATAGGACTGGGCTATTGGGCCAACATGCCTTATTATGATCAAATCTGCACTGGAATTTTGGAAGAAGTAGCGCCTAAATTAAGTTTTAAGCGGCGGCAGATGTTTATGGACTTCGGCAATGTAAAAAAGAGAAGTGACCAAGATTTACAGGCTACTTGTGCTCGATTAGCGGAGCTGGAAGAACATTTTGAATTGACAGTTAGCTTTAATCGCACAGAAATGCTGGATACAGCTCAGGCTTTAGGAGTAATTTCGGAACCTAACCCCGAAGATATTGCAGCAGCATTAACCAGAATGAGAGAAAAAATTGGTATTTCTAATTTAGTGCTGCATACTAATAAATTTGCCTGCAGTAGTACTCAGCAGGGAGTTGAAAGACTGCCGCAGCCTTATTGTGAGCAACCAGTAGTTACTACTGGAGCTGGAGATACATTTAACGGCGGTTATATCTTTGGGTTATTGTGCAGTGATGATCCAGCGGTTAGATTAGCTATTGCTAGCGGCACTGCGGGCTATTTTATCAGAAATGGAGAGCCGCCGGCAGAAGAAGAGTTGCTTCAATTTTTAACTGATTATCCAAATTATTTTAAATAACTTAGGAGGTACAAGTTAATGATTACTTTAAAAGAAATTATGTCGGGTACTGAAGAAGGATATGCAGTAGGAAATTTTAACGTTCATAATTTAGAATATGTACAGGGGGTTGCTGAAGCAGTAGAAGAAACACAATCGCCAGCAATTATAGCAATTACAGAGCGCCCTTTACGCTACTATGGGATGGATTATTTAGTTAAAACTGTAGAAGCAGCAGACAAAAATACGTCAGTTCCCATTTGTCTACATTTAGACCATGGAGATAACTTAGATGTTGTATTTGAAGCTGTGGAAGCAGGATTTTCTTCCGTTATGTATGATGGATCGCATCTTCCGTTAGAAGAAAATATCGCCAAGACAAAGAAGGTAGTAGAGAAAGCTGCTGAACATGATATTTATGCGGAGGCAGAATTAGGAAAGCTGCAGGGGATTGAAGACGGTAAGGAATCTAATGAAAGTGTCTTGACTGACCCTGATGAAGCTAAATATTTTGCTGAAGAGACCGGCATAGCTGCTTTAGCAGTGGCCGTAGGAACAGCCCACGGATTTTACGACGGTGATCCTGAGTTAGATTTTGCTCGGTTGCGAGAAATTAGAGAAAAAGTAGATATTCCTTTGGTTTTACACGGCGGATCAGGAGTGCCGGAAGAGAGTGTTCAGGAAGCAATTGAGATTGGAATTTCTAAAGTAAACGTCGGGACTGAACTGAAGGTAGCTTTTAATGAAGGAATTAAAGGAGTCTGGGAAGAAAATCCAGATGAGATTGAATGTACTGAGATTATGGGGGCAGCTCGTAAGGGCGTTAAAGAGAAAGTAATGGAAAAGATTAAGTTATTCGAGTCTAATCTGTAAATATTTTTTCTAGTTTCTTGAAACGATTCAAAAACTTTAATTAGTATCCCTGGGGTATTTTCCCCAGGGGTCTTAATTACTATTAAAACTTTTATGTTGAAGGGAGTGGAAAGAGTGGAGTTTATTCAAGAAGGAGAAAATCAGTTTTCCCTTTCTCTGGCGGGAGAAATAATAATTAAACATAGTATAGATACTCCTTTTTTACTCTACGGGAAGGGAAAAACGGATTATGAAATAAACTGCGGTAATTTTGAAATTGAAGATAATTTATTTGAAAAAGCAGGTCTCTATAATATAGAAATTTTAAACCAAGAACCAGATCATATTCAAATCAAGTTTTTCGCACCAGATAGCTACCAATGTATAGTCGATTTTAGAGAGGAAAAGGGGAGACTAGAAGTTCACTTTTCGCAGGTATCAGAAGTTGCTGACCGAATGTGGATTAGATTAGAGGCGGCTGCTGATGAGCATATTTACGGCTGCGGTGAACAGTTTTCGGAACTTGATTTAAACGGCAAACGGGTTCCAATTTGGGTTTCAGAAGCAGGAGTAGGGAGAAATGAAGAAGACTATATTAGTTTTAAAGCTCACGTGATGGATGGTTCAGGTGGAGACTGGTATACTACTTATTTTCCGCAGCCCACCTTTGTTTCCAGCCGGAATTATTACTGCCATGTAGATGATTCCCATTACATGGAATTTGATTTCAGAACCGACGCTTATCACGAATTAGCTGTACATTCAATCCCGGAAAAGATTGTGTTTTCTGCTCAAGAGACAGCAGTAGATGTGATAGAAGATTTAACTGATTTGTTGGGGCGGCAGCCGGAACTGCCTGATTGGGCTTATGATGGAGTCTGGTTAGGTTTGCAGGGCGGTACAGGGGCAATCAAAGAAAAGATGAATACGGCTCTGGAGAATGATGTAGAAGTAGCTGCGCTCTGGGTTCAGGATTGGGAAGGAAAACGAGAAACTGAATTTGGCAAGCAGTTGATGTGGGATTGGAAGTATGATGAAGATATGTATCCTGATTTAGAGCACACCATTCAGGAGTTAGATGAACAGCAGGGAATCAAATTTTTAGGTTATATTAATCCGTTCTTGGCTTTGGAGGGCGACCTCTACCAGGAAGCATCAGAAAAAGGATACTTAGTGGAAAATGAAGCAGGAGAAGAATATCACGTAACGGTAACCACCTTCCCGGTAGCGCTAGTAGATTTAACTAATCCCGAAGCTAAAGAATGGATGAAAGATGTAATTAAAGAAAATATGATCGATTTAGGTTTAGCCGGCTGGATGGCCGACTTTGGAGAATACCTACCAACTGATGCAGTAGTACATTCCGGAGAAGATGGAAAATCTCTACACAATAAATACCCGGCAATCTGGGCGCAGACTAACCGGGAAGCATTAGAAGAAACCGATGAAGTAGGAGATATAGTATTCTTCACGCGGGCAGGTTATACAGGTTCTAGCAACTACACTACCTTAATGTGGTCTGGAGATCAATTTGTAAATTGGAGTCGGGATGATGGACTACCGTCGGTAATTCCTGCCTCTATATCTTTAGGTTTGACCGGGGTTGGCTTGACTCATTTTGATGTAGGCGGCTATACTTCTCTATTTGGGGTGACTAGAACTAAAGAGTTATTTAAACGCTGGACTGAATTAGGAGCCTTTACCCCAGTAATGAGAACTCATGAGGGGAATCGCCCTGATGAAAATCTGCAGTTTGATCATGATCAAGAAATATTAGATCACTTTGCGCGGATGAGTAAAATTCATAAGCAGTTGAAACCTTATTTACAGGAAGTTGTGCAGACTACTGCTCAACGAGGTTTACCGGCAATTCGCCATCCTTATCTGCATTATGAAAACGATGAGGAAGTGTATAACTTAAAGTATCAATATTTGCTAGGTCGAGACTTATTAGTAGCTCCGGTTTGCGATAAAGAAGTACGGGCGAAAGAAGTGTATTTACCTGATGATGAATGGGTCCATCTCTGGACTGGTGAAGAATATAAGTCAGGTTGGCAGGAAGTAGAAGCGCAGATAGGCTATCCACCTGTATTTTATAGAAAAGGATCTGACTACAGTCAATTATTTGCAGAAGTAGGCCAACTATAGAAATTTGCAGGGAGTGATGAGGAAGCAATGATTTCTGAATTAAGAGCTAAAAATGATGTTTCTATCAACAGTGCCACCAGCAAAAAATTTAGAAAATATGGTCGAATAATAAATGATTATAACTTTGCATCTTTAATTAAAGCAATGCGGGAGCAGACTGAAATTCCGGACACCGGGAATACTTACCAGGCTTCAGTAGATTTTTTGGAAGATTTAGAAGTAAAAAAAGTCTTAGAAGATGAAGTTTACGGTCAGATGCCGCTGCAAATCGGCTATTGTAATGGGCAGAGTTCTTCTTTAGATGGTTTAGAATACCATAAAAGTAGCGAAGTGAATATAGCAGTGACTGATTTAGTTTTGTTATTAGGGAAGCGGCAGGATATCAGTGGTAATATTTATGATGCGAATCAGGTAGAGGCATTTTATCTGCCGGCAGGAACTGCTGTTGAATTGTACAGTACTACTTTACATTTTGCCCCCTGCAAAGTGGATGCCGACGGTTTTAAATGTGTGGTGGTGCTGCCGGAAAATACTAATTTACCATTAACTAGTGAAGTAAAAACAGCTAACCAAGAGCAGGAGCTTTTATTTGCGCGGAATAAATGGTTACTTGTGCATCAGGAAGCAGAAGGACTAATAGACCAAGGAGCTCAGCCAGGAATTAAAGGCAATAATATAACTATTACTCTGGCTAGTAATTAAAAGATTGTAGAAACTATGTAGCTATGTAGCGACATGATATATCATGTCGCTACATAGTTTTTTTAAATAAATTTATAAAAAAAGTTTTTTCTTTACGATGAAAGAAGGAGGGGTTATTATTTTAAAAAAATTACCGATTAAGTATAAGGTAATAGCTGCCTTATTAGTTTTGTCGCTACTCCCAATTATAGTTGTTGGTTACTTTCAAATTAATATGACCCAGGAACAATTAAGGGAAAGTTTCATTCAGAAATCAAACAGTAAAATTCAGACTCTGGAAAAAACTATTGTCACCTTTTTCGAAAGCGTCAAGAAAGATGCTCAAATGTTGGCAACTCATCCCCAGATCAAGCAGGCTGAAGGGCAACTTACTACTTACAAGAATACATCCGCAACCGAAAAACTAAAGCTAACTCCGCTGGAAAACGGCGGTTTAGAAGCAGATATCTATAATATTTATCGTAATTATGCCGGAGCTCATCCGCAGGCAGACTATGTTTATTTAGCTACTAAAGATGGGGGCTACCTGCAGTGGCCGGCTACATCGGTGCCGAGAAGTTATGACCCTACGCAGCGGCCTTACTATCGAAAAGCAATGGAGAATGAAGGAAAAATAATCCGTACAGATCCGTATTACTGGACGCAGGGGCAGAAAAAATTAATGAGTGTAGTCACTACCGTACAGGATGACCAGGATAATATTATTGGAATTCAAGGAATAAATTTAGGCTTAAATAAAATAACCCAAATTGTTAAGGATATCAAGCTGGGCAGCGATGGATATATAATTGCTACTACCAAATCAGGCATCATATTGGCTCATCCGCAGAACGAAGAACTTAATTTTCAAAACATTTCTAATATAAATGATCAAAAACTGCAGCCGGTTTTAAATGGAGAAGCAGGTGATTTTGAAGTACGGTTAAATGGAAAAGAAAAGATAGTTAATTACCGTACCTCTTCTCAGTTAGGTTGGAAGTTCATTGCTGTGCGGGATAAAGCAGCCTTGCTGTCGGATTTAAATTTGGTTTATAAAGACTTATTTATAATTTTTCTTTGCACGATAGCGGGAGTAATTTTGGTTTCTATTTTTGTTTCTAAGCGTGTGACGCAGTTATTATTTGAGATTAGGGATTTTGCTATCAGTATTGCTGATGGAGATTTAACGGCTGATGATTTACAAGTCTGGCTTGAAGATGAAGTGGGAGAACTTGTCGGAGCTATAAATCATATGAAAAATCGGTTATTGGGCAATGTCCAGACCTTGAAGGAGACCACTAATGATTTAGCGGATTATAGTGAACAGTTAGCTTCGGGTGTGCAAGAAGGAGGAGAGAGAATCACTGCTACTCATGATTTAGTAGAAGATATGTCAGCCAGTATTGAAGAAATATCTGCTGGAGCAGAAGAAGTAACTAGTTTTGCCCAGGAATCTAGTTCTAGAACCGAAGTAGGAAAAGAAAATATTGAAAAAACCTTGGCTAGTATGAATGAGATTAGTGATTCAGTAGCTGAAGCTGTAGATGTAATCAGCGGTTTGGAAGATACTTCTCAGGAAATTGGTGAAATAGTGGAGATGATTAATAATATTGCTGAGCAGACTAACCTGTTAGCCTTGAATGCAGCTATTGAAGCGGCTCGAGCAGGCGAAGGTAGTGGAGAAGCCGGCCAAGGATTTGCAGTTGTAGCTGAAGAAATCAGGGAATTAGCGGGTAGAACTAATACGGCTACTGAGGAAGTAGCAGAATTGATTGCAGAAATCCGCAGTAAAACTAATGCTGGATTAGAAGCTGTGCATGAAGTAGAAGCAAAGGTGGATACAGGTCAAGAAATAGTCACGGAAACTGGCGATGTATTTGCAGATATTCAGGAAAGTAGTGAGGAAACTGCTGCCCAGATTGAACAGACAGCAGAAGCTACTCAGGAGTTAGCAGAAGACAGTGAGCAGGTTAAGGAAGCAACCGAAGATATTACCCAGATGGCAGAAGAAACTGCTAGGTCAGCTGATGAATTGGCTGATTTATCGGAGAGACTGGAAGACTTAGTTGATGAGTTTCAAGTTTAGAAGGAGGATTCGCGGCTAGACTAGGTGTTTTTCAGCAGGGGGGAGAATCTATGAATTTGGATTTGAAGGAGCTGCAGGATAAGCTGCGGAATATTTTTAAGACAGAAGTCAGCCGGATTATTACGCAAGTTAAAGCTGATAATTTGGAGGTAGTAGTAGATAAAGCAAATGGAGATACAGCTACCCAGGCTGACTTAAAAATTGGGGAGCTATTGACTGATAGATTATTAACTTGGCTGCCTGATTCTATAGTAGTGGAAGAGGAAAGCTTTAATCAGGCTAAATTAGAAGAGTTGACTGAGGAAGAACTGGTCTGGATAATAGATCCCATTGATGGTACGAAAGCCTTCCGGACGGCAGGCAATAATGAATACTGTGTAGCTGTAGCTTTGCTGCAGAAGGGGCAGCCGATATTGAGTAGTATTTATGCTCCGGAGTTGAGTTTTAGAGCGGGAGACAGTTTACTAATAGAGGCTAGAAAAGATGCGGATCAGGTATTAGTTAATGGTTCTCCTCTCTCTGACTCTTCCAGCCGTAATGAAAAACAGCTGAAGTGTGTTAATCATATCCATCGAGCCCAGGAGTTGTCGCCAGTAGAAAGAAAAATAGCCGATTCATTTCAGCGTCAGGAGAAGATAAGGGCTTATGACGGCCATTCTACTCTGATTCATTATTGTTTAGTAGCTATTGGCGACCAACCGCAGGTATTTACGCGGCGGGAGGCCAGTATCTGGGATGTTGTTCAGGCTGCTTATATAGTAGAAAAGGCCGGGGGAACAGTCATTTATTCCGATGGGGAATCGGTGCTGCCGGTTGTTTATGATCAGCTAACTTATGATGCAGAGACCAATCGATTAATAGTTCCGTTCAATCTAGCTTGTCCGCGGACGGAAGTAGCAGAAAAGGTTCGACAGGAGTTAGCAGAATAGTTAATTGAAAGGATTTAATATAAATAAAAATAAACCTTAAAATTAGTTTAATTTTAATTGCTATTTTGCTTGACAAGAGAGGTTAATCTATTATATAATTCAACCAGAAAAGGTAATAAAGCATATTCAGTCCTTATTATAATAGATAAGGGGGGAGAAAAAAATTTTTTAAGATAATTGAAAGGATTCAAAATTAAAAAATATTTTAAAGCAGCAGAATTTGTTTATTAAAAATAACCAGCCGGGAGGGGGATACTATGGCCGAAAATAATAGAGTGTTTGTGATTGATGAAAAAGACAATGTTGCTACTGTAGTTACTGACATTATAGAAGCAGGTACAGAAGTAGAGGTAAAAGTAGGCGATGAAGTGAAAAAGGTGACTTTGAATGATGATATTGAATATGGGCATAAGTTTGCCTTAGTAGATATTGACAAAGAAGAAACTGTTTATAAATACGGACTAAGTATTGGTCAAGCTAGTACTGATATTGAGCAGGGTACTTGGGTTCATGCACATAATATGGAACCAGTTAGAGCACGAGGCGATTTAGCTTAATTACATTCAAATTTGAAGGGAGGCCATTAACAATGGAAAATCATTTTTTAGGATACCCCAGAGAGAATGGTGATGTGGGAGTTAGAAATTACTTACTAGTATTATCAGGAACTATTTATGCTAATGAGGTAGTAAATAGAATTGCGGACACAGTTCCTAATGCAATTGGGATTACTCATCCGTTAGGCCGCTGTCAGACACGACAAGATTTGCGGAAAACATTTAGAACTTTAGTCGGCTTTGGAAAGAATGCTAATGCAGGAGCTGTTATTGTTGTTGAACACTATAAAGAAGAAGGCTGTACTGCTAACCAAATAGCGGAAGAAATTGCGAAGACAGGTAAGCCGGTAGAAACAGTCAATATTCATGATTCCGGTGGAACTTTAGAGGCTACTAAGAAAGGATTCCGCCAAGCACTGAACTTAAGCCGTAAAATCAGTCAGTATCAGCGGGAAGAAGTGCCAGTATCTAAGCTGTTATTAGGATTGAACTGCGGTACTTCCGACACTACTTCTGGTTTAGCTTCTAATCCAGCAACTGGTGTTGCTTCTGATATGGTAATTGACAACGGCGGTCGTTCAGTAATGGCAGAAACGACTGAAATTATCGGCGGCGAAGAATGGATGGCCGATAAAGCTGTTAACCAAGAGGTAGCTGATCAGATTTATAAAATAGCAGACGAAATGGAAGACCACATCCTCAGTGAGGGTGAAGATATCCGCGGTTCTCAGCCGACTGGAGATAACATGAAGGGCGGACTGAGTACTTTAGAAGAAAAATCCTTAGGAGCTATTAAGAAGAGTGGTTCTAAAACTCTGCAGGATGTAATTGACTGGGCAGAACGACCAAAAGATACTAGCGGACTGTACTTTATGGATACTCCTGGTCATGGTGGCGAATCAATTACTGGTATTGCTGCCGGGGGAGCACAAGTCTTAGTCTTCTCTACTGGAGGCGGCCATACAATTGCTAATCCACTGATGCCTACAATTAAGGTAACAGGAAATGAACAGTCCTGGGACTTAATGAAGGATACAGTAGACTTAGATGTAACGGGCATCTTCACAGGAGACTTAACAATTGACGAAGCCGGCCAGAAGGTTTATCAAGAAGTACTAGAAACTGCTTCCGGAAAATTAACTAAGTGTGAAGTCTTAGGCGACGAAACAGGCTTAGCTATTGCTCGGGAAGCTCCTAGTGTATAATTAATCTTCTACAGTATAATTAAGTAATTGTTCAGGGTTCAGGGGTTTCTCTGAACCCTGAATTTATTGAGTAACTTTAAAGGGGGATTTGATGTATAAACTACCGTACGGCAATCAATATTTGGACTTTACATTACCAGAGGCCAGTGATGTTTCAGTTTTAGAGTCAACTGAAATTAACGCGGAGCAGCCGGAGAGTCAACTGGTAGCAGAAGCATTGGCTGACCCTCTGGGGCAGGATTTACCGAAGGATATCGGTAGTGAAGAGGAGATAGCAATTGTAATCAGTGATTTAACCCGACCAGTTCCTAACAAAGTTATTTTACCTCCCCTATTAAATCGTTTAGTTGATCGCGGTGCTAAGCAAGAAAAGATTACTATTGTAGTCGGAACCGGAAAACACCGGGTGCATAATAGAGAAGATTTTATAGAATTAGTCGGCGCAGAAATAGTGAATAAGTATAATGTTGTCAGCCACGATGGTGAAGATAAGGACAGTCATACCTACTTGGGGGAGACTTCCCGGGGAACTCCGCTCTATATTGACAGTAGATTTGCTGAGGCGGATATAAAAATTGTAACCGGTATGCTGGATCCGCACCAATTTGTCGGCTTTTCCGGCGGCATGAAAGGAGTTACGATTGGGCTCGGTTATGAAGAAACTATTGAGACTAACCACAGTCAAATGTTTAAGGATAAAGCCCAATTGGGAGATAAAGATCAGAATCCCGTCCGCCAGGATGTAAATGAACTGCGGGAGTTTTTAGAGGTTGAGTTTTGTATCAATGTAATTTTAGATGATCATAATGAGATAATTAAGGTGTTAGCCGGTGATGAAGAAGAAGTTTTCAAGCAAGGGGTAGAGTTTATTAATTATAAAGCTGTGGCGGAAACTGATCAGCCAGTAGATATTGCAATTGCTTCTCCCGGCGGTTATCCAAAAGATATTAATTTATATCAGGCACAAAAAGCTTTATTTCACGCAGCAGAAATTGTTAAAGAAGGCGGAACTATTGTTTTGGCAGCAGAATGTATCGAAGGGATTGGCAGCAGCGCTTTTGAAGAATGGATGCAGGCGGGAGAAACGCCAGCGGAAGTACTGACTAACTTCAAACAGGCTGGTTTTCAGCTGGAAGCTCATAAGGCTTATTTATTTTCTTCTTCTCTGGTCAAAGCTGATTTATTTCTGGTTTCAGACGGATTAGAAGAGGAGTTAGCGTCTACTTTTAAGCTGAAGCTGTTTTCCAGTCTTGAACAAGCGATAGAAAAGGCGATTGCTAAATACGGCCAAGAAAGTAAGATAGCTGTCTTGCCGAAGGCATCGAGTCTTATCCCACAGATTAAGAATTAAACTAGGAGGGATAAATTGTGATGGGAAGTATTCAGGGTCAAATATTACGGGTTAATTTGTCAGAACAGGAGTATCAAGTAGAAGAACTGGATGAGGAATTATATAAAGAATATATTGGTTCCCGCGGGTTAGGAAGTAAGTTATTTCATGAGGAAGTTCCCGGCGGGATAGATCCGTTTGCGGAAGAAAACAAAATATTTATTATGGCAGGAGCTTTAAACGGAACTAAAGTTCCGGCTGCTCCCAAGCATACTTGGGTTAGTCAGTCGCCGCTCAATGGTTTTTATGCGGAAGGAAGTACTTCGGGTGGTTCTTTTGCTCCTTATTTGAAGCAAAACGGATTTGACGGAATTGTGATTGAGGGTAAGGCTGATCGGCCGATGTATTTTGTAGTGGAAGACGGTGAAGTTAGCTTTCACAAGGCAGAAAAGTATTGGGGACTAAAGGTTACAGAAGCCGAACGCCCAATTAAAGAAAGATTTCCCGACATGCAGACGGCAATTATCGGGCCGGCAGGAGAAAATAAAGTCCGCTATGCGGCCGTAAGAGTAGAACGGCGGTCTGTAGGCCGAACTGGTTTAGGAGCAGTGATGGGTTCTAAGAATTTAAAGGCTTTAGGCGTCATGCCGGGAGAAGAAGAGGTAGAAGTAGCTGATGAAGAGAAGATGGACGAATTGATTAGTGATTTTTATGAACAGATTAGAGTAACTCAATTTACTAGTGAGACGAGAAGAAAATACGGCACAACTCATATGTTTGATTTTATTAATGATAACGGGGTAATGCCGACGAAAAACTTCCAGCTGTCTATGTTTGAAAAGGATACTAGTGACTTCAACCACGAAACAATAAGAGAGAAATTTACAATCGAAGATGAAGCCTGTCACCGGTGTCCGATAGTCTGCGGCAAGAAAATGTTGGCCCGCGAAGGTAAGTATGCCGGCAGCAGTAATGCCGGACCGGAATGGGAGACAATGTGGTCTTTTGGCCCGCAGTGCGATAATAACAGTATGGAAGTAGTAATTAAGGCTAATGAATTATGTAATGAATTAGGACTAGATACTATTTCGGCTGGTAATGTAGTCGGTTTTGCAATGGAATGTTATGAACGAGGCTTAATTACAGAAGAGGATTTAGGTTATGAATTAGACTGGGGCGATGATGAGGCAATTTTACAGCTAGTCCGCGATATTGCTTCCCAGAGAAACTTTGGCGCTGAATTGGCTGAGGGAACTATTCGGGTAGCAGAAGACTTAGGAGTAGAAGATATAGCCATGCAGGTTAAAGGTGTAGAAATTCCGGCTTATGATCCGCGCAGCGTTTGGGGTATGGGCTTAGCTTATGCTACGTCTAGCCGCGGTGCTTGTCATTTAAGATCCTTTACGCCTAGTGCTGAATTGGAAGGCTTAGGCGGCGGCAGAACCTCAATTGAAGGTAAAGCTGAATTTGTAGTTAATGATCAGAATATCCGCGGAACCTTTGAAGCAGCTGGCCAGTGCTTTACGTCTACTGCGGCTATTACGCCTAAGTTTTACGCTAAACTGCTATCAGCAGCAACTGGCTTAGACTTAAGCGAAAATGACTTGTACGAAATTGGAGAACGGATTTATAATGTAGAACGGTTACTTGCTGAGCGAGAAGGATATAAGCGGGACAGTGATACTCTGCCGGGGCGATTATTCAATGAAGAGGTGAAAAATGGCCCGGCCGAGGGAGAAATATTACCGGAAGATAAGTTCCTTGAAATGCTGGAAGAATATTATGAACTTAGAGGTTGGAATCCCGAAGACGGCACGCCAACAGAAGAAAAATTATCTGAATTAGGACTTAAATAAATAATGTGGGAGGGCAGCGTCCCTCCCCAAATATTCAACTGCTGGTTATTATTTTTAAAGTGAGGAGATAAGAGTGGAGTTAACAGCGGTATTTACTATTTTATTGTTGGGCAGTATGATTCAGGGAGCTACTGGGTTTGGCTATGCTATTTTTTCTATGCCCCTGCTTTCGCTATTTATTCCGCTTGAATTGGCTACGGTATTGATTGTATTAACAGCTTTTGTGCTTAACTTTCAAATTTTTTATCAGCGGAAAGAAAATATTAATTGGAAATTAATGGGGTCTACCTTGGGTAGTGCCTTAGTAGGTACTTTCATTGGAGTTTGGGGGTTAGAAGGATTTAGCTCTGGAATATTACGAATGTTATTAGGAATTATATTAATAATTTTTTCTCTTTATTTTATATTTTATTACCACAAGATTAAGATTAAGCCGTCTCTCTTAAATAGCATTATTGCCGGCGGCTTAGGTGGAATTATCAACGGTATGTTCGGCATGGGCGGTCCGCCGTTAGTAATTTATTATTTCTCTGCTGCGGAAAGTAAAGAAGAGTATCAAGGTTGTCTGCAGGCTACTTTTTTGGTGATGCTGGTCTATGCGGTCGGATTTCACTTTTTATACGGGAATATTACTACAGAAGTTCTGCCGCTGGTAGGAGTAGGAGTAGTAGGAGTACTGACGGGAGCTGGCTTAGGCTTAAAGATATTTGATCAATTAAAGAAAAGTGTCCTGCGGCGGGTTATTTCGGTGTTGATGACGGTTACTGGCTTAATGATGATTTTCAAAGGTTTACAATAATTTATCATAATTAGGGGAGTGATAACATGAAGATAAAGGTTAATCCGCGGTTGTTGGGAGAAGAATTACCGGACTTTGAAGAAGGATCAAAAGAATTGGAAGTTGAAGAAGGGCTTACGATGCAGGAATTATTATTAGATTTAGGCTATCAAGAGTCAGATTTAAAGGCGTTTAAAATTATGATTAACGGCCGCCGACGCGGGATAGATTATGAATTGGAAGCTGAAGATGAAGTATTAGCTACGCCTGTTTCTTTAGCAGGTGGTCATGTGTGTGCTTGTTCGACGTAGGGAAGATGTTTGGTTAAATTAGATAGTTTTTTAGTAGGGGGGATTTGATGCAGGTAAAAATAAATGCTAAAATGGTAAAGGAAGCAGGAGAAATAGAAAAAATAGATCAACAGCTAGATATTGAGTGGGAGACTACAATCAAAGACCTGCTCTTACAGGTTGGCTATGACCAAGAATCCTTGCAAAAGATTAATGTGGTGGTTAACGGACGGAAAAAGGGATTGGATTATGAACTGTCTCCGGAGGATACGGTAACTGTCTTTTCGCCGATGACTGGGGGGTAAAAAATGGATTTTTTCCAGCGCCAGCGGGCTATGTTTACTCCGCAAGAGCAAGATCAGATTGAAGATTTGGTGGTCTTGATTGCAGGAGCAGGGGGGTTAGGAAGCCATCAAGCCCTGGAATTACAGCGGTGTGGAGTGAAGAAGATCTATCTAATTGATGACGATCAGGTAGAAGGTTCCAATTTGAACCGACAGGTTCTATACGGTAAAGGAGATATTGGGCGCAGTAAAGTTCGTCAGGCTAAACAGCAGTTAAGCAGCTATCAATTAGGAACGGAAATAATTGCGCAGCAAAAGAGGGTAACTGAAGAACTGCAGGTGCCGGCGGAAGTTGACGTAATTTTTGATGCTTTAGATAATTTCCCGAGCCGGTGTAACTTAGAAACGGTAGCGAATAAATATCAATTACCATTAATTCATGCAGGAGTTAATTCGTGGTACGGTCAGGTGACTACTATCATCCCTGGGGAAACTTACTCTTTAGAAGAAATTATCGGTGAGCCGGAGTCGGGAAAAGGGAAACTACCCGTCTTATCACCGGTGGTGTCTATCTTAGCTTCCCTACAGGTGATAGAAGGCTTGAAAGTAGGAATTGGACGTGATAATATTTTAACTAATAAATTATTACTTGTTGATCTAGATGATTATTCGCTGGAGAGAATAGAACTGGAATAAATGCGGTGGTGAAAACTTGATAGAGATGTCTTCGAGCTTAATTTTCCTTTATTGGAGGGAGTTTGAGCCGTCAGGGGTTAAGGAGTAATCTTTAGCCCTCCCGAGAGTGGAAAGAAGACAGGAATGGCCAATATGCCGATTTCTGTCTGGTATATTGGCTTTTTATATATATTATAAATCAGGAGATAGAAACCGGCGGTGTGATTATCAATGATACTGCCTCTTACCGCGTTGATGCAATGCCTTACGGAGGAGTTAAGAAAAGTGGTAATGGTAAAGAAGGGCCGAAGTATGTAATAGAAGAGATGACGGAAGAGAAAATAATAGTGTTCAACAAGTAGAGATTCCTAGTTGACCTGAGCTTTATCTGCAGGGGTGGGTGGGGACGGTTGCCTTGTGGCAGGTAGATTTCAACCTGGCCACTAGCTTTAGTCTGGGAAGGGATAGTTACTGTATGCGCCCGCCTTAAAGCCAACAGCAAGGCTTGATAAAGTCTGCTGTATCCGGTAGCCTTTTTTCTTCATCCCTTGAGCAGCTCATTAAAATAAAAAATTTCTTTTTAAGGCAATTTTAATGAGCTGCTCAAGGAATATTCTTAAAGAAAAAACGCTAAATGTCAGTCAACAGCCCCCACCCACCCCTGCTAAGGGGAAGATTAATTGCGGGGGGGATTGAAATCAATTCAACTCCTAAAATTGCCGAAGCAAACTAGTATCTCTGATGAGGAATTAGCATTTAGATAAGGAGGAAAAATTATACAAATGAAAAAAGTAGTAGTTCTAGCTGTAATAACAGCAGTATTAGCTTTAACTGGGCAAGCTCAAGTTGTTAATACTCAACAGGAAGATATAGCAGGCGAATTAACTATTTTTCATGCTGGCTCTTTAGCAGTTCCCTTTCAGCAGGCGGAACAAGAATTTGAAGCTAAATATCCGCAGGTGGATGTTAAGCGGGAGGCAGCCGGCAGCCGGACTACCGTCCGCAAAGTGACTGATTTGAATCGGGAAGCTGATATAGTAGCTTCGGCTGATTATACCGTTTTGAAAGAACTAATGGTGCCGGAGTATACTGACTGGTATGCCAATTTTGCGACTAATGAACTGGTACTGATGTATACCGAAGATTCAAAATATAAAGAAGAAATTAATCAGGACAACTGGTATCAAATTCTATTAAAAGATGATGTAAGTTATGGCCATTCTGATCCGAATGCTGATCCCTGCGGCTACCGGAGTCAGTTAGTCTGGAAGTTGGCGGCGGAATATTATAACCAGCCGGATTTGTATGAGCGTTTAAATAACGGTTGCCCGCCGAAAAATGTACGGTCTAAAGAGACGGATCTGCTGTCGTTAGTGGAAGTGGGAGAGTTAGATTATATCTTTATTTATCGGTCGGTGGCCGAACAGCACGAGGCACCTTTTATAGAATTGCCAGCTAAAATTAATCTTAAAACAAATAAATATAGTGATTTTTATGAACAGGCTACTTATCAGGTTAGCGGAGAAGAGCCGGGCGAAACGATTACTAAAGTAGGCAGGCCGATGGTGTACGGGATGACGATTCCGAAAAATGCTCCTAATCGAGAAGTAGCGGTTGCCTTTATGGAGTTTATGCTGGGAAAAGAAGGACAGCAAATCATGCAAGAAAATGGTCAGCCGCCGATTGTTCCGGCTAAGACCAATTCGATTAGTAATTTACCAGCAGAGTTGAAGGGATTAGTAGTTCCTGAACAATAATTTAGATAGAGGAGAGTTAAATTTATGCGGCGGTCATTATTTCATTTATTATTATCGGGATTAGCTATCTTATTATTATTTTTTATTCTTGCTCCGTTAATCAAACTGACTACTAATTCCAGTGCCGAACTGGTTATTTCCACGCTGCAGGAGGAAAAAGTTTATCAGTCAATTCTGCTTACTTTTCGGGCTTCCCTGACAGCTACTGTGATTACTTTGGTGCTGGGAGTCCCGCTGGCTTACTTGTTGGCCCGAGTTGATTTTCCCGGTCGGTCGGTGATTGAGGGGCTGATTAATCTGCCAGTTATTATTCCCCATACGGCAGCAGGAATTGCTTTATTAACTGTTTTTGGGAGGGAAGCTTTAGGCGGTAAATTATTCGGCCGGCTGGGGATTGAATTTATAGGGGAATTTGCCGGGATTGTGGCAGCAATGATGTTTGTGAGTCTGCCGTTTTTAGTTAATGAAGCTAAAGAAGGATTTAGAGCTGTTGATAATAAATTAGAAAAGGTGGCGCGAACTCTGGGGGCTACGCCGGGGCAGACTTTTTTTAAAGTAGCGCTGCCGCTTAACTGGAACCATATTTTGTCGGGGTCAATTATGATGTGGGCTCGCGGCTTATCCGAGTTTGGAGCTGTGGTTATTCTAGCTTATCACCCGATGACTGCTCCGGTATTGATTTATGAGCGGTTTACTTCTTATGGGTTAAAGCATTCTAGCCCGATTGCTATTGCAATGATCTTAACTACGTTGCTTGTATTTATTGGTTTAAATCTGCTCCCAACTAAAGGAGAGAAGCAGAATAATGATTGAACTAAAAAATGTTAACTGTAAGTTAGGGGACTTTGCGCTGCGTGATATTAATTTAGAGATTGAAGAAGGCGAGTACTTTGTTATTTTAGGGCCAACTGGCACCGGCAAATCAATTTTGTTGGAAGTTATTGCTGGGTTACAGTCAATTGAGCAGGGTACAATTTGGTTTGCCGACCAGCAGGTAAACAATCTACCTCCGGAAGAGCGAAAGATTGGGATGGTTTATCAAGATTATATGCTATTTCCCCACTTAAATGTAGCGGATAATATTTTATTCGGTTTAGAGGTCAGAGATCAAGCCAGGCAGCAGGAGAAGCTGCAGG
>CAYFUT010000037.1:0-5303 GCA_964346395.1 uncultured Halobacteroidaceae bacterium
CCGGTTCGTCTTCTGTATTATTGGGGGTTGGTTTATCATCCGGTTTTTCCGACGGAATATGCTCTGGCTTTCCTGGTTTTTGTTTATCATCGGCGGGAGTATCCGGTTTATGGTCATTTGCCTGTTCCGGTGGCCCTACTTGTTCTTTCTTCTGCTGCCCAGGAGGTGTTTGTGGTTTTTCTTTTGCCCTTTTTTCCCACTGGTTAACTCGGTTAATCCATCGTTCCTTTTCTTCCCAGTTCTTAGCTTCCGGAGCTGGTTTGACCTCCGGCTCTTCTGCTTTATCAGCCACATGAGCTGCCTGTCCCTGTTTAACTTCAACTGAGCCTACTTCAGTGCTAACCTTAACTGTTCCTTGATTAACTGTCACTGTCGTCTGCTGCTGTTGGTTAACTGCTACTTTAAAGGTAGTTCCTTTAATACCGGCTACGGCAGAAGGAGTCTCCACTTCGAAGGTACTACCTTCATTCAATTCATCGATAAACTTAACAATTACTTCCCCTAAATTCAATTTTAATTTTTTCAACTCTACCTCGCCGCTTTCATTGGCAGTAACCTGTACTTTAGAATTAGGTTTGATTAATATTTGCGCCTGGTCATTAAATTCCAGTTCGGCCCGCCCCTGGGGACCAGTTTTGATTTTATCTCCTTCATCTAGAGCAGTAGAACCCGTTATCTGTTTCCACGGAGCAGAAAAAAACCACCAGCTAGACCCCTTATATTGAACTGTTCCTTCTAGTTTAGTCAAGCTGATTTCCGACTGCCCTTCTACTTGATAACTTAAGCTACCAACCGTACTAATTATTAAAGTAATAATTAAGAGCCATTTAAATTTTTTTATCATTATTATCTCTCCCTTGATAAATAAGTTGATATAGGTTAACTGTTTTCTTTTTACCCGGCAGATTAAAGTCCTCCTGTAATCGACAGGAATAACTCTCTGGCAGTAGCTTATAAGTAGCAGCTCCCAGTAAAATTTCCTTCGCTTTTGCTTCGGCTTCAATCCGGGCTGCTGTATTGACTACATCTCCAATCGCTGTGTAATCAGTCCGCTGAAAGGAACCTATATTGCCGACCACTGCTTCCCCAGTATTGATGCCGATACTAACCGGCAGTAAAAGTTCAGAATTATCAGCTACTGCCTGTTGGATATTAACTGCTAACTTGACTGCCCGCAGAGCATGGTCAGGTTGGGAAGTAGGAGCCCCAAAAAAGATCATTGCTCCATCCCCGAGAAATTTATTGAGCGTACCCTGCTGAGCAAAAGTCTGTTCGGTAATCATAGAGAAATATTTATTTAGTAAGGTAACTATTTCTTCAGCAGTTTTATGTTCAGCAAAACTAGTAAATCCCGATAAATCAACAAACAAAACAGTAATTGCTCGGCGCTGTCCGGATAAGTATTTTTGTTCCGGCAGCGAAATAACTTCTTCCATTACCTGCGGTGCTAAATAACGCGAAAATACAGTCTTCAAATGAGTCCGCTGCTGTTCACTCTGCAGATAAGAAATCAAATTGGAACTGATTAAATTTAGAATTAATACTAATTCAAGGGCAGCTACAGGAAAATAAAAGTGGCAATAAACTAATAAACCAGTACTGCCCCCTACTAAACTACTACCTACTACTAGGGATAAGAATACCCCTCGCAGAGGAGTTAGATAAAAATACAGCCCAGCAGTTAACAGACTAAACAGCAAAATAGCTAGCACCACCTGGAAGGTAGCAGCTGGAGAAATAAAACTATTCTCTAAATAATTATCTATTATTTCCGCCTGGATTCTAACTCCCGGTCTATAATCCCCTAACGGAGTCATAAAATAGTCGCCGAGGGTGTTGTCCGCCGGGCCAACTAAAACCAACTTATTAGTGAATAAACCCTGTTTATAATTACCGTTTATAATTTGCTGATAAGAAACTTGGGGAAAATAGTCTACTTGCCTGTGGAAATTAATCAGCAGTTCCCGTTGGGAAAACTTCCTCTTTCGTTGGCTGAAATTGGCGGCTAACTTAAAAGCCAAGGGCCGAAGTTCTTTTGCTTCCGACAGCAGATTAATTCGCCTAATCTTACCATCGCGGTCGGGAAATAAATTAATATAGCCCGTTTTACTTCCGGCTTGTCTAAATTTAGATAGCGGATACTTTATTTCCTGAATATTAATGGTTTCCCCCTGCCGATAAGCCTTCAGCACAGAAGGAAAATAAAGGTTTTCCGTCTGGGTCACTGCTCTAGCTAATTTTTTATCCTCTTCTGGTTGTGACGGAAAATCAAAGACAAGATCGACCCCAATTGTTTTAGCTCCTGCCTGCCTTAATTTAGTTAATAACTGAGCATGCATACTACGAGGCCAGGGCCAACTGCCGATTTGTTCTAAAGAAGCTTCATCAATAGTAACAATTACTATCTGCTCCTGTTGATTAATCGTGAATAAACTTTTAAACCACAACTGTAGATCATAGACTGCTAAATCCACCCGGATAAGTAATTGATTAACAAACAGCAGACTAACTATGAGGGCAGTTATAACTCCCAACCACCACCAGATTTGCTTATTATTTATCGACATATTATCTCCTCTTTTGTCTCAGTTACTGACTATATTCTATAAATTTATTAATTTCCCTTCTTTCATTAGCCCTTAAGGTAAATATTACTAAACACGCTGCTCAAGAAATCACATATAAATATTATCAGCGTGGACTTAAACCAAACTTTAGTAATTTAGAAGAACATATCTTACAGCGTCAGCTAAAAGGAGGGAGTAAATGTTTAAATTTATCTTCTTATTCACTGTTATTCCCCTGCTTGAACTTGCTCTGTTGATTAAATTGAATCACTTCTTAGGTCTCATGGCTACTGTTAGTTTGGTAATAGTAACTGGCCTTCTGGGAGCTAGTTTAGCTAACCAACAGAAACTAATAGTAGTCCGCAAAATCAAACAGTCCATGGCTCAAAGCCAGATGCCGGCTGATAAGTTAGTGGAAGGACTGTTAATTTTAATCGGCAGCATCTGCCTGATTACCCCTGGTCTGGTTACTGACTTAACCGGCTTTTTATTTATTTTACCGCCGACTAGAGTTAAGATTAAAGTAGCTACTAAATCTAAATTTAGACGGATAATTACGGCTGGTGAGTTTGAATTTACTCCTGAAAATCAGGAGGAATCTAAGTCAGTTGATATTAATTATTCCGAAGATTGATCTGCTTGCTGAAAATTTAGGCTGCCTTGATAAATAGCCTGCACTAATTTCTTCTGGAATTTCTTATTCGTTAACAGCTTCCGGTCAGTCGGTTGGTTAAGAAACCCCATTTCAATTAAAACCCCGGGTACCTGGCAGTTATTAAGCAAAAAATAATCCCCCGGCCGGATTGAATTGTCCGGCAGTTGTTTTCCCTGCTCTGTTAATTGATTCAGCTGGTTCTGAATAGCCTGGGCCAACTGTTTACTCTTCTCTTTTTCAGCCTGATAAAAACAGATAGGTCCCCGCAACTTAGATTGGCCGCTGAAATAATTGACGTGTAGACTAATAAAGAATTCAGGTGTTTCAGCTTCAATAATATCTACCCGCGCCTGTAAATCTCTTCGGTGGCGGCTCTTATATTTACTGTTTAAATGGTCTAAGGCCTGGTCTTTGCTGCGGGTAAGTACTGTTTTTACCTTTCGATCAGTAAAGTAGTCTTCTAACTTTTGCGCCAACGTGAGATTGATTTCTTTTTCTAATAATTCGCCATAAGAAGAACCGCCGTCTATCCCTCCGTGCCCAGGATCAACTACTATTTTCTCCCCTGCTAGCGGTGATTTTTGCCCAGTAACCGGCATTAGGTTGGGAAGATCAGTCACCCAAAAAATAATAATACCTAATCCCCAACCAACTAAAATCACAATAGCCACTAACAGGTAAAGTGCCCGCTTAGTACATAGAAAAATCACTAGTTAACTCCGCCCTTTCAGTTTAAGTGTATCTGATTTCCTTTTATTTATATGTATTATGAAGCGGGAAAATTAATTGCTAATTAAGCAAAAGTTTGCAAAAAAACCAATCATCTTGTATAATTTAATGTAGAAAAAGTAATTATTACTATTTGTAATAAATAAGGAGTTAATCACCTAAATGATTACCTATGCTAAAAATGTATTCATTCCACTAACTACTGCTTGTGCTAATCGCTGTACTTACTGTCATAGCAGAAGCCAGTATTATGTCCTTAGCAGAAATAAAGTCAATTTTAAAGCAGGCCAAACAAGCCGGGTGTAAAGAGGTATTATTTACCGGCGGCAGTCGGCCGGACAAGTTAACTGGTTTTCAAACTAAATTGGCAGCGGAAACTGAGTTTAATGCCCTGTTTTCCCTTGTGTTGGCTGCTTGTCAGGAAGCTCTCCAGCAGGGACTACTGCCCCATTCTAATTTAGGGGTGCTTCCTGCTGAACAGCTAGCAGAGTTGGCCCGTTATAACGCCAGTTTAGGCCTTATGTTAGAAACGACAGCTGAAGTTCCAGCTCATAAAGAGTCGCCTACTAAAAAACCGACAGTGCGCAGAGAATTTATAGCCCAAGCTGGACAGCTGCAAATTCCGTTTACATCCGGAATTTTACTGGGCATTGGGGAGACTCGTTCCGACCGAATAGCCAGCCTAGAAGTGTTAGCAGAACTACAGGCAACTTACGGCCATTTACAGGAAGTTATTATTCAGCCGGTAGAACCGGCGGCTGGGTCTCAATTAAGCGCTCCAGAAACGTCGACTGTAAGCGAAACACTGCAGTTGGCCCGGGATATTCTACCGCCGGAGGTTGCCCTACAGGTACCGCCTAATTTAGTAGACTTACACCAAGTAATTGACAGGCCAGTTGATGATTTGGGCGGGATTACTGCTGTTGATTTGCTAGAAGAGATAATTGATTCTTATCAAAAATAAATTTTGACTCATTTTCCTTTTTTATCTCCTTATCCCGATGAATTAATTAAAATAACTGACTCTGGTAAGGAGCGTGATATATAAAACAGCCACCCAAGTTGGGTGGCTGTTTTATATTTAAATTGATGTTAATTTATGGTATAATTTAGATAGCTTAAATTAGTCATTAGTTTTATACTTTCCCTTGGGAAGAAAGGAGCTTAAACATGAATTACTTAGTAATTTTATTGATCTTACCAGTAATCGGCTTATTCATCTGGGTTGAATATTTGACTAGCAAGTATGAGCAGAAAATTAAAAATTTAAAGCGTTTAATCTATGAAATTGATAAAAAAGTTAAAAAATTAGAAGATAAAGATGAGTAAACTTAAAATATGAAGAATTAAGG
>CAYFUT010000037.1:5403-26629 GCA_964346395.1 uncultured Halobacteroidaceae bacterium
ACGGCACTACCTGCTTTCTATTTATAATAATATCAATTTCCTTGCTATTTTTTTAATACTATAGGAGAGGAATACAATCATCAATCACTGGAACTACTAATTTAGCTTGGGCAGCAGTTAACCCCTCTATACCTCCACTGCAGTACCCATAACCTAAGATAATCAAATCATAACCTTTTATTTCTAATTCATCTATTTTAGCCTGAATTTCCCCTCTCATATCTGTTTCATCAGGTAAATTATGCAGCCCTTGCGGAAGAAATTCTACTCTTATTTCCTGTTCGTTTACTACATCTAATATTTCCTGATATAATACTTGACAAGAAATAATTGCTATTTTAGCCATAACTAAAACTCCATTTCTTGTATAAATATTGTTTGAAAATCACTATGAGTAGATAATTCTATATATTCTACCTGAGCGGCAATTTTCTTAGCCGTCTGACTTAGTTCTTGATTCAATAGAGACCATTTAGCCCCTATTCCTGCTCCATTGCCTATCTTAACTATTTTTTCTTCTAACTGGGGAGAAATTAAACCTATAGCAGCAGCACTGGAAGTTTTAATCTGACTGCCAAATCCTCCGGCCAGATAAACATTATTTATCTGTTCATAATCAATTCCTGCTTTAGTTAATAAGATTTCAATCCCTGCCGCAATTGATCCTTTAGCTAATTGAACTTCTCTAATATCTTTTTGAGTTAATAATATATCTTTATTACTTTCCCCTCTTTTTTTGGTTAACACTTCATAAGCAGCTAAATTTTCATAATTGGTCAATCGCTTCTTCTGCCAGGCAAGCAACTCATCATCTTTAAAACCGGCATTTTTGCTTAAAAATCCCCACTTATATAACTGAGCAATAATATCTATTAGTCCCGAACCGCAAATCCCCTGGGGAGGCTGATTGCCAATCACTTGATAATTTATTTTTCCATTTTCTTTAATTTCATACTCGGATACGGCCCCAGGAACTCCTGCTACTCCGTAAGTTATATTCGCCCCTTCAAGAGCCGGCCCCGCTGCTGTAGAGCAGGCAAGTATTTCATCCTGATTGCCTAGGACAATCTCCCCATTGGTTCCAATATCGATTAATAAATTCCACTCTTCACTGGAAGCAAAATCAACTGTCAGCATATCAGCAACTATATCAGCCCCTACATAACCAGAAATAGAAGGTAAAAACTCAACTCTTCCGCGTGAGTTTACTTTTAACCCTATTTTTTCCGGGGTAAGGCTCAAATCTCCAGTAAATGTTGGAATATAAGGAGCTCGGGCAATTGACCCAGCATCTGCCCCCAGCAAAGTATGGAGCATAACTGTATTCCCTACTACTGTACTCCACATGATGTTTTCTTTTTTTATTTTGGCTTTCGAAATAAGTTTTTTTATTCCCTGGTTTAAACCAAAAACTAATTTCTGCTGCATTTTTTTTCGACCCTGCTCTTTTTCTTGCGTATAGTTTATTCTAGAAATTACATCAGCACCGAATTCGCTCTGAGGATTAGGCAGTGAAGCTACTGCTTTCTCCTCTCCTGTTGTTAAATTAATCAAATAAAAAGCCAGAGTGGTAGTTCCTATATCAACAGCTAACCCATAAATAGCTTCCTTTTTTCCAACCGGCTTTACCTTTAATATTTCCCCGGAGCTGTAAATAATCTGAACTTCTTCATTTTCACTATTGGCTGCTAAACTTAGTTCTTCTAAAGCAGCAGCCTCTATTTTTTCAACCGGTACTTCCTCATAAATTCTAGTCAGTAAATCGCGCTGGTCTTCCAATTCAAATTCACCTAAAGAAATACAAACACTATTTACTTGGGGAGCCAAATTTATTTTTTCATCTGCTCCTTCTGTCAAAGCTTCTATTTTTGATTCAGGTTCTAATACTATCTCTATATCTTCAGCCACCTCTTGAGTACAGGCCAATCTTACTCCCCGGGCCAACTCTTTTTTAGCTAAAAGCTTATCTTCCTGAATATTGGGAGGAGGAGGGGGAGCAATAATTACTTTGCATTTTCCACAACTCCCTTGCCCACCGCAAAAACCATTAATCGCAAAACCAGATCGGCGTAAAACTTCCCACAAGTTTTCCCCGTCCTCAAAAAACCGGTAATCAAATATAGATCTGTTTTCTGTCCTATTTTTTCCACCACTCGCTCTATTTTTTAGCCTTTGCAGCCTGTAAAATCTCTTCCTGCAGTTCATCTTCAGCCGGAGTACTTTCATGCTTAACTTCACCATCAATAACTATACTAGGGATGCTGGTAACCCCTAATTTCTTCATTCTAGCTACCGCCTCTTTATCCTTAATCTTATATTCATTAAACACTACCCGTTCCTTTAATTCTTCCCCAATCGAATCATAAACTGAACTCACCATATACTTACAGGGAGCACACGATTTAGAGTCCAGAGTAAATACTTCTATATATACCTTAGACTCACTCTCATAATTAGGGAGTTCAACTTCAATCTCTTTTTCCTCTTCTAAATCTCTAAAATCATTTATTAAATCATAAGCTTCCTTATTATGAGCTACTTCTGCTACTGCCTGTAAATTTTTTGGAGGGGTCGCATAAGGTAAATCACATCCAGGAGCCAATATGTAGCCTTTATTTCCTGCCTTTTCCATGCACTCGAGGGCATGCTGTTTACATTTGTCTTCTGCCCCCATCAATAATACTGTAGTTAGCTTTAAATTTCCTCCAAAGGAAACTCCATACTCATCAGCTATATCTTTTACATACTTCAGCGGAATATTCTCATCAAATGATAAGTTATCCGGCCTGGTTTTGCACATTTCTTCTATATTCTGCTTAGCATCTCCACAGACAAAGAAAGAAGAATACCCTCCTTTATCAGCGATAAATTCAAAAAGGTCAGTGGATGCTGGACCAACAAACTCCGCAAAGTCCTGTGGGGAAATCTGAGAAGTCATAGGATCTACCATAGCAATCACGTCCATTCCGGCTTCTAAATACCATTTTGCAGTCTTTTGGGCCACTTCTTTGCAAAAACCTATTACTTCCTGCACATATTCTTTATCATCATACATTTTCATAAAAATCTCAGAACCCAACAAATGTAAAGCTAAAGTAAAAGGACCCGTTACCAAACCATAAAGTGCAATTTCATCACCAAATTTATCATTTAGTTTTTCCATTGCTGATAATACAATGGGATAACGTCCATCTTCTTTAGCAGGCATCCCTAAATCTTCTAGTTTCTTTCCTTCACTTAAAGGATGAGAAGTAACCGACGGAGGATTCTCTGGATCCCATTCAAGTTCACAACCTAACGTTTGAGCTTCTATTTGTAAATCAAATACTACCGGAATACCATCTGCTTCATATAACTCAACTGCTTTGCTTACACCTTCTATAATTAAATCCTCATCTTTTAAATACTCTTCTGCATCCACATCAATTAAACTGCCGCCGTGACAGCCCACAAAAGGAACCCAGGGGGGGCGAGATGTCTCTTTATTCTCCAGAGCTTTAAATAAAATTTCTTTAGAATTCACAACTTATCCACTCCTTTAATTTAAGCTATCTTTATAATCTTGAGAAATTAGGCAATAATTTCTTTCGCTAAATCAGCAGCACTGCTGGCATTTTCCGCATAGCCGTCTGCTCCAATCTCTTGAGCAAAATCTTCAGTAATCGGAGCCCCCCCTACCATAATAGATACTTCATCTTTAAGGCCCTCATCTTCTAATTTTTCGATTACAGTCTTTATATTTCCCATAGTAGTAGTTAATAAAGCAGATATCCCGACAATATCTACATCTTCTTCTTTTATTTTGTCTACAAACTCCTCGGGAGCTACATCTTTTCCTAAATCAAAAACTTCAAATCCTGCGCCTTTCAGCATCATCCGCACCAAATTTTTCCCTATATCATGTAAATCTTCTTTTACTGTCCCCAAAACTACTTTTCCTTTTGCTTCTACTCCGGACTCAATTAATCTAGGCTGTAGAACCTCCATCCCGGTATTCATTGCCCGAGCTGAAACTAAAACTTCCGGGACAAACACTTCATTATTTTTAAACTTTTCTCCAATAATACTCATCCCACCCAATAAGCCTTCCTCCAAAATCTTTTGCGGATCAACTCCTGTTTCTACAGCC
The DNA here is from genome assembly GCA_964346395.1 of uncultured Halobacteroidaceae bacterium. GTDB lineage: Bacteria > Bacillota > Halanaerobiia > Halobacteroidales > Halobacteroidaceae > CAYFUT01. The sequence continues at coordinate 9,533 of CAYFUT010000037.1, forward strand.
TCCTTGATTCCTTCTTTTACTTCCTCTTGTTTACCATTCTGTAAATCTTCAGAAATCTGCTTTAAAATTTTCATTTTATCCCTCCCTCCTTTATTTAATCGTCAAAAAACTAGTTAAATCTTTGCTTTAGGTGGAACGATTCATTTAATAACTAATCAGTGTACTTCATTTTTAACCAATCACTAACTTAAAGTAGAATAAGGAGTTTTTTTAATAGTATTTACCATGGCCCAAAAATTTTCCAGAGGAGTATCTAGTTGAACATGATGAGTTGGTCCAATAATTAGCCCGCCTCCGCGACCAATAGTTTTTAAGCGTGTAACCACTTCTTCTTTCACCTCTTCTGGCCCACCATAAGGTAACGTTTCCTGCTCATCTATTGAACCCCAAAAACATAATTTATCTCCGTATTCTTTGGCCAACTTTGCCGGATTCATAGCTTTGGGCTGAACAGGATTAAGAACATCTAGACCAATTTCTATCAAATCAGGAATTATCGGAAAAATACAACCATCTGAATGATAGGCTACTTTAACTTCAGGATTAATATCCTTTAGTTCAGCAATAATATTTGCCATTCTCGGCTTTAAAAATTTTCTCCACATCTCAGGAGAAATCATCATTCCTTCTTGAGTCCCCACATCATCGCCTAACCAAATCATATCCACCCCTTTTTTTACTAAATTTTTAGCTGCCGTAAGATGATAGTTATAGGGGATATCTAAAATTTTTTGAGCTAAATCAGGGTTTAAAACAAAATCTTGAAGAAGTTGTTCTAATCCTCTTAACGCCCAAGCAGATTCAAAGATAGTAGTTACTGTAACTCCCACGATAAAATATTCATCCTTATAGTTTTCTATTACTTTCTCCGCCTCAGTATATAATTTTTTTCGAGTGGGGTCGGGACTTTGATAAGAATTAATTGCTGTATCATTAGCTAAGGGATGTCCTACCACTTCAGTATATTTCCCTGTTCCATAGGGAGTAGTATATTCAACTGCTTCCCAACCGACTCCCCACTCATCTGTATACGAATTTTCACCTTGATTATACGAATTAGCCCATCCTACTGAAGTTAACAGCATATCTTGGTCTAAAGCTCGTTCTAGCTCGTGTGAACCCCCATTATGAGAAGTAAGTTCTCCAGCTAATTCCTGTTTTAACCGGGTAGCAAACTCAGGAGTAAAACTTATCTGCATAGGACATCTATCAGGTTGTTTCTGGTCAAGGGCTGCTAATACCCTTTCTCTATGATTCATTACTTTTTCCTCCCTTTTTTGTAATGTTTTTTATTTTTTTAATATTAATAAAAATACCGCTGTTTACAGTTGAGCAGTTAAAATTTCCACTCCAAACGAATCTAAGTTTATTTTCTCTGCTTGTGTAAATTGAGAAATTTTTGGTTCTTTCGATACCGTTACTGTCTGTTTTTGATTAGTATGGTTGAGAATAACCAGATAATTGTTCTTTTGTCCGCTGGTAGAAATCACTTCTACTCCGCGTGGGGTAGTAATAGGTACGACAGTAGTCGGCTCTATTATTTCTTGGTAAATATGCTGTAACAATTCTACTTCGGGAGAACACCCAATATAATATACCCGGCCGGCTCCTACTTGATTAACAGTAATAGCCGGGGTATCAGCATAGAAATTATCCTTATAATAAGCCAGCGGTTCAGCAGTAGTGGCAGTTAATAAATCAGCCCAGACACCAGCTTGGTATTCGTCTTCCTGCCAGACGATAGTATTTTGTTTACCAGCGGGAAGTGATTCATATTCCTTAATTTCAACTCCGGCCAGTTCTTGGAAAACTCCCGGCAGTGAATCAGCAGTTACAATATTGTCTCTATCCTTAACGCCGCTGCGGTAAGTTAAAATCAACTGTCCGCCCTGTTCTACAAATTCTTTTATTGGGGCTAACTTGTCTGTTTCAGTTAAAAATAATACCGGCAGCACTAAAACTTCATATTGTTCTAAAGCTTCTAATTCGGTTCGCACATCAACCGCTATATTTAAGTCAAAAAACGGCCGGTAAAATTTAGTTATTTCCTGCTGATAATCAAATTCAGTACTCTGCGGTTGAATCTGCCAAGCCCACATATTAGCAAACGAATGGTAGAGGGCTACTTTAGTTTTCTGTTCACTAGTGACGAAGTCATCGCCTAATTCTTTCAATTCCTGGTTAATTTCTTCGATTTCCGCAAATTTCCGCTTTGGTTTGCCGTCGTGATCTAAAATTCCGTGGCAGAACTGTTCGGTGCCGAATCTACAAGCCCGCCAGCGGAAATAAACAATCGCTTCTGCTCCGTGTCCTAAAGCCTGATAAGTCCACATCTTAGCCTGGTTAGGCCGCGGCAAATAACCAATTTGATCCCAGCCTTGAGCCCCAATTAATTCTTCCATTATCCAATAGGGTTGATTTTTCAGTCCGTACATTAAATCATGACTGAAGGCTGTTTTTTCCGGAGCTACAGGTTCTGGTAATCCCCCCCAAACTGGATAGTTGTCATAAGAAATAAAATCTAAATCTTGCGCTAAATCAGCTGCATTTAAACTGTTGCCTAGAGCAGGTAAATTATGTGTTACCCACTGTTGGTCAGTAATTTCTCTAATAATATCTACTTGTATCTGTTGGTATTCAACCATCGAATCAGAAGAAAAACGGTGAAAATCAAGCAGCAAACTGGGATTGTGAGCTGTCCAGGTTTTCTTCGGCACTGGAATCTGCTGCCAACTGCTGTATTTTTGACTCCAAAATACCGTCCCCCAGCGCTGGTTAAGTTCTTCTAATGTACCGTACTTTTCCTTTAGCCAGGTTTGAAAAGAACGCTGGCAGTCTTCACAATAACACTTATCTGAACCTTCATGCCCGAATTCATTATCTATCTGCCAGCCGATTACATGGTCATGGTCAGTATAATGTTCCACTAGTTTAGTAACTATCTGTTTAGTATATTCTCGGTAGTGGGGGTTATTAAAACAGTAGTGGCGCCGTCCGCCGAAGTGATTATTCTGCCCTTCTTTATTCACTTGTAAGATATCAGGATGTTTTTCAATTAACCAGGCCGGCGGAGTAGCAGTCGGTGTTCCGAGGACTACTTCAATATCATGCTGAGCTAATAAATCAATTATTTCATCATAAAGAGAAAAATCATAACTTCCTTCTTCAGGTTCAATAGTACTCCAGCCGAACTCAGCAATGCGAACTAAATTAATTCCCGCCTCTTTCATTAATTGGACATCTTTAGCCCATCTCTTCTGCGGCCAATGTTCGGGATAGTAATCTACGCCGAAATAAATGGTAACCACTCCTTTGATTAATTAAAAAATTAAATTTTAACTGTATTAACTGTCAACTACCAACTGTTAACTGTTTATCAACTTAGCCTTTCATAGAACCGCTTAAAATACCAGAAACAAAGTGGCGCTGTAAGAATAAGAAAATAATTAAAATAGGAATGGTAGATACAGAGGTTCCGACCATTATTTGTCCGTAATCAATTCGAGACATGCCCATTAGCCCTGATAAAGCAACGGGAATTGTCTTCATTTCTGGACTGTTCAACACTATTAGCGGCCACATGAAACGAGACCACTGGAACATAAACATATAGATGCCTAAAGCTGCCAGAGCCGGCTTCATCGTCGGTAGAACAATCTTCCAGAAGATTTTAAACTCCCCGCAGCCGTCAATACGAGCCGCATCAATTAAATCATCCGGAACCTTCATCATATTTTGGCGCATTAAGAAAATCCCAAAAGCATAGGCTAAGTTAGGCAAAATAACGGACTGATAGGTATTTACCCAATCCATAGAAGTCATCATTTTGAATAATGGTATTAATCGAGCTTGGGGAGGAAACATTAAAGTAAGCAGTACTATAAAGAAAATTGCATTCCGCCCCTTAAATTTATATTTAGAAAAAGCATAACCCGCCATTGCACTGATTAATACATTACCAGCAGTAAAAACTACTGTTACAAAAATTGAGTTGAAGACTACCCTAATCAAACCGATATTTTCCTGCAAATTAGTAATATTTTCGATTAAATTATTTCCAAACCACATTTGGGGAGGAAAACTAAAAATATCTCCTGAAGAATGAGTTGCTGAAACAAACATCCAGTAAAATGGCAGTAGAGAAATGATTGCTCCTAACCCTAAAAGAAAATAAATAATAACTTTCTTTCCCACATTAGACCCTTGGTCTTGATTAAATGCCGCCACCTTCTTCACCTCCGATCTTTAACTGGAAATAAGAAAAGATTGCTGTCAGAATAATTAGTACATAACTAACAGCGGAAGCATAGCCGAATTTAAAGTATCTAAATCCCGTTCGATATAAGTATTGGGCAATAGTTAAAGTAGAATTGCTGGGACCACCTTCAGTTAAAATATAGGGCTCACTGAACAAGCGCAGAGTTCCAATAGTAGATAACACTAGGCTGAATAAAATAATCGGCTTCATTTGCGGTAAAGTAATATACATGAACTTCTGCAGTCGATTACCTCCATCAATTTCAGCTGCTTCATACAGAGTATTAGGAATCCCCTGTAAGCCTGATAACATGATGACAGTATTATATCCTGTCCACCGCCAGGTAATAGCCATAATAATTGATATTCGCGCCCATATTGGTTTTGTTAACCAGGGAATGCTCTCAACTCCCACTTTTGATAGCAAATAATTCACTAGCCCAAAATCTTTATTCAGCAGAAGAGAAAATACAATTGAATAAGCGACTAAGCCGGTAACTGCCGGAGTAATATATGATACGCGAAATAAACTTTTAAACTTAATCAAAGCAGAATCCAGCCCTAATGCAATCAACATAGCTAAGGAAGTCATGATTGGCACTTGTACCAATAAAAAGAAAAATGTATTCCTTAAAGCTTTTAAAAATACTGGGTCTTTAAATAGTTTAATATAATTTCGCAGCCCCGTCCAGTTATAGGCTCCTCCATCCCTAACCTGTAAACTAAGAACGAAAGTCCTAATAAACGGATAAATAGTAAAGATAGCAAATAAAATTACGGCGGGGGCTAGAAAAAAATACGGTGCATTTTCTTTTTTTAATCGAAATTTTTCTTTCAGTTGTTTTAAAATTGGTCTCACCCCTTCTGGTATTCTAGCTATAATCAATTTATAATTTTATAATAATATCAATTTTTACAAAACAGATCAACAAATAATAAAGATAAAAAAGGGGAGGCGGGTGCTGTTGAGATTTAGCACCCGGGAAATTAATTATTCAGCAATTTCTCGGTCCACTGCGTTAGCAATGCGTTCAGCAGCTTTATCTAAGGCTTCTTGTGGTGTAGCTTCATCATTGACCACTGCTTGTTGAGCATTAACTACAAACTGTAGTGCTTCTGAGAAATCATGAGTAAAGTAAGCATCTTTTATATCAGGTACAGTAGAAGCAAATGTCTTAGAGATGTTCTGTCCACCAAAAAATTCACTCTTTTTCTCAAAAGCAGAATCTTCATAGGCTGGTAAGTAAGATGGGAACAGGCCATAATTTTCATACATCGTAATCTGGTTTTTAGTTTCTGCTAATGCATTTTCGACAAATTTCCAGGCCAACTCTAGATTTTTACTTTGCGAAGTAATTGCTAAGTTAGACCCACCTAACTGAGCAGCTCGATTGCCGCCTGGTTCAAAGGCAGGCAGTTTCATTACACCCCAATTACCTTTAGAGTCAGGTGCTTGATCCTTAATCGTTCCTGCGTACCAGACGCCAAAGGGAATGGTGGCTGTCTTCTTATTTTTAGTAGCAGTTATATAGCCATTCCAGCCGTCTACCTGCAGAGCAATATCCTTCTCTACCATTGTATCTAATACTTCCATTGCTTTAACTGCTTTATCGGAATTAATAGTAATTTTTCCTTCTTCATTGAAGTAGAAAGTACCAAGCTGATTCATCATCATTCGGAAGAAACCGTCGTCATGATAATCATAAAGTGCCATATCTATACCAGTTTTTTCTTTGATTTTAACTCCTGCCTCAATAAAGTCATTCCAAGTTTTGATTTCTTTAGGGTCAACTCCTGCTTCTTTAAAGACATCTCGTCGGTAAAATACGCCGGAAGGAGCAGAATCCCAAGGGACAGCATAAGTTTTCCCGTTTGCTTTACATTGCGCCCACTTACTAGGATCAAATTCATCTTCATACTGTTTAACTTCTTCGCTTAAATCAACAAAGCCGTCTGGAAACTTATGAGTGTAAGTGGGAAGCCGCTGCGTTTCAATCTGGACAATATCCGGCAGGCCTGAACCAGAACCTAAACCTACTGTTAACTTATCGTATAAATCTTTGCGGCCTACTTTCACTACATTAACTTTTACTTTTGGATAATCCTGCTTAAAATCTTTAATGGTATCTTTTAACCCTTCGGCAGCTACATTCCAGGCCCAAATTTTTATTTCTTTAGGTTTAGCTTCCTCCTCGTCTTCTCCAAACCCAAATAAAGCTTCAGCAGAAGAGCTGGCCCCTAACAGTATACTAAATACAAATACCAAGGCTAGAGAAACAGCCACTATCCTTTGTTTTTTGTTAATCATTAATATAACCTCCTCAAGATTTGTTTTTTTCTATCCAATAGATAATTTCAGCCTCCCCCTTTTTTTCGCAGTGAAAAAAAGTAAGTGAAAAATAGCTTATAATCTTATTTTATTTGTTTTAAAAGAATTAAACTAATAAACTTAATTTGATTATGAAAGAAAGTTAAAAAAGAAAAACCCACGAATACTCATTAGATAGTTTTTTAGAATAACTACCTAGAGAATATTGTGGACTCTTATATTATTTTTATTATTATCTTATAACCACTTTTACCTTCTACTTATTATTGTAAAATAAATTAGGATTATTGTCAAGTTAATCATACTTATACTAAATTAGGTTATTCCCACCTGAGAAAGAAACTTTTTCAACCCCTCTTCCCCTGACTTATTTGGTTTATAAACTCCAGCAGCAGTTAAAACTTGAGTAAATTTAGCCCCCACTTCTCGTTCTAGAATTTCTTGTGCTTTATCTTTATCTAAGTTAGCTCCATAGTCAGCCAGTATTTTTTCTATCCAGTCGCCGTGAGAAGTTAAATTTTCTTCTAAATTACTCCTATTATATCTCTTTTTGCCAGTCAAATACTTTTTAATTTCTTTTAATTCTTCTTTTAACCGCCCCGGTAAAATAGCGCGCCCCATAACTTCTATTAAACCGATATTTTCCTTTTTAATATGGTGTAGATCTTGATGAGGGTGGAAAATCCCGTAAGGATGCTGTTCAGTAGTTCGATTATTTCTGAGCACTAGATCTAGCTCAAACTGATTATCTCGTTTACGAGCAATGGGAGTAACTGTATTATGCTGTTCATCGTTAGTAACAGCTAAAATATTCCGCTCAGGATCACTGTATTCCGCCCAGGTGCGGTGGATTAGTCCGCCTAAATTAACTAGGAGTTCAGTAGATTCAGCTTGTAATCTTATTACTGACATTGGCCAATCCACCATTCCTATAGTTACCTCTGGAAATTCAGGATGAGTAAATTCTGTTTCTATATCAGCTTTTTCCATCGGAAAAGTATGGTTACCGCCCTGAAAATGGTCATGATCTAAAATAGAGCCTCCTACCCGCGGCAGATCTGCGTTAGAACCTAAGAAATAATGGGGAAATTGATTTATAAAATCAAATAAAACAGCAAATGTTTCTTGGTTAATATTCATCGGTCTATGCTGCTTATGAAAAACTATACAGTGCTCATTGTAATATACATACGGTGAATACTGCAAAAACCATTGTTCCCCTTCTAAATCAAGCGGAATTACACGGTGATTTTGCCTAGCTGGATGATCAAGCCGGCCGGAATAGCCAACATTCTCCAAACAGAGATAACACTGGGGATAATTACTAGTTTCCTGTTCCTTAGCCGCAGCAATTGCCGCCGGATCTTTTTCCGGTTTAGATAAATTGATAGTTATTTCTAATTCCCCATAGTCAGTATCTACAGTCCAAAATAAATTACGGGCAATTCGATTCTGCCTAATATAGTTAGAATGTTTAGCCAGCGCATAATAATTATCAGTAGCAGCAGTGATGGATTCTTTTTCTGCTGTCTGCCAAAAATTTTCAGCTACTTCTGACTGCCGCGGCATTAGTTGGCCCATGATTTTAGCATCTAATAAATCGCGGTAAGTTACTGTATTTTCCAGTAAAATATCTTCCTGAGCTGCGTAAGCAAGTAACTTATCTAAAATTTTTTGCGGAGAATCCGGGACTTGATAATCTAATTGATGGTATTTAGTAGCAGCAGGTTCTTCAACATTTAACAAATCCATAATTTTATTGCGAGCAGGAACCACATCCCATTTACCTAATAACCCCTTTTCTCGACCATACTTAAGTAATTTTTCTATTTCTAACTTAACCTTAATTTTATCTTCAGTCATCATCAGGCCTCCTTTCAGTTTGAATTTTTTCTGCTTATTTATTAAACTGTTTTTAAATGCCAGACATAACTTTGAAAATCCCCTTGTTGGTTATGATGAGCACTGTCAATTCCATTAAATCCAGACGGTAGGTTTAATCCAGCGTACATTAGTTCATCTCCCCCATAAATTTTCTCCGTACCAATTACTTGATAATTTTTATCTGGAGTTAAGCCTGCTAACTGTAAATAAGGATACCCCGGGTTGGGTTCAGCTAGCCCTTTAAAATAACCAACATAAGCTTCAGTTTTATCCTGGTTTACTACCATCCACGCTGTTTCCTTAGTCTGCTGTTGGAAGGGGCTCATCAATCGATAAAATTTCCCCTTTTGGATTAGCTGTCTGATTTCTTTATACTCAGCTATCTGAGTTTTAATTTCTTCTTTTTTGGCAGCAGAAAGTTCAGTTAAATCTAATTCATAACCGAAATTGCCGAATTTAGCGACATCACCGCGCATTCGCAGAGAAGTAATGCGGCCTACTTGATGATTAGGTACTGCTGACACATGAGCCCCCATGCTGCTTAACGGATAGACGATACTGGTACCATATTGGATTTTCAACCTTTCTACTGCATCAGTATTATCGCTAGTCCAGGTCTGCGGCATATAATACAGCATTCCGGGGTCAAACCTACCGCCCCCACTAGCACAGCTTTCAAATAGAATATCAGGAAACTCGGTAGTTAATTCTTCTAAAACTTGATAAAGTCCTAATATATAGCGGTGAGCAGTTTCTTGCTGACGAGACACAGACAGACTTTGAGAACCGATTTCTGTCATGTGGCGGTTCATATCCCACTTGATATAGCTAATAGGAGCTTTTTCTAAAACTGCTTTCATCCGCTCTAAAATTGTCTTTCGGACCTCAGAACGAGAAAAGTCAAGTACTAATTGATTGCGCCATTCTGAACGGCTGCGGTTAGGAACGTGAAGACACCAATCAGGATGTTTACGGTATAATTCACTGTCGGGAGAGACCATTTCTGGTTCCCACCAGAGGCCGAATTTTAACCCTAAATCTTCAATTTTACTGCCCAATTGTTCTAACCCATGCGGCAGTTTATTTTCATCTACAAACCAGTCGCCTAATGATGAAGTGTCATCATTACGATTTCCAAACCAGCCGTCATCCAAAACAAATAATTCTATTCCTAAGTCACTAGCTGTTTTCGCTAGGTCTAATAATTTTTCTTCATCAAAATCAAAATAGGTTGCCTCCCAATTATTAATTAAAATAGGGCGTTCTTTATCCCGGTACTTACCTCGGGCCAACCTAGTCCGATATAATTGGTGGTAGGTCTGAGAGAGTTGATTAATTCCCTGATCAGAATAAACCATCACCACTTCCGGGGTCTGAAATTGTTCTCCTGGCTTCAGCAGCCAACTAAAATCAAAGGGATTAATGCCCATGGTTACTCTAGTTTGAGCAAAATGATTAACTTCTGTTCGGGCTAAAAAATTACCGCTGTAAACGAGGCTAAACCCATACGCTTCACCCTGATGCTCAGTAGTAGACGGCCGAACTAAGCCTAAAAACGGATTCTGATAAGGGCCACTAGCGCCCCGCTTGCTTTCAATAGATTGGGTACCTTGCTCTAACGAACGCCGCTTAACATGGCGTTCTCGAGCCCAGGCACCTGATAACTGCAACAATTCAAACTCGGCATCCCTAAACGGAACACTAGCACTTAATGCCTGCTGTAAAGTTAAGTCTTCCGCCCCCTGATTAATAAATTCTACTGACCTAGTTACTACATCCAACTCTGCATAAACTGTATAGGATAAAACCACCTGCAGATTAATCTGCTTGTCTTCTAAAGTAATTTCTAAGGTTTCTGCTTCTGATTTCGCTTCTACATAAGTAGCCGGCAGTCCCGACAAGGGTTCTTTGCCTGGTTTAATGGTATGTGATTTATATTTTAAATCAGTAATTCGGGAACCAGTTTCTTGTTGTACCTGATAAACCGGATAGCGGTAATCAGTTCGACCGTAAGCAGGATATTCCTGGGGAATCATATCCAGCGAAAAGCTCTTATCAACTGTAAAGTCTTCATTTTCTTCCGGAATTAAATACGGTTCTAAAGCTCTTTTTTTAGGCTTGATTAAATGAGTTAAACTACGGTTAGAGTCTATTTTCCGCCCCCAGTATAGATGGCCAAGGTGGCCTGTTTTTAATATAGTTAACGCGTAACTAGAATTTTTACTCTGTAAATAAAAAGTTTGTTCCTCCTGTTTATAAGTAATTCCCATCTAGATACCTCCCGGCTGCTAATAAGTTTCTACTCTCATTTCCAGATACCAGCTATAGCTATCCTGCGGGCCAACTGCGGCTGTTTTATTTATCTGATCAGCTACATATAAATCATCATATATACCAGTACAGGGTTCAAGTGCAATATTATAATCCCCCCGATAACCGCCCTGCGTCTTCCAAACTCCCAGATAAGGAACTCGTTCAACCGGGAAATGATAAACTAACCGCTCTTGAGTATCGGAATATTCCACGCCACAGCGACCGGTTTCTAATTGATGCGGAATATAGAACTTTTCACAAGTGCCAGCAGTTGAAGGTTCTACTCGGCTCAAATCAATCTGGCTGCCATCCCTGTTAGTCGTCAGCGGATAAGAATGCTGCTGGCCCCAATCTCCTAAGTGATTGTTAGCTTCTACATTAACTACTTCTTCTGTTTCGGGGGGTAAAATAAGCTGCGTTGTCTCTGGATTACAGTTTAATAAAGCATGAGCAGCCCAGATAAATTTAAATTTTTCCTGAGCTAAATTATCAACCGTGTAATTGATTCTGATTTTATTCGGCAGTAATTTTACTTCCTTGGTTAATCGGTAGGGAAACCGCGGGCTGTATACAGAAAAAATAACCGCTTTCTTTTTTATTTTATAATTCCAGGGCAAAGTCCAGACTTCTCCGTGATCAGGAATCGGAGTTCCCTGCCAGCTGCCGTCGGGATAAAAACTAGGGTCAATACTGGGAAACATTTCATCAAAACCGCTAGCATCAAAATTAGAAAAATCTGCTGCATACTCTGGTAGTTCCAGTGTTTGCGCTTCGTTTTGAAATAAAAACTCCCGCTCAGTAAACTTATGATAAAAAGAAGCCATTTTGCCGCCGTAATCAGGCAGCAAGTGAATCTTAAGCCGCTCATTTTCTAAAACTAGACTGGATAATCCCTTATACGTCTCTTCCCGCATCAGCTGCCCCCCCTTTTTTTATTTTAGAAAAGTTTCATGTGCGTTAACTTAGACCAGATGTTAGTAATTTGGAGGTTTAAAGTAAAGGATTAAAAAGTTTTGTTATATCTTCAGCTCCCGTTTCAATATCGCAGACATAAATATCTGGTTCAATGCCAGTTTGATCTGCATACTGCTCATAAACGTGAGTTTTAAATTCTTCTACTGCTGCAGTTTCCACTAAACTGACTGTACAGCCTCCAAAACCTGCTCCCGTCATTCGCGAGCCATAAACTCCTTCTATTTCTAAGGCCAAATCAACCAGTAAATCAAGTTCGTCGCAGCTGACTTCATATAAATCACGTAAACTTTGATGAGAGTCGGTAATCAAGCTGCCTGCTAATTGAAAATTATCATTTTGGAGGGCTTCACTGGCCTTAAGAACCCGATTATTTTCCTCAACCACATGTTCTACTCTCTCCTTTACAGGAGAAGCTAAAGCTCCTTTATTGGCTGCCCACTCTTCTTTAGTTACATCTCGTAAAGCAGTAATTGGTCGAGACAAATTTTGGTTTAAAACTTCTACTCCCTGTTGGCATTCTTTTAACCTTTGGTTATAAGCTGAATCAACCAAATTATGTTCTACATTGGTATTGCTAACTACTATTTTTAAATCATCTTGATTAATAGGAATTAGCTGATAATCATAACTACGGCAGTCGATAAACAACCCTTGGTTTTCTTCACCTAATGCAGAAATGAATTGATCCATAATTCCGCAGTTAACACCTACAAATTCATTTTCTGCTGTGCGACATAATTTGGCTATTTCTACTTTATCTAGGTTGAAATCACCAATTACTGATGATATTAAAGCAGTAGCCACTTCTAGAGCTGCCGAAGAACTTAAGCCTGCGCCCAGCGGTATAGTTCCTGTTAGGGCTAAATCCATGCCGGGAACATTGTAACCTGCCTGTTGAAGAACATTAGCTACTCCCTGTAAATAATTGATCCACTGAGTTTCTTCGTTAAAGTGAATCTTACTTAAATTAAAAGTTTTTCGGCTTTCAAAGTCAATTGAGTAAGCCTGTACCTGGTTATCTGAGCGCGGTACACCAGCAATTACTAACTGACGGTCGATAGCCACCGGCAGCACAAAGCCGTCATTATAATCTGTATGGCCCCCGATCAAATTAACCCTTCCCGGGGCCTGCACAACTTTAATGGACTTATCTTTAACATTGAAGTCTTTTTTTAGTGCTTGGACAGCCTGTTGGGCCAACTCTGACTTAGTTTCCATGCCCATCCCTCCTTAGCTTAAAATTTAGGTTGAGATTGAGTTCGAGGCTAAGCAGATCAGTTAACCATTGGTTTTATAAATGTTTTTTATTTGGTAAAGCCCTGTGGGTGATTTTTATGCCATTTCCAGGCAGTAGCAATAATTGTTTCTAAATCGCCGTATTCTGGCTGCCAACCTAAGTCTTGTTTGATCTTTTTTGAACTAGCAATTAAAGTAGCGGGATCCCCGGACCGACGGGCTCCTTCTTTAGCTTCAATTTCGCGGCCGATTACCCGACTAGCTGTATCAATTACTTCTTTTACTGAATAACCATCGCCGCTGCCTAGATTATAAGCAGCGCTCTCTGTTCCCTGCTCTAGCGCCTCAACTGCTAAGATATGAGCGCGAGCTAAATCTGTCACATGAATATAATCTCGAACACAGGTTCCATCGCGAGTAGGATAATCGGTTCCAAAAATAGCTAGTTCATCTCTTAAACCTAATGCTTTCTCTAATACAATAGGAATCAGATGAGTTTCCGGCGTATGATCTTCACCAATTTTTCCGGATTCATCTGCTCCACTAGCATTAAAATAACGCAGAGATATATGGTTTAAGCCATAAGCTGCTTCGTAATCTTTCAGCAGCTGTTCAAAATAAAGTTTAGTCCGCCCATAAACATTAGTCGGAGTTTTAGCTTCCTCTTCAGTAATTGGAACTTCCTCCGGTGCTCCATAAACGGCTGCTGTAGAAGAAAATACAATCTTCTTGATATCATATTCACACATAACTTCTAACAAATTCAAGCCATTAACAAAATTATTCTGATAATATTTACTTGGATTTTCCATTGATTCTCCAACTAGGCTATCAGCAGCTAGATGAATTACCGCTTCGATATTATAATCACTAATAACTTCTGCTAATTTGTCTTTATTTCCCAGCTCACCGCGGACAAATTCCCCACCCCAAACTGCTTGTCGATGGCCTTTTTGCAAATTATCATAGGTAACTACCTTATGTTCGGTAGCTAACAACTCTTTAACTACATGACTGCCGATATATCCGGCTCCGCCGGTGACTAAAATATTCATTTTTACGCCTCCTTTTTGAATTGTTCAGATTCTTTGAATAATTTTTCGAGAACCAAAGTAGCCCCCCCGATAGTAGCCGTATTATCATCTAATTGAGTAGGAATAATTTCTATATTTTCAGCAGGAATTGCTAAAGCTTTATTATTAATAACTTCCTGCATAGCAGTGAAAACATACTGCTTGGCCTGTATAATATCGCCCACTATTATTATTTGCCCCGGATTAAGGATATTTAAAAGATAAGAAACTGCAATTCCCAGGTATCTGCCGACTTCTTTTAATATCTGCTGAGCTACTTCATCCCCTTGATTTGCTGCTTGGCAGATGATATCTACCGTAATTTGCTGCAGATTATCATTAGTCAGTTGACTAATTTTAGTCTCTGCTCCTTGCTTAATTAGTTTCTCAGCTTTCTTTACTATTTGTGGATTAGAAGCTACACTTTCCAAGCAGCCGTAATTACCGCAGCTGCACTGCGGCCCCTCACTATCAACTACCATATGACCAATTTCTCCTGCACTGTTATCGCTACCCTGATATAATTGATCATTAATTACAATTCCGGAACCGATTCCATTACTAATATTAATAGTAATAAAATTACTGACTTGTTGAGCCCCTCCAACCCATTTTTCTCCTAAAGCCATAGCCCGCACATCATTATCAATAAAGGTAGGTAAACCAAATTTTTCTTCAATTAGATTTTGGATCGGCACTTCTCGCCAGTGATAATGCGGAGCAAAAATAGAAATTCCTTCTTCCTTGTTGACTAAGCCGTGAACTGCCATTCCAATGCCGATGATTTTTTCTCGGCCTACATCACTAGCGTTAATAACCTGCTCAATTAAGTTATATAATTCATCTAGAACATACTCCTGCGCTAAATTCTGCAGCTCTTCTCCTGCCGAAGCTAATATGTTTACTTCTAAATCAGTACTGATTACTTCTAGAATTTCTGGGCCGAGATTAACTCCAATAATATATCCCGCCTGCGAATTTAAATCGAGTAAAATAGGCGGCCGTCCCCCGCTAGATTCCCCAACTCCTGCTTCATAAACAAAATTACGCTGCATTAAATCTTTAGTTATTTTAGAAACACTAGCGGGAGTTAACCCGGTTTTTTCAGCCACTTCTGCCCGAGAAATTGGCCCGTATTCTCGAATACATTTTAAAATCACCGATACATTTAGTTGTTTCAGTAAATTAAAACTACCTGTCAACATTTTATTCATAGTAAGTGCCTCCTACTGTTTCTAATTAATACTGTTTCTAATTAAAAAAATAATTAAGACTATTAATTAAGTTTAGTTTATAACACCATAAATAGTTTTAATTAACCCTTTAAAATAAAGATATCTCCCAACTTAATTAATTTAATAAAGTAACTAGACAAAAAAACACAGTAGAATTCTTAACTTCATTATAAATAATTTAGATCTACTTGTCAATAACTTACTTAAAGATATTAATTAATATTGCTTTAAAAGCATCTATTTATGAAAAATACAGCAGCAAAAGCTCGTTTAGAGTATAAATAAGGATAAGTTATTTAATTAAGTTAAGGAAGTGGCTGCAAAACCACTTTTTAATTAAAATATAAATTAAGAAATAAGTAAAAGCTGATTAAACTACAATCTAGAAAGTATTATGCTAGCCTTATCCTTAATCATCTGCATGCTGATTTACAAGCTCATCAATTTCATCTTGAGATAATACCTCATCATCACCTAGCATAATAAATTCCTCCTTTTAGTTTCTTTTCTGACTCCTACTTAACTACTTTTTTCTATTATTATAATATCTTATTTTTAGTTTAAAATCAAATCTAACATTAGAATTTTGACAAATCCAAATTTTAATGTTATACTAAGCCAAAATAATTGCATATTTATTATTCTCTCTTATTCAGAGTGGTGGAGGGACTGGCCCGACGAAGCCCGGCAACCGGCAGTCGGTTGAGCGGTGAGTTTGAGATTGAGCTTAAGTAAGGTCAATTATATTTACTTAAACTTAACCTCAAACTCAATACTTAGCTTACTGCAATGGTGCTAACTCCTGCAGATTATATCTGAGAGATAAGAGAGGGATTTATTTCCCCCTCTTCTAGTTACACAGAAGAGGTTTTTTTATTGTTAAAAAATATCGGACTGTGGGCTATGAGCTGTGGGCTATAGACTACAATCAAAAACATAAAAAAGACCTAACTTTGCAAACTTTTGCTTTAGTGGGTTTGACTTTGACCGAGCCCATAGCTAATAGTATTAATTTGTTTTCACTAAGGAGTGGTCTACAATTTATCAGTTAGATGTAAAGCTTACTGTAAAGCAGGTAAAACAGGAACTAGGCTATACTGAAAACACAATTACCGATGCCCAGATTGATAAATTAATCAGTGAGTTAATTGAGAAAGCAGATCCTCTGCTACAACCAGAGGGGAATTATATTTTAACCGAAAAGTTTCAAATTAATCAGAGAGAAATAAAATTGAAATCAGCAGATTTTAAATTTACCAGCCAGGATGTAGCTGAGCTCCTTATTAACCAACAACAAGTAGTTATTTTAGCAGCAACAATTGGACAAAAGTTAGAAACTAAAGTAGCTGCCCTTTTTGATCAGGAGGAATTAACAAAAGCTACTATTTTAGATGCCATTGGATCAGTAGCAGCCGAAGAAACTGCTAATCAACTGACTACTTTAATTAGACAGCAGGCAGAAGAATTAAGACTGCCCTATTTAACTATGCGGTTTAGCCCCGGCTATGGAGATTTAAGTTTAGAAGTTCAGCCCAAGTTATTAGAATTGGCTAATGGGCAGGAATTAGGTATTACAGCTAATGATAGTTACTTACTGTCGCCGCAAAAATCAATTACTGCCCTGTTGGGCTTAGGAAAACAACCAGGGCCTAAGCCAGATTGTAATTTTGACTGTCAAAACTGCAAATATAAAGAATGTATATATAATTAACAGTGGATATGGTTTCTATGGATATGTTTTTTATGGTTTTCATGGAGAGTCTGCTAAGACTCGTAAGGTTTTCATAGCCAGGGT
>CAYFUT010000038.1:0-25521 GCA_964346395.1 uncultured Halobacteroidaceae bacterium
CCCCCGGCAATCAATTAACAGATTGCTCTGTATACTCACATTCTACCACACCGAGGATAAATGTCAACCTTTACTGCAAAAATAATTTAATTAATCATTTTTTACCTTTAATTTAGTTTCTAGCTCTGATATTTCTATTAAAGCCGCTTCTGATAACCCAGAAAAGAGAGTATTCCGCAATTCTAAACCTAAGTTAGCCCGGTTTTTTCTTTCTTCTACTGTTTGTACCCATTCTACCTTACTGCTTTCATGATAAAGATCATAATCTACAAATCTATTCCCATCAGCATCATACTCCAAACTAATCAAAATCTTTTTAATTTCTTTGGGGGCCAAAAAGGTAAATAATCTCACTTGATAAGCTGCTACCGACATCAAAGCAAAGGCGTGGTCTTTCGTCCAGGACTCTCCCAGGATAAATCCTGCTTCCAAATCGCGGAAGACACTAACTAACCGATCATAATGTATTTTATACTCCCCATCGGCATCATAGATATTAATTTTTAGTTCATACCACTGATGGGACTCTAAAGCATTAGTTATGTAGCGGACAATATCCCGCCGCAGTTCCTTATAAACTACATTTCCCGGCTTAGAAATTAATAAACTTTTTTCTACTAAATCCAGGGAATTAATTTTAGTCCTAATCGGTTCTTCAGTAAAGGACAACACGGTATCATTGGCTTCCCCGCGGTCAATTCCCTCTTTAATGGCCACTGGCTCTTCCTGATAAGCTTCCTCTATTTCCTCAATTACCTTTAATCCATCCCGGGGAATCCGCACTACAATCTGACCCGGACCCATATCAATTTGATTAATAATGTTAGTTATCTGATTATTAATTAAATTTTCTAGTACTATTAGCGAATTTTTCGGCCAACAGAGAATACTGACCGCATCTTCTACCCTTGTTTTTTCTTTATCAGCCAAAGTAATAAATACAATTGTACTTTCTTCTTCCGCCTGCTCTAAGGCTGCTGATAAACCAGTACACTTGCCCCCTTCTTCCCGCAACATATCTCTCAATCGATCCGGCTCTTCAGTGCGGAAAAATAAATATCTGGGTCCTTTACGGACAAAGTTCATACTTTTAGCCCCTTTCTGCTTACGGTAATTTTAACCTTTTGTACTGCCGTCCGGTCTTTGTTTTCCAGGGATAAGGAATCTGAAAATGCTGCCCGGAGGGAAGTAAAATAATATTAATACTCAAAATCCCATTTAAAAACAGTTTATCCCGGGCCTGAAATGTCTTTTTATTGTGCCCATATAGATTAATAGCAGCCCGGGGCGGTAAATTTTCTATATAGTGCGCCACTCCAATATTAACTCCTTCTACTTCAATAATAGTTTCTTCTTCCTGGAGAATTATATTGTCCGTCTTCTCTTTTAGAATCGGTACTGAATCATGATTTCCCGGCACTATATAGGTTGTAGCCCAGTCTCTCGCCTCCAATTCGGACAAAAAATCAGTAACTTTTGCTGCATATAATTCTTCCGACAAGCCCAAACCCAATTTTATATTATCTGCTACATCACCAGTATGAATAATAACATCCGGTTTAAGTTCATCAATTAATTCCAGCAAAAAAGGATAAATGCTATCAGGAGTATCGCTAATATGCAGAACTATTTTTTCTTCGGTAGTCTGTAATTTTTGGGGTAGGTGCAGCCCGCCCATCATTCGGATTATAAACTTTTTGATCTTATACCATAATTGGTGCATGAACATATTCTCCGCCTTTCTTACTTATGCATAATTTGTACATTATAATATCCTAAAAATATTCATTTTTTGGTTAATCAATAACTTTTAAGATATATTCTCTCGTTTTGACTACCTTCTCTGGAGTACTATCTCGATAATACTCAAATTTAACTATAGTTATTCCCGGCTTCAGCCCTTTAATATTCCAGGTATGAATTCCACCAGCTCCTGCTTTGCCTGAATCAGGTTCTTCTACTTCATAGTTATCAGCAGTCACTTGCGCAATATCTTCATCTTCAATATTACAATGCCACTTATAACCAGTAGTTTGGTTTCCTTCCAACTTAACTTGAATAAAATTATCTTTTATAACTTCTTTCTGCTGAGGCTTGACTGTAACTTGATACTCTTTGATTTTTTTCACTTTATCAGGAGTACTATCTCGATAATATTCAAATTTAATCGTAGTAGTTCCTGCCTGAAGTCCTTTAAGATTCCAGGTATGAACGCCGCCAACCCCCAACTGACCTTCTTCATGCTCATAAACATCATATTTATCAGAAACTACCTGAATATTACTTTCATCTTCAATCTCATAATGCCACTTATACCCGGTAGTTTGATTACCCTCCAGTTCAATCTGTCCCAAATTACCAGCAATTATTTCTTTATTAGCTGATTGACTATTAATCGGCTCACCGGAAAAACCAACTACCATTACAAAAGATAATAAGATAAACAAAAAACTCCTCTTAGTCATTATTCACTCCCCTCCTTCTTTATTAATTGTTCCTTTTTATTATTATATCATAACCTGGAGTAATCTCTAAATTGAAAACTAGGAAAATTTCTATTAGTCTAATTTTTGCTCATAGCCCTGTTCCAGTAAAGTCTTCACTGCTTCTATATCCTTATCAGTTTCAATTACTAAGGCATAATAAAAAACCTGGGAAGTTAACCCTCCCAGGCTAATGTTAATAGTTTGCTGCTAAACAAACTCTAATTATCAGCCCTCCATCTTAATTTTGGTTCTCGAGCTGCCTTAGTTTCATCTAACCGATTAACTACTGCCTGCTGCGGCGCTGTCTGCACTACTTCCGGTTCCGTTTCTGCTTCTTCAGCTACCTGCTTCATAACTGACACAAACTGCTGTAGAGTCTCCACAGTTTCCGTCTCTGTCGGCTCAATCATCAAGGCTTCTTCTACAATTAGGGGAAAATAAATCGTCGGCGGATGAACACCAAAATCCAGCAGCCGCTTAGCAATATCTACTGTCTGCACTCCCTGTTCAGCCTGTTGACTGCCCGACAGTACAAATTCATGCTTACAAACTCGAGGATAAGGCAGTTCATAGTCTTCCTTCAGTTCTTCTTTCAGATAATTAGCATTTAAGACTGCATCTTCGCTGACCTGTTCTACTCCTTCTGCTCCTAAAGCTAACAGATAAGCATAAGCTTTAACTGTTACCCCAAAATTTCCGTAATAAGACCGCACCTTGCCGATAGCCTGCGGCCGGTCATAATCAAGATAATATTTATCTCCCTGCTGAGCCACTAGCGGAACCGGCAAAAACTCAGCTAATTCTTCCGTTACTCCTACCGGTCCCGAACCCGGTCCGCCCCCGCCGTGCGGAGTACCAAAAGTCTTATGTAAATTTAAATGAACTATATCAAAGCCCATATCTCCCGGCCGGGATTTGCCCAAAATAGCATTAGCATTAGCTCCATCATAATATAATAATCCGCCGGCTTGATGTACTGCAGCAGCAATTTCCAGGATATCTTCCTCAAATAACCCTAAAGTATTAGGGTTGGTCAGCATTAAACCCGCAGTCTGCTCGCTAACTACCCCTCGTAAATCCTCAATATCAACCAAACCCCGCTCATCAGATTCAACTTCTACAACTTCAAACCCAACCATGGAAGCACTGGCCGGATTAGTCCCGTGAGCTGAATCGGGAACAATAATTTCTGTCTTTTCCGTCAACTCATTCTCTTCTAAATAAGCTTTAATAATCATCATTCCGGTCAACTCACCATGCGCCCCTGCTGCTGGCTGCAAACTGTACCTGTCAACTCCGGTAATTGTACATAATTTATCCTCTAAATCAGCCATCAGCTCTAAATTTCCCTGTACCATGGTTTCCGGCTGCAGCGGATGCGTCTGCTGAAAACCAGCGTAGCGTGCTATATCTTCATTTAACTTTGGATTATACTTCATCGTACAAGAACCCAGCGGATAAAAACCGCTGTCTACTCCGTGATTTCTAGTTGATAACTCCGTGAAGTGGCGAACAGCCTCCGGCTCACTAACTTCCGGCAGCTGCGGTGCTTCTGTCCGCCGATACTTAGCCGGCAGTTTTTCTTCTATATCCACTTCCGGCACCTCAGTCGGCGGCAGCGAATATCCAGTTCGGCCTGCTTTACCAAGTTCAAAAATTAATTTCTTTTCCCCGCTCATGTTATCGCCTCCAGAAAGTCAAGCAGATTATCTATTTCTGCTTTAGTTCTTTTCTCAGTAACAGCTACCAGCAAACTATTCTCCAGTTGATAATCTCTACTCAAATCATAGCCGCCAATAATCCCTTCAGCTCTTAATTTATCATTTAGCTTGTGCGCTGAAATAGGTAACTTAACTGCAAACTCTTTAACGTAAGGCCCAGCAAACAATAATTCATAGCCTTCTAGCTCAGTTATTCGGTTAGCTGCATAGTGGGCCTTCTGGAATGACTTCTCAGCTGCTTCCCGCAGGCCGGTTGGCCCCAGCAAAGTCAAATAAACAGTCGCTGCTAGAGCATTTAGGGCTTGATTAGAACAGATATTGGAGGTAGCCCGCTCACGGCGAATATGCTGTTCTCTAGTCTGTAGGGTTAATGCAAATCCCCGCTTTCCATCGGTATCTTCTGTGGCACCGACAATCCGCCCCGGCATTTTCCTCATGTACCGTTCAGTGGCAGCAAAAAAGCCAAAGTGCGGACCGCCGAAATTAAGCGGATTACCAAGGCTTTGTCCTTCGCCGACTACAATATCAGCTCCTAACTTGCCAGGAGCTTCCAGTAATCCCAGAGAGATAGGATCAGCATTCACTACAAACAGCGCCTTCTGTTCGTGAGTTACCGCCGCCAATTCCTCTAAATCTTCTAGTTGGCCGAAAAAGTTAGGATTTTGAACTAATACTGCTGCTGTTTCCTCACTTACTGTTTCGGCTAGGGTTTCTAGCGCTGTACTTCCGGCCTTAAAGTCTACTTCCGTCAAAGTTAAATCATTAGCTCGACAGTAAGTACTGACTACTTCCTTACTTTGGGGATTAACCGCAGCGGAAATTACTATTTCTGTTCTCCGGCGGCGCTTAGCAGCAATAGCCATCAGAGCTGCTTCTGCCAGAGCACTAGCTCCGTCATACATGGAGGCATTAGCCACATCCATGCCCGTCAGTTCACAAATCATAGTCTGATATTCAAAAATAGCCTGTAAATAACCCTGACTGATTTCCGCCTGGTAAGGAGTATAAGCTGTATAAAATTCTGATCTGCTTAGGATATGATCAATAGTACTGGGCATATAATGATCATAAACTCCTGCCCCCAGAAAAGATGTATAGTCAGTCAGGTCTTCATTAGCCGCACTCAATTCTCGCAGCCGGCGCTTAACTTCCAGTTCCGACTGCGGCCGCTCTAGGGGAAGTTGGCCCTCAATTTTAATCTCAGCAGGTATATCAGTAAACAATTCTTCGATATCATCAATTCCAAGGTTCTGCATCAATTTCTGTCTATCTTCCTCTGTATGCGGTAGATAAGGAAACTTCACCTTTACTCCTCCTCAGCACAAAATTCTTCATATTCTTCAGCCAGCATTAAGTCATCCATCTCTTCGGGAGTAAATAAATCAACAGCTACTAACCAGCTTTGATACGGCTCATTATTTAATTTTTCAGGAGCATCATATAATTCTTCATTGACTGCTTTAATTTCTCCACTAACCGGAGTATAAAAATCCGATACCGCCTTCACTGATTCAATAACAGCCACCGGACTTTCTACTTCAAACTGCTCCCCGACCTCCGGCAGCTCCACAAATACAATATCTCCTAGTGATTCCTGCGCATAATCAGTAAGTCCTAAATAAGCCACTTCCTCATCTTCATCTACCTGTACCCATTCGTGAGTTTCCGAATAATAAAGATCTTCTTTAATTTCCATTTCTATTCCCCCTAAAGTTAATTTTAAGCCTGGCTATACAATCAATTCAAGTTTTATAACCCAGCTTGCTTCCCAAAACTAACTATATTATTTATAGGTTCCCCCACCAATCTTATTCATACACAAATTATTTTAAATTTCCCAGTTCCCTTCTTCTTTTACTTTTTGTTCTCTGTTTATCATTTATCATTTATCATTTTCCATTCTCCATTTTTTATTTATAAAATGGTGTATCTACTACTTCTGCTTTACATTTCCGGTCTCTAATTTTTACCTGCAGTTCAGTTCCTACTTCAGCCTGTTCAGCATCTACATACCCTAAACCTACATTCTGCTCCAAACTAGGAGCATAAGTTCCACTGGTAACTTCACCAATTTCTTTATTCTCTTTAACTAATGTATATCCTGATCTAGGCACCCCGCGCTCAATCATTTTAATCCCCACTAATTTCTGTTGACAGCCGTTCTTTTTTATCTTTTCTAAAGCCGACTGACCGATAAATTCCGTTGCTTTATCAAACGCCACAAACTTTCCCAGGCCAGCAGCTAAAGGATTACGCCCCGGGCCAACTTCCTGCCCGTAAAGCGGCAGGCAGGCTTCTAAACGCAGGGTATCCCGGGCTCCTAAACCTACCGGGACTAGTCCATAATCACTTCCAACTGCTAACATTTCCTCCCACAGTTTTTCTACCTCTTCAGCAGAACAATAAATTTCAAATCCATCCTCACCGGTATATCCTGTTCGGGAGACAAGTGCTTCTACTCCGGCTACTTCTACCTCCTGCTTAAACCAATAATAATCAATTTCTGCCAAATCAGCCGTCGTTAACTGCTGTAAAATCTGCTCGGAAGTTGGCCCCTGCAGGGCTAATTGAGCTGTTTCCTCCGACTGGTCAATAATTTCTACATCAGCTACCTGCCTCTTTTTAATCCAATCATAATCCTTTTTGCTGTTAACTGCATTAACTACTAATAAATACTCATTCTCCCCTAAACGATAAACCAACAAATCATCCACTACCCCGCCCTCTTGATTACACATCATCGTATACTGGGCTTGATTAACAGCCACTTGTGTTAAATCATTACTCAACACTTTCTGTAGTAAATCAACTGCCCGCTCACCTGTAACCTTAATTTCTCCCATATGCGAAACATCAAACAAACCAGCCTTGTTTCTCACTGCTTTGTGTTCTGCAATTACCCCTTGATACTGCGCCGGCAGTTCCCAGCCGCCAAACTGAACCAGCTTCCCGCCTGCTGCCTGATGCTTATCAACCAACGGAGTCTGCTTTACAATTTCAGTCACTGTTGTGTCCCTCCTTATTATTATGGACAATTCAGCCTACCCAACAACTACCCCATTTTCCAGTCTATTAATTACTTTAAAAAATAAACAGAGGAGCAGGCAGTCGGTTAACCACTACCTGCTCCTCTGTTCCGATACATCAATCAGTCCAAAGGGCCGTCCCCTTAAGGTCCTGGTGCCTGAGAGTTTAAAGGAAATGAACTCCTCTTGCCCCTTCGGCGGTCGAGATGACCTCTCCCTTAAGATTCATCCGGCTATATTTGTTTTTATAGTTCATTAATCCCACATTTCTCTCTTCTGTATCCACTACTTACTGGATATATTATACCTTATTTTAATTAATTTTAAAAGGGGAACAGCAAAAAGTTAAGGCAGGAGAAAATTCTCCTGCCTTAACTTACAGACAAATTTTTACTTTAATACTCTCCTCCCAATAATAATAAAATCAAAATCAAGAAGACAATAAATACATAATTGTCATCATAAGGCATCAGCAGCCACCCCCTCAATTTGATTTGTTTTATTGTATGTAAGGGAGCAGCAAATCGTTAATTAAACTTGATTTAATATTATTAACGTTTCTTTAAAGCTTAAATTCCTCAATCAATCCCTGTAACTCCTGAGTCATATTCGCCAATTCCTGCGAAGAATTAGTTATTTCCTCAGACATCTGAGCCACATCTTCGGCAGCTCCTTCCAGTTCACTACTGTTGGCTGCTAACTGCTGAGTAATAGCTACTGTATTTTCAATCTGTTCGGTGGTATTATCAATTGCCCGGTTGATTTCCTTAAATATTTCTCCTGTTTCCTGGACAATTTCTTTTCCAGTTTCCGCTTTAATATCCACTTCTTCTATTACTTGCAGTCCTTCATCGGACTCCTCCTGAATCTTATTCACTATGTCAGCAATTTTATCAGTAGCCGCCGTCGATTCTTCCGCTAATTCTCTTATTTCTTCAGCTACCACTGCAAATCCCTGACCGCCTTCTTCCCCGGAACCGCCTGCCCGAGCAGCTTCTATCGCTGCATTCAAAGCCAATAAATTAGTCTGTTCCGATATATTTTCAATCAACTCTACTATCTGCCCAATTTCTCCTGAATAATCATCTAACTGATGGATAACTTCCACTGCCCTGCTTACTTCCTGATTAATTTCATTAATATTAGTTACAGTTTCCGCTACATTTTCATCTCCAGTTCCAATCTGGTTTTCAACTTCTTCAGCCAAGCTGGATACCTGCTCACTGTTGGCAGACACTTGTTCAATTCCCTGGGCCAACTGCTCAATATTCTCTTTTGTCTGCTCTACGCTGGCATTACCTTCTTCTGCCGAAGCAGATAACTCTTCACTGTAAGCTGATAAATCTTCAATTGTTTCTTTTACATTAACTATTATGTCCCGTAAGTTGGCCCGCATATTATTAAGGGCAGCAGCTAGGTTGTTTACTTCATCATTGCCTTCTACATCCAGTTCTTCTAAGTCCAAATTACCGTCAGCAATCTGTTGGGCAAACTGACTAGCTTTTACAATAGGGTCAGCTATACTTCTCGAAATCAATACCGAAACTAATACGGCCAGTCCAATAGTAGCTAAGATTAAAATCACCGTCTGCTTAAACACATTAGTTATTCCAGCAAAAGCCTTATCAACCGGCTGCTGAACTACTACTCCCCAGCCCAATCCTTCCAGTGCTTCATAAGCAGCTAACATTTCTGTTCCCTGTTTAGTCTCATAAATTTGAGTTCCATTCTGGCCTTCTAAAATTTTACTCACTACTGGATTAGCCGCTAACTTTTCCTGGTTAGAAACTCGTTTATAATTTTCATGGGCTATTAAAGTTCCAGCCCCATCAACTAAATAAGCATTACCATTATTTTCGATATCAGCATTAGCAATTAATTCCTGTAATTTCTGCAAATTAATATCGCCGCCTAATACTCCTACAACTTCCCCATTTCGTTTAATCGGTACCGAAATAGTAAGACATAAATTATTAGTTTCTCGAGAAATATAAGCAGTTTCCGAAATAAAATTTTCTTTCTCTAGTGGTATTTGATACCACTCTCTATCCGCATAACTATACTCATCATAATCCTCAACCGCTACCTCCGTACTACTGCCTGTTAGTCCACCATCTACATCAGTAGCATAGATAATTTCAAAAAGCGGATACTGTTTTTTAAATTTCTGAAATAACCTCTTTTGCGCTTCTGAATCCATTGCTCTAACTTCTTTATCGGCAGCTAAATACTGCAGAAGTTTTTGATTGTCACTAATATAGTTTTTAATCTCTTTCCCTAAATATTCCTCAAAAATTCGATTATTTTCAATCACCTGACTTTTAATTGACTTTCGCTGTCGATTATAACTGATCCCGCCAAAAACTAGCAGCGGCACCATAACCAAAATAACTAAAATTACAATTAACTTCTGTTTTAAATTTAAGTTTAACTTATCAAATATTCCCATTGTTTTTATCCCCCTAAGTAAATATTTAGAACTTTCATCAATGACATTAGCTTCGCTTTGCTCGCGTTACAACTAACTTTAGTCCTACAATCCCAAGAAACTAAATTTTCCTCTTCCCAACATTCCAATATTTAATTTACTAGCAGCGCATTATATTTATAAAAATAGTAAATGTATATAATATTAGTTAAAATAGGATAATATATAGTATAAATTGATTACCTGCAGTCGAATTGTATCATAATTTAATTTAAGTTTCAATACGGTTAAATTACTAAAATTTAATCGATTTATTTCATAAATAATTACAAAAAAATAAATATTTATTTTTTTATTTCAATATAATAAATTGGGGAGATAAGATAAAAAACTCATCTCCCCTTTTAATTCTAAATTTTAGGTTGAACAAATTGAAAAATAAATCTCTTCCTAGTAAAATATAAAATTAAGAAAGGGGTGCAGGACTATGTCAGCTTTATTTGTTTTCTTGCTCTGGACAAGTTTAATAGCTGGACTAACAATTAAAACTACAAGCTATACTTCCTCCCAGCAAGATATTCTAATTTTCCTTATTGTTCTCTATTTAACGGGAACAGTTATCGGCAGCTGCTTATTCTTTTACGAGCACTACGGACCTCACTTCTTCACTAATTTTTTCTCAACTCCTATTTTCTCTTTTAATTAACCCTAAATTACCTCTTTAAATCCTTCGCACAATAAAGGAACAATTTCATGTAAGTCCCCCACAATACCGTAATCACAAATATCAAAAATAGCTGCTTCACTATCGGTATTAACTGCTACAATATAATCAGAATTTTCCATTCCGGCTCTATGCTGAATAGCTCCGGAAATTCCACAGGCAATATATAGCTTAGGCTGCACATTTTTTCCTGTCTGTCCTACCTGATGTTCCTTATCTATCCAGCCTTCATCAACTACTGCCCGAGAGGCTCCTACTTCACCGCCTAAACAGTCAGCTAATTCTTCAATACATTCAAATCCTTCCGGACTGCCTACTCCCCGTCCGCCCGAAACAATTATTTCTGCATCTTCTAAATTAAGTGCCACACTTGCTTCTTTGACTACTTCTTTTATCTTGGTTAAAATATCTGCATCGTGTAAATGAGAACCTATCTTCACTATTCTATTTTTTATCTCTGACTTAATTTCATCTCCTAAATCTGCTTCTGCCTCTGTAATATCACCTGTTCGATCATAATTAGGTTCCGCTTTCTCCATAACTCCCGGTCTCACTGTTGACATCTGCGGCCTATGATCAGGACAGACGATAGTTGCCATCAAGTTACCGCCGAAGGCTGGTCTTGTTTGTAATAATATTTCCTTTTCCTCATCTATATCTAATTGAGTACAGTCTGCTGTCAACCCCGTCTGCAGTCGGTTAGACAGCCGCGGCCCTAAATCGCGTCCGTTATTTGTTGCTCCTAATAAAACTATTTCCGGCTTGTATTCTGCAATTAACTCAGCAAATACATGAGCATAAGGCCCCGTTCTATAATTCTTCAATTCCTTATCTTCTATAACATAAACATGATCTGCTCCGTACGCTATCAGTTCTTTTGCTTCTTCCTTTATATCTTCACCAGCTACTACTGCCGAAACATCTTCCTCTAATTTATCAGCTAGCTTTCTGGCTTCACTTACCAATTCTAGTGACACATCCAACAGTTCATTATTTTTCTGTTCTGCCAATACCCAGACTCCATCATAGGCTGATAAATCTACTTCGGGCTGCGCAGTTGCCTCTTCCCCCTCCATTTCAATTGCCTCTACGGGACAAGCTTCTACACATACCCCACATAAAGTACATTTATCTTCATCCACTACTGCGACTCCATTCTTCATCTCTAATGCATCAAATGGACATTTTTCTACGCATATACTACAGCCAGTACATTCTTCTTCTAAAATAGTTAACATATGATTTCCTCCTTTTACCTATTTGTCCAAGTCTAAAATATTATTTATTGCTTCAAACTTGACCAGGCAGGTGGGTATTTCCACCTACCACCGGTCTGTTAATAGCTTTCATTCTAGAATTAGATATCTAAATAGCTCTGTACCTCTAAAATGAAATCAAATAATATCTAGTCTGGGAGGGTATTTCCTCCTGACTTTTCGGTCCTTCATAACAACCACCTCGTGTGGTATTCAGGACACTAGAACTTCCATGTTCGTCGAAATTTTTGTTTGCGAAAATGGAGTGGAACGAAATAAACAAAAATTTTGTAGGAAGGCGAAATACCCTCCCAGGCTAGTGTTAAAACCTTCACTTTAAGATCACGCATCTATACTTTAAATTACTTTATTATCTCTTAATTTATTGATTAGCTCATTAGCCTTTTCTTCGGGGTTACCTTCTAAAATTTCCCCTTTCTTTTCGTGAGTTGGTACAAACGTATCCCGCACTTGGGTAGGTGAGCCGTCTAAACCTAATTTAGTGGTATCTACATCTCCTAATTCATCTACACCCCAGACTTTGACTTCTTGGGTTCGGTGAGCATCAACAATTCCCTTAATTGACGGATATCTCGGTTCGTTAATTGCCTCCAAAACCGTTACTAACATTGGTAATTCCGTCTCTACTATGCTGTATCCATCTTCTAACTTTCTTTTTACTTCTGCTTTGTCACCTTCTAAATCAAATTCAGTTGCATAAGTCACCTGGGGAATCCCTAAATTCTCTGCTATCTGCGGGCCAACTTGGGCTGTATCCCCATCTATTGCTTCGCGGCCGCAGAAGATCAAATCGTAATTATCCAGCTGCTCAATTCCTTTAGTTAGTGTATAAGCAGTAGCTAAAGTATCTGCCCCAGCAAAGGCTCTATCACTCAGTAAAATTGCTTCGTCTGCCCCCATAGCTAAAGCTTCCTTTAAAGCTTCTTTTGCCTGCGGAGGCCCCATGCTGATAACTGTTACTGTACCTCCATGTTCTTCTGTTAATTTAACTGCTGCTTCAATTCCATTTTTATCTTCCGGATTAATAATACTAGGCACTCCTTCTCTAATTAACGTTCCTTCTTCCGGATCTATTTTAACCTCATTTGTATCTGGTACCTGTTTGACGCATACTACAATATCCATTTATTTTACCTCCTTTAGCTTAGTAATGATTGAGCTATAACCATTTTTTGCACTTCAGTTGTTCCTTCATAAATTTCTGTAATTTTGGCGTCTCTCATTAACCGCTCAACTGGATATTCCTTAATATAACCATAGCCACCGTGAATCTGTACTGCTTCCTGACTTACTTCTCGCGCTGCCTCCGAAGCATAATATTTAGCCATAGCCGCTTCTTTAGAAAATCTATCCTGCTTATCTTTAGCTAAAGCCGCCTTATAAACTAAATTACGCGCTGCTTCTACTTTGGTACCCATCTCAGCAATTTTCCACTGCAAACCCTGGAATTTACTAATCGACCGCCCAAATTGTTCTCTTTCCTGGGCATATTCAATAGTTTCTTCTAAAGCTCTCCGAGCAATTCCCAGAGCCTGAGCAGCAATGCCAATTCTTCCGCCGTCAAGAGTCTGCATCGCTATTTTATAACCTTCACCTTCAGCACCTAATAAGTTATTTTTAGGAATTCGACAGTCGTTCAAAATTAATTCCCGCGTATCGGAAGCATTAATTCCCATCTTGTCTTCTTTCTTCCCTACATCAAAGCCGGGATTACTGCGCTCAACAATAAAAGCACTAATTCCTTTTCTACCCTTGCTTTTATCAGTCATAGCAAAAATAATAAATATATCGGCTGCTCCCGCATTAGTAATGAAAATTTTATTACCATTTAGTACGTACTCACCACCCTCTAAGACAGCAGTAGTCTCCTGACTAGCCGCATCAGTGCCGGCATTGGGCTCGGTCAAGCCAAAAGCACCTATTTTTTCTCCTTTAGCTAGCGGCTGTAAATACTTTTCTTTCTGCTCTTCAGTTCCAAACTTATAAATCGGATGCGCTCCTAAGGAAGTATGAGCCGAACAAATCACTCCATGAGTAGCACAAGCATATGATAATTCTTCGACAGTAAGTACATAACTTAAAGTATCTGCACCTGCCCCTCCATATTCCTGCGGAAAGGGAACTCCTAACATATGAGCTCGACCCATTTTTTCTACATTCTCTTCCGGGAACTCACAAGTTTCATCAATTTCAGCTGCTATAGGGTCCACTTCTTGCTCTGCAAAATCCTTCACTACTTTCCTAATCATCTGTTGTTCTTCTGTTAACTCAAAATCCATCCTTTTTCCTCCTCTAATATCTTTTACTGTTTGTGAAAGTGAATACATTAACTTAATTAATTAAAAAATAATTCCCTTACCTACTTAAACATCCCCCTCCTACTTAAAATTAAGCAGAAGGAGAATGTTTGGTTTAACCCTCTGTTTTGTTTGCTTACTAGCTGCTTCAGTACAAACAATTTGATTAGAACCTATCGTAATTATTTTACTTCCTGTTTGGTAGTAGCTTTAACTTTCACTACTTCCTCATCTTTGGTATAAACTCTAGGTACCCGCGGGCCAACTCTAGTCACAATCTCATAATTGATGCTGCCGATCTTATCAGCTACCTCATAGGCACTTAATTCATCGGTGCCGACCAGTAAAACTTCTGCTCCCGCTTCAACTTCCGGCATTTCTCTTAAATCAACCATTAACTGATCCATACAGATAACTCCTAGAATATCTGTCCGCTGTCCATTAATGATTACTTCTCCTTTATGAGTTAAAAATCTTGGATAACCATCCCCCCAACCTAGCGGAACAACTCCAATTTTAGTTGGCTCGGAAGTAACAAATTCACCGCCGTAACTAATTCCGTAATCAGCCGGCAGTTCTTTAGTATAAGCTATCTCAGCCTTAAGCTGTAAGGCAGGATCAAATTCAATATCCAATTCTTCAGCCAGGCGGTTGGCTTTCTGTTTGATGCACGGCCATAACCCGTAATTAATAATCCCTGATCTCACCATATCAAAATTACTCTCCGGATATTCCAAAATTCCCGCACTATTAGCCAAATGTTTGATTGGGATTTCAATTCCCGCCGCTTCTATCTTATCCACTAGTTCTTTAAATTTAGCTATCTGCTGCTTGGTATACTCTTTAGCTTCCTTTCCATCAGCATAAGCCTTTGGTAAATGACTGCAGACCCCTTCAATATTAACATAGTCTAATTGATCAATCTGTTTTACTTTGGCTACAGCTTCCTCAGGTAAAAAACCTAATCTCCCCATTCCAGTATCTAATTTAATATGAATATCTACTACTTGTTCAATACTCCGTCCGTACTCAGCAATAGCTTCCGCCATCTCTACTCTAGTAATAAACGGAGTTATATTATACTCTACAAATTCCGGAATCTGCGGTTCATACATCGGACTTAGGGTTAAAATAGGAGCTTCAATGCCTCCCTTTCTTAACTCTTTAGCTTCCTCTAAAATAGCTACGCCCAGTCTATCCACTCCATTTTCCAGCATTGTCTGCGAGACTTCTACTGCTCCGTGTCCGTAGCCGTCTCCTTTAACTACCGCCAATAGTTCTGCTTCCGGATCTTTCAGTTCCTTAATTTTTTGCATATTTTTCACAATAGCATCTAAATCTATCTCTGCCCAGACCGGTCTCAACTGATCCCACTTTTTTTCTTTCATTTTTAATCCCCCCTACAGGTTTTAGCTAAACTTACCTTAACTTGATTTTACCAGTTTAGGCTCTATATTGCATTCATATATAATCCGCTCTCTATCTTTTTTAGTTTCTAATAAGTCTAACTTTAACAAAATCGTAATGTATTTACTTATTTCAGTAACTCCACAGTCTAATTCCCAGGCCAACTGCTGCTTAGTCATTGCTTTATCAACCAATAAATCCATAATTCTATCTTTTATCTCTGCTTCAAATTCATCAAAAGCAGCAGTATCAACTCCAATTACCTCTGCCTTATCCCCCAGATAAATAGCTAACGTCTTTAGCTTCGGCCGAGAAACAGGAAGCACCCAGCTTTTTACTCCCGGCCGGTCTAAGGTATTTAACTGAACTTGGTCCGGGTCAAGGCGAACAATTGTTTCCCTGAACAATTCAATCTCTCTTCCCGTATCATTCACCTTCGGAATCATGAACATTTCCAGCCAGAGCTGTCCCGAATAATTTTTTCTTAACTCCGCTAGCCCAGAAATAACTTCTTCACTGGTTAATTCGGGGGCAGGATTATTTATTTTTTGAAACACAGCTTCCGACACAGCATCTAGAGAAGGAACTATAACATCAACTTCTGTTACTTCTTCTATGACTTGGGGATTAGTAAATAAAGTGGCATTAGTTAATAAAGCTACTTTATACTGCGAATAATTAGTCTTAATAAACTCGATTATTTCCTCAATCTTACTGTGTAAAGTCGGCTCCCCAGAACCGGAAAAAGTAATGAAATCTAAATCCGGGGCCGAGCTTAAATATTGATCTAATTCAGCAATTACTTCCTCAGTCGGTACATATTCTTTTCGTTTACGAGTACAGTTAGTAGTTGAACCGCATTCACAATAGACACAATCTAAAGTGCATGTCTTATACGGCAGCAAATCAATTCCCAAAGACCTCCCTAACCGCCGGGAAGGAATTGGCCCAAATAAATAATCCATTGGTGCTCCCCCTTTATTAACTTATTTCTGGATCTCAATACTTAATCATAAGCAGAATTTCTTCAATTGATCTACTTTTTCTAAGTCTATTGCAGTAAGGCTGAGGCTGAGGTGGAGATTGAGTAAACATTAGAAGCATTGTTTCTAAAAATTACTCAATCTCCACCTTAAACTTGTGGTTTCCAACCATACAGGGCAACTTAATATATATTTTCACAATTAATTTCTTTTCATAGGAATATCTAATTGAGTTTAAGGCTGATTTGCTGGTTTGTATCTGATAGTAATTTATGCACCCCAATTAGCTCCTCACCATCTACATCGTCACAAACTTTACAGTTAGGGGGACATTCACTTTCTTTAACTTCCGGCTCAGTATAAGTAGTAATTA
This sequence comes from uncultured Halobacteroidaceae bacterium, assembly GCA_964346395.1. GTDB lineage: Bacteria > Bacillota > Halanaerobiia > Halobacteroidales > Halobacteroidaceae > CAYFUT01. Next base: position 16,723 of record CAYFUT010000038.1, read on the forward strand.
CTCCCTCATAATTTCTCAGGACTGTCTTTTTACTGGACGAAGAAACAACATAATTAGGGCCCACTGGTATCTTTCCTCCGCCGCCGGGAGCATCTACTACATACTGCGGCCGGGCAAAACCAGAGGTGTGGCCGACTAAAGCTTCCATAATTTCAATTCCCGTAGAAATAGAAGTGCGGAAATGTTCAATCCCGCGGGACAAATCACACTGATATAAGTAATAAGGGCGAACTCTATTCTTGACTAGTTCCTGCACTAACTCTTTAATAATAAACGGACAATTATTTACATCCCGCAGCAATACCGTTTGATTCCCCAACGGAATTCCTGCATCAGCTAGTTTAGCTAACGCTTCTTTTGCCCGATCAGTTAGCTCACGTTTATGGTTGAAATGAGTATTTAACCAGATAGGAGCATGTTTACTTAACATATTAGCCAATTCATCAGTTATCCTCTGCGGCAGCACAACCGGCGTTCGACTACCGATTCTAATAATTTCTACATGCGGAATTTCTTCAAGCTCAATAATGATCTCTTCCAGCATGTCTGTATCCAGCAATAAAGGATCACCACCGGAAATTAAGACATCCCGTACTTCCGGAGTATTTCTGATATATTCAATACCTTCTTTTACTTGCTCTAAATCAACTATACTATTGCTGTCGCCTACTTTCCGCTTTCTAGTACAGTGGCGGCAGAACATAGAACATTTATTGGTCACCAATAATAAAACCCGATCCGGATACCTATGTGTCACTCCCGGTACCGGTGAATCAGCATCCTCATGCAGCGGATCTTCCATATCTACTCGCGACTTTTGTAATTCCGCCTGTCTAGGAATAGCCTGCATTCTAATCGGGCACATTTCATCTTCAAAATCAATTAACGAAGCGTAATAAGGAGTAATCGCCATCGGAAAAATATCAGCTGCCTCTTTAATGTCTGCTGCTTCCTCTTCCGGAATATCAAACTTATCTGTTAACTGCTGGGCATTAACAATACTATTGTTTAACTGCCATTCCCAGTCTTCCCATTCTTCTTTAGTACAACCCCAAATTTCTTTAATTTCTGCAAAATCCATAGTTTATCTCCTCCCTGGACTATTTATCTACAAAATCAGCTTGCTCATCGTTTAAAAAAGCTTCCATTCCTATTTTTTGATCTTGAGTGCTAAAACAGAGACTAAATAAATTAGCCTCCAGTTTGCTACCTTCGGCTATTTCCTTCTCTAATCCCTCATTAACTGCTTCTTTAGCCAAGTTAAGCATTACTGCTGATTTACTTGCTATCTGAGATGCTAGTTTTTCTACCTCAGCCATTAATTTATCTTTTTCAGTAATTTTATTTATTAGTCCAATCTCCAAAGCAGCTTCCGCCTTAATATGCTGTCCGGTAAAAATTAATTCCTTTGCTTTTGCTTCACCCACAGCTTTCGCTAGCCGCTGGGTACCACCGAAACCAGGAATAATCCCTAAATTTATCTCCGGCTGCCCAAATTTAGCCCGTTCCGAAGCAACTCGCAAATCACAGGCTAAAGCTAATTCACAGCCGGCACCCAGAGCAAAACCATTAACTGCTGCAATTACTGGTTTTGAACTTTCTTCAATAGCAGCAAAAGTTTTATGGCCTAACTTAGAAAATTCTTTGGCCGCCAAACTATCCATCTCCTTCATGGCAGCAATATCCGCTCCGGCTACAAAAGCTTTTCCAGCTCCGGTAATTACAATTACTTTAACTTCACTATCCTGCTCTAAGTTAGTAATGGCCTGCTTTAACTCCCGTAACACTTCTTGATTGAGAAAATTTAAAGCCTGGGGACGGTCAATCTTAACTACTGCCCAGTCTTCCTTATACTTTAGGTCTAAATTGGAAAACTCCATTTTATCCCCCCCTAGTCTTAAAAGCAATTGTCAAATGAATAGTAAATCAAGTTTAAGTTTGAGCAAACCCCTGGTTCTCTGGTCTGCTCAAACTTAACCTCAGCCTCAATCTCTAGTAACTATAGAAACCTTGTCCCGTCTTTTTGCCTAGTTGGCCTGCTCTTACTTTCTTTTTCAACAGCGGGCAGGGGCGGTATTTAGGCTCGCCTAGCTCTTCCTGTAAAGTTTCCATAATTGCTAAACAAACATCTAAACCAATCAAATCAGCTAAAGCCAGCGGACCTAACGGATGATTAGCTCCTAACTTCATTGCCGTATCTATATCTTTTTTCTCAGCTACTCCCTCGTGGAGTAGATAAGCCGCTTCATTTAACATTGGAATCAGCAATCTATTAACTACAAAACCCGGGGCTTCTTCTACCTCTACTGGCTTTTTACCGATCTCCTCTATAAAGGATTCTACCTGAGCAAAAGTTTCCTCAGCAGTAGTCAAACTGCGGATTAACTCTACTAGTTTCATGACCGGCACCGGATTAAAGAAATGAATCCCTATCACTTGCTCCGGCCTTTCCGTTGCTGTAGCCAATTCCGTGACACTCAAAGCAGAAGTATTAGTTGCCAGAATAGTCTCTTCCTTACATACCTCATCTAACTTACTAAATACATCCTGTTTGATTTCCATGTCTTCTATAATAGCTTCAATAACTAAATCAACATCTGCTACCGCTTCTAGCTCTGTAGTAGTAGTTAGCCGGGCCAAAGTTTCCTCTTTTTCCGCTTCCGTTAATCTATCTTTATCTACGCTGCGGGTTAAGTTCTTATTAATTACTTCCCATCCACTACTTACTGTCTCTTCATCTATATCCCGCAAAATAACTTCGTATCCGCTCTGAGCAATTACCTGGGCTATGCCACTACCCATAGTGCCTGCTCCTAAAACAGCTATTTGTTGCATATTCTCCCCCCTATTTTATGATTTGAGCTGTGAGCTATGAGATGTGAGCAAATATTTTTTCTTCAAGAAAGTTTCTGTAAAACTCGCAGAATGAGCTATAAGCCAAAACAAAAGTATAAACTTTTAGTTAGATTAAAATTTTGATTCAGCTCATAACTCACAACTCATAGTTAACTATCTTTTTACTACTGTAGCAGCTCCTTGTCCGCCGCCGATACATAAAGTAGCTAACCCGTGTTTAGAATCCTGCTTCTCCATTTCATAAAGTAGAGTAATTAAAATTCTAGCTCCACTGGCTCCAATCGGATGACCGAGAGCAATAGCTCCCCCATTGACATTCACTTTTTCTTGGTCAAGCTCTAACTCTTTCATGACTGCTAAAGATTGAGAAGCAAACGCTTCGTTAGCTTCAATAAGCTCCATATCATCTACTGTTAAATCTGTCTGAGCTAAAGCTTTTCTAGTCGCCGGAATAGGACCAGTGCCCATAATTTTAGGGTCTACACCTGCGGAAGCATAAGCTTGAATAGTAGCCAGTGGTTCAACTCCTAGAACTTCTGCTTTTTCTTTCGTCATGACTACTAAAGCAGCTGCTCCATCATTAATTCCCGAAGCATTACCCGGGGTTACTGTTCCCTCCTTCTTAAAGGCCGGACTCAAGTTAGCTAATCCTTCAGCAGTAACTCCTGCGCGGGGATATTCATCTTTATTAACCTGCTCTGGATCTCCTTTTCGCTGTGGTACTGCAACCGGTACTATCTCATCCTGAAACTTATCTTCATTTTGAGCTTTTTCAGCCTTCTGCTGACTTGCTGCCGCAAATTTATCCTGCTCTTCTCGGCTAATATCCCACTGTTGGGCTACATTTTCAGCAGTAAGCCCCATATGATAGTCATTAAAAGCACACCATAAGCCGTCATTAATCATTACATCTACTAATTCGCCATTACCCATTGTCTCTCCCCAGCGGGCATTATTATGAACATAAGGCGCTTGACTCATGTTTTCCATGCCGCCGACAACAAATACATCACCATCGCCAGCTTTAATTGCCTGCGCAGCTAAATTGACTGCTTTCAAACCGGAACCGCAGACTTTATTAATTGTAACGGCTGGAACTTCTTGCGGAATACCAGCATTAATGGACGCCTGGCGGGCGGGGTTCTGTCCTAAGCCGGCCTGCAGTACATTCCCCATAATCACTTCGTCTACATCGTCCTTTTCAATTCCCGCTTCTTCTACCGCAGCTTCAATTGCTGTACTTCCTAAATCAATTGCCGAAACTTTTTTAAATACCCCACCAAAACTGCCCATTGGCGTTCGTTTAGCACTTGCAATCACAATCTCTGTCATTTTATATCCCCCTTAAAGATATATTAGTTATTTTTCAACCCCTAGCTTATTACTCAACCTTCATATCAATTAGCTTATCAGCAATAGTCAATTCAGCTTCAGTTGCTGCCTCTACCTCTTCCACACTATAATCAGGATTGATTTCTTTTAGGACCAACTCATCCTCTGCAACCTCAATAACTGCCATTTCCGTAACAATTAAATCTACTTCTTTTTTAGCAGTTAACGGTAGTGAACATTCCTGCAGAATCTTAGGTTTCTCCCCTTTGATAGTATGCATAGTCGCAATGATCACCTGTTGAGCGCCAACTACTAAATCCATAGCACCGCCCATGCCGGGGACTAACTTGCCCGGAATCATCCAGTTAGCTAAATTACCTGTTTCATCCACCTGAAGAGCACCTAACACAGTAACATCCACATGACCGCCGCGGATAATACCAAAGGAGTCAGCACTATCAAAAAAGGCACCGCCTTCCTTAATAGTTACCGGCTCCCCGCCAGCATTAACTAAATCTTTATCCTCTTTTCCTTCTTTGGGAGCCGGTCCTAAGCCTAAAAATCCATTTTCCGACTGGAGAGTAATATCTACATCTTCCGGTACATAATCTCCTACCATTGTCGGCATCCCGATACCTAAATTAACTACATCTCCATCTTCTAATTCCTGAGCAATTCGTTTAGTAATAAACTCTCTTTTCTTCTGCTTATCCATTATTTCCCACCTCCAACAATTAAATCTACAAAAGCAGCCGGAGTCATTACTTCATTAGGGTTTAGCTCCCCAACTTCCACTATTTCTTCGGCTTCTACTATTACTTCCTCAGCCGCCATAGCAATTAAGGGATTGAAGTTTCTCGCACTTTTACGGTAAATAAGATTTCCTTTTTTATCTGCCTTCCAAGCCTTAACTAAACCGAATTCTGCCTCCAGCGGAAGTTCTAAAAGATATTCTTCCCCATCAATTTCTATTTTTTCTTTTCCTTCTTCAACTACCGTTCCAACGCCGGTAGGAGTTAAAAAACCGCCTAAACCAGTTCCCGCAGCTCTAATCCTCTCTGCTAACGTTCCCTGGGGAATTAAATCCACATCCAGCTCTCCATCATTCATCTGATCTCCTGCTTTCGGATTTAAGCCGATATGACTAGCAATTAATTTTTCAGCCTGGTGATTACAGACTAATCTTCCGATACCATCATTAGGATAACCAGCATCATTAGCAATGATTGTTAGCTCTTTAACTTCCCGCTCTTCCAGTCCTTTTACTATTCCTCTGGGCGTTCCGCAGGACATAAAGCCGCCAATCATTACGCTCGCACCATCATCAATTTTATCTAATGCTGCTTCCAGTTCTACTACCTTACCCATTTTACAACCCCCCTGATATTACTTAATATTTAAAATTTCCCGCGCTTCATCTGGTGTAGCTACTTCTCTATCTAATTCATCAGCAATTCTAGTGACTCTGTCTACTAGTTGGGCATTGCTAGTGGCTAACTCATTTTTCGAGTAATAAATATTATCTTCAAAACCAACCCGCACGTGACCGCCCATAGCAATCGCAATCGCTGCCAACGGTGTCTCATGCTTGCCAATTCCGGCTACTGTCCAGGTAGAACCTTCCGGAATACTGTCTACCATAAACATTAAATTCTTCGCACTACCTCCTAGGGCACCGGGAACTCCTAAGACAAAATCAAAATGAAGCGGCGGTTCCACCAAATCTTTCTTAACCAACTGTTTAGCATTCTTGATCATCCCTGGTTCAAAGACTTCAAGTTCTGGTTTGACGCCATACTCCTTCATTTTAGTAGCGAATTTCTTCATATACTCCCAGGAATTCATAAATACATCACTGCCGAAATTACACGTTCCCGTACTTAAAGTTGCCATCTCTGGCTTTAATTCAACTGGCTGTAGCCGCTCTTCAGCACTATGCCAGGTAGCTCCCCCGGTAGAAGGTTGAAAAATAACTGGACACCTAGCTTCTACTTTTTCTTTTATTGCCTTATATTTTTCATAATCTTGTGTGGGATCTCCATTATCTTCTCTAGCATGAACGTGAACTATCGAAGCTCCTGCCTTATATGCTTTTTCTGCTGCTTCTGCAATTTCTTCCGGTGTTATCGGCAGATTAGGCTGCTGTTCTTGCGTTACTTCTGCCCCTGTTAAAGCAGCAGTTATTATTAATTTATCCATCTTCTAGTCCCTCCTCAGTTAACTTCTTTGTTTATCTTCCGGTACTACACAAGTTCCACTAGCTTTAGCTACCACAACCGGTTCCTCCAATACATCCCGAGCGGAAGCTGGTAAACTATCATCTTCGGGAGAACTAATTACTTTTTTAGCTTCAAACTCCATCTTACGAGATGAATTACCTAATTCAGTAATTTGACCAGTAGCTTCTATATAATCTCCTTCATATACCGGAGCAGTAAATTCCACATTATCATAAGACACAAATAACCCTTCATCGCCATCCTGTCTGATCAACAATTCAGTTGCTACATCGCCAAATAATTCTAACATTTTAGCTCCATCAACCAATCCCCCGCCGTAATGGGCATCATGAGAACTCATTCTAACTCTAATAACAACTTCTTCCATGATTATCCCTCCTGACTAGAATAATAAGTCACACCATCAATAATTGTCTGTTCAATATTGATATCTTTAATTTCGTCTTTAGGTACCGTCAATAAATTTTTATCGAGAACAGTGAAATTAGCCATTTTCTCGGGCTCAATTGTTCCTTTTATATCTTCTTCAAATACCGATTTAGCAGCATTAATAGTAAACATCTTCAATGCTTCCTTAACTTCTAATTGCTGTTCTTCATTGGAATGATTAACTGCTCCATGAATCCCCAATAATGGATTCATCGGCGTCACATCACTATCGGAACCTCCTGCCAGTAAACAGCCAGCCTCCAGAATATCTCGATATCGATTCGTCTTTTTAGCTCTTTCTTCACCTAATCTAGTTCCATACATTCCGTCAAGTCCGCCCCAATAATGTTCAAAGGCCGGCTGCATCGATAAAGTTACTCCCAATTCATTAGCTCTTTTTATCTGTTTCTGATTGATTAACTCACTGTGTTCAATCCTATGTCTCGCATCTTCGCGGGGATATTCCGCCTGCGCCTTTTCATAAGCAGTTAATAATTGTTCAATAGCCCGATCACCGATAGCATGGCACGTAGCCTGCAGTCCCTCTTTATGAGCCCTTAAAATAAATTCGTCAATTTCTTCCTGAGTATTATACAGTTTTCCATTCGTATTCGGATCATCTTCATACGGTTCCAGCAGGGCTGCCGTATGCGAACCGAACGAACCATCCAGAATAATACAACCGCCAATCCGTTCTAAACCTAAATCAAGTACGCGGTCTACATCCTTGGTCTGATTAAAAACAACTATATACAGCGGATTTTCGGCTCTTTTCTCCAGTAAAGTTTCCACATCTAAATGACTAAATAATCTACCGCCTTCCATACTGTGCACAGTTGTAATCCCAGCTTCTAAAGCAATTTCGGTAGCTATATTCATAGCTTTTAGTCTTTTTTCTTTGGTCACCATACCTAATACTTTGGTGCGCACTTCCGAATTAGCTTCATCTCTAATAACTCCTGTTTTTTCTCTCGCTTCATTGGTATCTACTCCCGGCATATCTGCTGGAATATCTAATAGCTCTAACGCTTCACTATTTACAGTGCACGAATGACTATCAATTCGATTACACCAGACTGGATTATCGGCAACTACCTCATCTATTTCCCACCTGGTAGGCGGCTTCTTATCGGCAAATTTATCATCATCAAACCCGGCAGCATAAATCCACTCGCCAGCTTCTTTTTTCTGTGCCCGTTCCTTAAGTAGATTGAGCATCTCCTGCTTGGTATCAGCTTCTGTCAAATCAACAAAAATCTTATCCAATCCGGTCTGCATAAAATGAACATGCGCATCAATAAAGCCGGGGACTACAGTTTTCCCTTTTAAATCAATTACTTTCATATTATTATCAGCTAAACTTTTTATCTCTTCATTACTTCCCACTTCTGTAATCAAACCATCTTCTACTGCTACCGCTTCTGCTATTTCATCTTTATTATTTAAAGTAATAATTTCGCCATTAATTAATATCAAATCTTCTTTCTTCATTGGTTAGCTGCTCCCTCCTTTTGAATGATGTAAATTAGGAAGCAGCCTAAGTATTATAAGATTATATAATACCTCCTAAGTTATATAGGCTGCTATAATTTAAATCAGTTTATTACTTTTAGTTAACTTTGTTTCTCAGTTAATTCTTCTTCTCGAGCCGCGTAACCAGCATCTCCTTCTACATCACCTTCATACATCATGGAAAAACCAGTAAAGCCATAAATTATAGAAATTATCGGCGTGATATAACAAAGTACTGCATACGGAATATACTGCACTGTTTCTACTCCTAACGCTCCCGTCATAAATGCTCCGGACAAGCCCCATGGTACTAGTGGTGCAACTAATGTTCCGCCGTCTTCTAGTGCTCGCGATAAGTTACGAGGTAATAATTTCAACCGCTTATAAGCCGGCATTAACATTCGTCCAGGAATAATAATTGCCATATACT
>CAYFUT010000039.1:0-25355 GCA_964346395.1 uncultured Halobacteroidaceae bacterium
GTATAAAAAACTACTTCCACTCGCTTCTCTTCTTGATTAACATTAATGGAAAATAAGCGAGTTTCCAATTTATCTTCAAATTCTGTCCGGTATACCTCACGAACCATATCTTCCGGTTCTTCCTTGATCATCCGCTGATAAGTAATAGCCGACAGAGGTAAAGTCAACATCACCACCGAAATAGTTAAAATAATCAAACTCCGTTTAATCACCCGCTCTGCTGTAGAGGCATACCACCACTGCGGTTTAAGTCCTTTAAAATAAAAGACTAAAATAATAGCCAATAATAAAGCAAAAAAGTTGCCGAATAATAACAGCCCTGCGCCTTTAATTAAGTCCCAATTACCTAAAGAAACGCCAATCCCGATAGCTGACATCACTGGAATTAAAGCCGCGGCAATTACTACTCCCACTAGCTGCTGGGACTTAACATTCTTGATTAGGGCATATGCTCCTGCCCCTCCGGCCGCCATAGCCACCAGCAAGTCCGGTAAAGTAGGAAACATCCGCACCTTAAGAGCGTGATTAATCGCTACATTAGGCATAATTTTGCCGAAAATAACACCGGCCATAACCGCAATAACTACTACGGTTAATTCCGCCAGCAAACCTCTGCCCAATAATTTAAGATCCCCCAGGACTATTCCGATTGCCATAGCAGCAATTGGACCAAACACAGGCGCAATTATCATCGAACCTACAATCACTGGGGTATTATTAATAATTAACCCTAAAGTAGTTACCACTGCGGCCATAATAGCTAAAAATATCAGTTGGCCGTCAATCTGACTATTATCCCGGGCGTAAGTAATGATTGTCTCCCGAGTTGCCCGGTAGTTTTCTTTTTCTGCTTTTTCCTTATTCCGGGGGATTACCGTATTCGGCGAAAAAATCATCAGACTGCGGTGGACATTATTAGTAAAATTAAACCTGCTCTTTAATCTATCAATTAAAACATCTACCTTATCGTATAATAAATTAATAATTAACAGATCGCCCGTCTCCGACTCTATTAACTTATAGTCTTCAATCTCCATCCCTAAATTTTCCAATAGTTCTACTGCTTCCTCACCTTCCCCCGCATCAAAAGTAGCATGAATAATCTGCACCTCTCATCCACCCCACTAACAAAATAAATACTTAACCTACCGCTATTCTTTAGACTATCCGGAAGCAGAAAATATTATGATAAAAAATTATGGTAAATTGTTTTCTACCGTTTCTATAACTGCGGCTAATCCTTTCTCCTGTGGCCAGCAGAACAGATCCCAATTTTCGGTAAATCCGGTTTCTTCTCCCGCAGTTAATTCAGTCTTTGGCCCGTGCACCTCCACCTCAAAATAGTCAAACTTATAGGTATCAAATACTTCTAAAGCACAGCCGTGGCCGAATTCAGCCTCGGGAAAAACTGGAAAGGTCTTTAAATAACCTACTACTTGTTCTTCTCTGGCCACCACTGCCAAAACCCAACCGGCAGAAAAATAGGTTCCTACTTTAAACTCAACCTCACCGGGGCAGTCAATTATCACATAGAGCTGGTCATTAATCAATTTGAAATCAATTAATTGCTCAGGAACTTCCTCACTTAAGCTTTCCAGATCATCTTCTATCGGCAGCGGAAAAATCACCTGCCCTTGCCCCGCCAGTTGAGTTACATCCCAGAGTCCGCACTCTTGCTTTTGCGCCCTGCAGTTTTTCATTTTCTGAACTATCTGCACCTGACTTTGGGCAGCTGCTAAACTAATCCGGCGGTTAAACTGCATCCCGCTTTCTCGGCAGACAGGACTAGTCAACTCCAATTCTGCCTGTCCTTCAGTCTGACTATAATCAACTTCATATTTCCCTACCGCTAAATCAAGATAAGGCGGCCACTCCCAGTCCGACTGAGGAGCTAACCAAGTTTTATAGCCCCCCGGCGGCAGATAATCTAGCTTCTGCCGATAAGCTGCTATGTCGGCTATACCTTCTAAATCATAAGTCTTTCCCCGCAGGCTAAGCATCGTATATAATAAATCTATCCCCTGCCGCGAAAAACTAACAACCCTACCGCCCAATTCCGGAACTATTATTAAACTAAGGTTTTCATTCTTTAACTCATAAGCCTGCCAACCCTGATAGGTGAGTTGATTTATAGTCGGCATCTTACTCCTCCTCAGTTTCCGCTTCCAATATTCGGCCTAAAATTAAGTTATAACCGTCTGCGCCATAATTCAAGTACCGCTTTACTCGACTGATAGTAGCCGTGCTGGCTCCTGTCTGTTCGGCTACCTGATCATAAGTTGCTCCTTCCTTTAACATACGAGCCACCTTCAACCGCTGCGCCATAGCTTCTATTTCCTTAACAGTACATATATCTTCAAAAAACTTATAGCATTCTTCTTTATTCTGCAGAGATAAGATAGCCTCAAATAACTGATCAGTAACTTCATCTTTTAAGTCATTCATCTAATCCCCCCTACTAGTTGTTACTTTTTATTATAATAAATTATCTTCTTTTTAACCAGTAATTTAGTGCTTTAAATCGGAAAAATATTCTTTTAAAATAAAAAGACCAACTTTTAAGTTGGCCTCTACTCTTCCAGTACTAGCTCATCTAATTCTACAATTAAATTATCAATTTCTGGTTTGCTTATCTGAGCATCCGCACCTACTTCTTCTCCTTTATGGCGTAGATTTTCAGTAATTAAGGAAGAAAAAATCATGGCTGGCAAATCACTAAGATAGGCATCATCTTTTATCTGTCTAATCAAAGTATGACCATCTAATTGAGGCATCTCAATATCCGTAATCAAACCCTGAATATGGTTCAAGATGGTGCCTTCCCTTCCATCATTTTCTTTAAGATCCATTAAATAATCCCACAGCCGTTCTCCATCATTAAATATCTTCAAATTAGTATAACCAGCTTCTTTTAAAACTCCCTTCAGTACATCCCGAATAGTTGGCGAATCTTCAGCTAATACTAACTTGATATTCTCCCGCTCTTCCTTATGTTCATGTTCTACATTATAATCTTCTGCTGCTCCCGGCGACATCGATATATTAGGCCGCAAATCAGCCATTATCTTTTCAAAATCAAGAAAATTAATCAGTTGTTCCTCCAGCCTGATAACCCCATTAACCAAATTGCCCATTAATTGATTAGGCTCATCAATCTCATTCCACTTAACCCGCTCAATTTCAATTACCTCATCCACTGCAAATAAAGTCCTCATTTGATTAAATTCAGTTAAAATCATATAACTTTTAGTGTCGTCTTTTACTTCGCCCTTATTCGCTTCTCGTTCAGCATCTAGATAGCGAGTCAAATCAATTACCGTAACAGCTTCCCCTCTAACATTAGTTACTCCACGTATTGCCGGCGGTTGAGACGGTAAAGGTTCTACTTCCTCATAATCAATCTCCAAAATTTCTTTTACTTTAATCACATTAATTGCATAATAAACCCCTTTTACTTTAAACTTAAGGACTTCCAGCTCTCCCGTTCCACTCTCAAGCAGAATCTCACTTTCGTTATTGCTCATATAAGCAACCTCCTTCATCTGAACTTTAAAATAGTTAGACCAATACAACAGCAAGGTGACTCTGAAATTTATATTTCTATACATCACCAGTATTATCCTGCATTTTCCGACATTAATATAGAAAAAAGCACGGGCCAACTGCCCGTGCTGAAAAATGATAATTTGCTTTTAAACGTTAGGCAAGAAAATATATTTAGCAATAAATAGTACACATAATACATATACTATCCAGTGGACATCGTCTCCCTCACCATGGAAAAACTTAATGATAGGATATAAAATAAACCCTAATGAAATTCCAGTAGCAATCGAATAAGTAAACGGCATCGCAATAATCGTGACAAATGCCGGCAGAGCTTCCGCAATATCGCTCCATTCAATTTTAACAATATTTCTGAGCATCAGACACCCAACTATAATTAAAGCTGGAGCCGTAGCTGCTGACGGTACAATGGAAATGACCGGACTGAAAAAGACAGATAAAATAAAACAAAGGGCTACTACTAATCCAGTTAAACCTGTTCTTCCACCCTGAGCAACTCCAGCAGCAGATTCAACATAGGTAGTAACCGTCGGCGTTCCCATTAAAGAACCACCCATCGTTCCAATTGAATCGGATAACAGCGCTCTATCTGCTTTCGGCAGATTACCGTCTTCATCAAGAAATCCAGCCTGCTGACTTACTCCTACCAAAGTACCAGTTGTATCAAATAAGTCTACAAACAAGAAAACAAATACAATCGTTAGTAAGCCTTCACTTAAGGCGCCCATGATATCTGCTTCCATAAATACTGGTGCCCAATCAGCAAAGGTAGGAATCTCAATTATCTGCCCAGGCAGCTCAGCTACTCCCAAGGGAACTCCCAATAAAGTAGTCGCCACAATCCCGATTAAAATACTGCCCTTGACTTCTTTAGCCATTAATAAACCTGTAATTACTAAGCCTACTAAGGCCAGTACAGTAGCCGGATTAGTCAAGTCACCAATTGTCACCAACGTAGCATCACTATTGACAACTATTCCTGCATTCTGCATACCGATAAAGGCAATAAACAGACCAATTCCCGCACTAACAGCAGATTTTAAGGTATAAGGCATAGAATTAACAATCATCTGCCGAATATTGCTTAAAGTCAACAATAAAAAGATAAAACCAGAAATAAAGACAGCTCCCAAAGCCTGCTGCCAGCTAAAACCCATTCCCATTACTACACTGTAAGTAAAGTAAGCATTCAGTCCCATTCCTGGAGCCAACGCAAACGGGTAGTTAGCCAAAAAGGCCATACATAAAGTAGCAAAGGCAGCTGACATAACAGTAGCAATCATTACCGCCTGAAAAGGCATGCCTGTTTCCGACAAAATACTGGGATTAACAAAAATTATATAAGCCATAGTCATAAAAGTCGTTAATCCCGCCACCACTTCTGTCTTAATGTCAGTATTATGTTCTTCGAGGGCAAACCAAGATTCTAATAATTCACTCATTTAATCTAATCCTCCTTTATAAAAATAAAAAATTAATTGACAATTAATTTTTTATTAGTTTATTTATTTTTAATTGTCAATTAAGTTTAAAAGCAGCAATAAACTTACAACCTTTTTTCAGTATAATATTAGCATAATCTTCTACAAAATTCAACCCAATACAAATAATTAATAAATTAATTTATATTTCATACGCTCTAACCCGAACTATACTCTCCAATCTCCCTAGGGGTTTTTCATTTATCATTTATCATTCTCCATTTATTAAGGTTACTCCCATTCAATAGTAGCCGGCGGCTTAGAAGTAATATCATATACTACTCTATTTACTTCTTCTACCTGATTAGTGATTTTCCGCGAGATTCTATCCAATAGGTCATGAGGAATTCTAGCCCAGTCAGCCGTCATTGCATCAGTGCTCTTCACTGCCCGCAGCGCAATTGTATAAGTATAAGTTCGTTCATCGCCCATTACTCCGACACTCTTCATCGGCGGCAGCACAGCAAAATACTGCCAGATCTCCCGGCCAAAGCCGGCCTCTTTTATCTCTGTCCTAAAGATATCATCAGCTTCCTTTAAAATTTCAAGTTTATCCCTAGCAACTTCACCTAAAATCCTGATCCCCAGTCCCGGACCGGGAAACGGCTGCCGCCAGACTATTTTTTCGGGAAGACCTAACTCTGCCCCTACTTCTCTAACTTCATCTTTAAATAACTCCCGCAGCGGTTCAATCAAGCTAAACTCCATATCTTCCGGCAGTCCACCTACATTATGATGGCTCTTAATCGTTGAAGCATCCTTGCTGCCGCCGCTTTCAATTACATCGGAATAAATCGTGCCCTGTACTAAATACTCAGCATCACCTACTCGCTTTGCTTCTCGTTCAAAAACTCTGATAAACTGATTACCAATTATCTTCCGTTTTTCTTCCGGATCACTTACCCCTTCAAGCTCGTCCAAAAATCTATCCTGAGCCTCTACATAATCAAGATTCATTTCAAATTCTTCCCCAAAAGTCTGCTGTACCTCTATTCCTTCATTCTTGCGCAGCAAACCGTGATTAACAAAAATACAGGTTAACTGATCGCCGATTGCCCGCTGAACCAGCGCCGCAGCTACCGAAGAATCAACACCGCCTGATAAGCCGCAGATCACTTGTTTATCCCCTACTGCTGCCTTGATTTCTTCCACTGTTTCCGCAATAAAATTAGAAGTAGTCCACTTTCCACTGCAGTCACAGACATTATAGAGGAAATTCTCAATAATTTTCGTACCTTGTTCAGTAGGAACAACTTCCGGATGAAACTGAAGACCATAAAACCCGAAAAAATCACTTCCGATAGCAGCCAAAGGTGAATTCTCAGTATGGCCTAAAATTTCAAATCCCGTCGGAATCTCCACAACCCGATCCCCGTGGCTCATCCAGCATTCTAATTCAGCATCAACTCCAGTAAATAAATCCAGCTTGTTATCAACTTTTAATTTAGCCCGACCGTACTCCCGCTCATCAGCAGCTTCTACTTTCCCGCCTGGAAGAATATGGCTCATAAGCTGCATTCCGTAGCAAATACCGAGAATCGGAATCTCTAGATTAAAAAGATCTTCCTCTACAAGACAAGCATCTTCACCATACACGCTAGTTGGCCCGCCGGACAAAATAATCCCCTCGGGAGCCAACTCCTTGATCCGCTCTAAAGAAACATCATAAGGTACAACTTCTGAATATACATTGCACTCTCGTATCCGCCGGGCAATTAATTTACTATACTGCCCGCCGAAGTCCAACACTAAAACTTTTTCCGCTTCTGCTGCTTTCATTTTCATACCTCCTGCTGCTAGATAAATTATTATTTTCAAAAACAAAGTCGCCTAACGGCGACTTAGCTTGAGGTTGAGATTGAATTTAAGTCAACCATATTAAAAAAGCAACTTCATTTACTTAATCTCAAGCTCAAACTAAACCTAAACCCAGTTGCAGACAAACATACACTGGCAAAAAATTATCTACAACCTCTAAAAAGTATAATTTCTAAACATAAAAAATAGGCTATACCCCTACCGGAATATAGCCTACCTACAGAATTAGCCAAATATAATTAGCCCACTAATTCGTAGACGACCAGTTCGCGGCTGATCGGTAGAAACTTCCAGACCTTATTTCCGGAATTATACGAATTTATTTATATATATTTTTTTGATTTATCTACCCACACCGCTAGTATAAACTAAATTTTTATTATTGTCAAATAAAAAAAGAGCCCCATCCGGGGCCCTTTTCTTTATTCTTTTAGAGCACAGGAGTTACATCATTCCTCCCATGCCGCCCATTCCACCGGGCATTCCTCCGCCAGCTGGCATTCCGCCGCCGGCAGGAGCTCCTCCGTCATCATCATCGTCAGAGTCATCTACAATAGCAGTTTCAGTTGTCAATAGTGTAGATGCCGCACTAGCAGCATTCTGCAGTGCAGATCTAGTTACTTTAGCAGGATCAACAATACCTGTTTCAATCATATCTACAAACTCGCCTTTAACAGCATCAAATCCAGTACCTACTTCTTTATTCTTAACTCTTTCAGCAATTACTGCTCCTTCATAACCAGCATTATCAGCAATTAATCTAATCGGAGCTTCTAGTGCTTTCTTAACAATCTGAGCACCAGTTGCTTCATCGCCTTCTAAGTCTAAGTCCCTTACTGCCTCTAGCGCATCCATTAAGATTGTTCCACCACCAGCAACAATACCTTCTTCTACAGCAGCTCGAGTAGCATTAAGGGCATCTTCGATTCTTAACTTCTTCTCTTTCAATTCTGTTTCTGTAGCAGCACCAACTCTGATTACTGCTACTCCGCCAGCTAGCTTAGCTAACCGTTCTTCTAGCTTTTCTCGGTCGAAGTCAGAATCAGAATTATTAATCTGCCGCCGCAGCTGCTTTACTCGCTGCTCAATATCTTTCTCGTCGCCAGCACCATTAACAATTGTAGTATCGTCCTGAGTAATTGTAATGCTGCCTGCCTGACCTAACATGCTTTTATTAGCTTTATCAAGAGAAATACCTTTATCTTCTGTAATTACTTGCCCGCCTGTCAGCACAGCAATATCTTCTAGCATCTGCTGTCTTCTATCGCCAAATCCAGGTGCTTTAACAGCTACACAGTCAAATGTACCTCGCATTTTATTAACAACTAATGTAGCTAGTGCTTCTCCTTCAACACCGTCAGCAATGATTAACAGCGGCTTATTCTCTTGAGCTACGCTTTCTAACAGCGGTAAAATATCCTGTACAGAATTAATCTCTTCATCAGTCAACAGGATGTATGGGTCATCAAGATTAGCTATCATCTGCTCCTCATCAGTTACCATATAAGGAGATAAGTAACCTTTGTCAAACTGCATTCCTTCTACAACTTCTAAATCAGTACCCATTGATTTAGATTCTTCTACTGAAATAACTCCGTCATTGCCGACTTCTTCCATAGCATCAGCAATTAAGTCACCAATTTCTTTATTATTACCAGCAGAAATAGTTCCTACCTGAGAAATAGATTCTCTGTCTTCTACTGGTTCACTGATTTCTCGAATTTTATCAACTACAGTATCAACTGCTTTATGGATTCCTCGGCGCAGTCCAATTGGATTAGCTCCTGCAGCTACATTCTTAATTCCTTCGTTAACAATAGCTTGGGCTAAAACAGTAGCAGTTGTAGTTCCGTCTCCTGCTGCATCATTTGTATTAGTAGCAACCTCTTTTACTGTCTGAGCTCCCATGTCTTCATACGGATCCTGTAGTTCAATCTCCTTAGCAATTGTAACTCCATCATTAGTAATTTGTGGAGCTCCAAAGCCCTGCTCTAGCATTCCATTTCTTCCTTTAGGACCTAATGTAACTTTTAGAGCATCGGCTAAAGAGTTAACTCCTGCTTCCAACTTATGACGTGCTTCTTCTCCAAACTTTAGTTCTTTTGCCATTATCTATGCAACCTCCTTATTTTTCTTGTTCTTAATTGTTTTTTATGTAACCAGCTTTGGTTACTCTTGTAGTGAAACCACCTGTGAAATACTATCCCACCCGGTTTTTAAACACCAAAAACCGGTTGTGAATAATAGATTCTGCTTTTTACTAAGTTGCCTTTAAAGACTGGGTTACTATCCCACCCGGTTTTTAAACACCAAAAACCGGTTGTGAATAATAGATTCTGCTTTTTACTAAGTTGCCTTTAAAGACTGGGTTACTATCCCACCCGGTTTTTAAACACCAAAAACCGGTTGTGAATAATAGATAATACTTTATTAATAATAATAAGGTATTATCTATTATTCTACGATAGCCAAAATATCTTTTTCACTGACAATTAAATATTCATTTCCATTATGTTCTACTTCGTCGCCAGCATATTTAGCATAAATTACTCTATCGCCTTCACTTACTTGCGGCTCTGCTACTTCACCATTATCTAATCTTTTACCTTCACCGACAGCAACTACTTCTCCCTGCTGTGGCTCTTCTTTTGCACTATCAGGAATTACGATTCCTGCATCAGTTGTTTCTTCTTCTGCTTCCAATTCTTTAATTACAACTCGGTCACCCAAAGGTTTAATACCCATGATACGTACCCTCCTTTTATATTTTTATTTTCACTCTTTGTTATTAGCACTCGATGACTGTGAGTGCTAATTATTTCATCATTAATAATATTGGAGATTGGCGAGAAAATCAAATCACTTTAGGAAAGATTATCCCTCTTAAGCTTCTATTATAACCGATTTAATCCATTTAATGAGGTTATTCTCATAAAAATATATTTTTTCAGATTAATTTATTATCTTTTCCTTTTGCCCTAGATTGACATTAAAATCCGGATAAGATATTATATAGTTAAACTTAAATTAAATATAACAGCAGCTAGAAAGGAGACTAACCATGGCGGAACCTGATGATTCCATTCCTAATCGAGCCGTAGTCACAGTTTTAGGCGGCGACAAAGTGGGGATTGTAGCCGAAGTAACCGATTTATTAGCCAAACATAATGCCAATATTGCTGATATTAGTCAAACTCTACTGGAAGACTTATTTGCAATGATGATGTTAGTAGAACTTGATGATGCAGACACTGATTTTGAAGAATTAAATCAAAAATTAGAGACCAAAGGAGAAGAATTAGGAGTTAAAATCATGCTGCAGCACGAAAAAGTTTTTCGGTATATGCATCGAATTTAAAGGAGTGAATCTATATGCTGTTTAATACAGAAGAAATTTTAGAAACTATTCACATGATAGAAAAAGAAAATTTCGATATCCGCACCATTACGTTAGGTATTAATCTTCGGGATTGTGCTCATCCTGAGCTTACTCAATTACAAAACAACATCTATGATAAGATTACTACTACTGCTGAAAATTTAGTCCCGATAGCTAATAAAATTGAATCTCGCTTTGGAGTTCCCATTGTTAACAAAAGAATCTCTGTAACTCCTATTTCTGTAATTGCAAATGCCTGTCAAACAGACGATTACACTCCCCTTGCAGAAACACTTGACAAGGCAGCCAAAGAAGTAGGAGTCGACTTTATCGGCGGATTTTCTGCTTTAATTCATAAAGGTTGTACCACCGGAGAAGAAAACTTATTACAGTCAATTCCGGCTGCCTTAGCAGCGACCGACAAGGTTTGTTCTTCAGTTAATGTTGCTTCTACCAAGGCCGGCATCAATATGGACGCAGTATTAGAAATGGGCCAACTTATCAAACAGACTGCCCAGCAGACAGCTGATCAAAACGGCATCGGGGCTGCTAAGCTAGTTACTTTCTGTAATGTTCCCGAAGATAATCCCTTCATGGCCGGAGCCTTTCACGGAGCCGGAGAACCAGAGGCCGTACTGAATATTGGAATTAGCGGTCCCGGAGTAGTAAATAATATAGTGGTCGACACTCCAACAGCAGATTTTGATACTCTGGCAGAAGAGATCAAGCGAACTGCCTTTAAGATTACCCGGATGGGGGAACTAGTCGGGCAAACAGCTTCTGATATGATGGACATCCCCTTCGGGATTGTTGACCTCTCACTAGCTCCTACTCCTGCCATCGGCGATAGTGTAGCTAACATTTTAGAAAACATGGGGTTAGAATCCTGCGGAACTCACGGCACTACTGCTGCTCTAGCTCTACTCAATGATGCCGTCAAAAAAGGAGGCGCCATGGCTTCTTCAGCTGTAGGCGGCCTAAGCGGAGCTTTCATTCCCGTCAGTGAAGACCAAGGGATGATTGAAGCTGCCGAAATCGGCTCCTTGAACCTGGAAAAGCTAGAAGCTATGACTTCCGTCTGCTCCGTAGGATTAGATATGATTGCAGTTCCGGGAGCTACTCCCTCCGAAACACTAGCTGCAATTATTGCTGATGAAATGGCCATTGGCATGATTAACCAGAAAACTACTGCCGTCCGGATTATTCCTGCTCCCAATAAAGAAGTGGGCAATAAAGTAAACTTCGGCGGGCTGTTAGGAGAAGCACCCATCATGGAAGTTAGTAATTATAACTCCGAGCAGTTTGTTCAGCGGGGCGGTAGAATTCCTGCTCCTTTGCAGGCGCTAAAAAATTAAGAATGAAAAATGAAAATAATAAATTCAAAAACAGAACCCCAGATCCATTTGGGGTTCTGTTTAGTCTACAACTTCTAAATCTATATTGAACTCGTCTTCTAACTGACGGTAATGTTCGCCTACTAAATCTAAACCAGAAAAATTAAACGGAGCTGCCGGCAGTAATATTAGGTCAAACTCATTTAAATCACCAGAATAATTCTTTAACACCGCTCTAAAATCATTCACAGTTAACAGCCCAGCACTCATAATTGAACCGCCGAAAAATTCATTTTCTACTGCTGCTACTTCCCAGTCCCATTCACTTGGCAGCAGAGAAAAAGCCTGCTGTAACCTCTGTTCTGCTAAACAAGATGTTAGCATCAATATCCGCTGGGCCTGATTAGAATTCACTACCCGATTTATCCGCAGCAGTAGTCCGGGATCGACATCATAATTGACTACCACACCTGACTTATCCCCTGGTTCTTTAGAAAGAGTAACTGTCTGCTTACTCCCCTCTCTATTAATTTTGACTTCCGGATTACCTGACTTAAGCAGCCGATTAAAGGCATCTACCCGGGAAAAAACTGATTCTCCATTAATAGTAACTAGTTCATCATGCGGCTGCAGTCCGGCTTCCGCCGCCGGAAAATCAGGAATAACCCCTTCTAGGCGGGGAGTTAACCTTTTTATCCGGGCCGGCTCTAAAGTAATAGGCGTAAAATACTGCTGCTGTTTATGATGTATAAACTCTTCTAACTCTTCCCAGAGACTTAACTCAAATTTTATTTCCTCAGGACTAAATCTAGTATAGCCCGGCAGAAAGACTCGAATGGTCTGGGCTCCGTACTGATCGAGATAAGCAATTGTCTGGTCAATATCCTCCCACCCGACAAATTGCGGCAAAGCTACAATACTGCCGTGGTAAATGACTTCCTGCTGCTGTAAATAGTCAAATTTAGTTAACAGGTCTCCCCCACTATAATCCTGCATCAGCTCTTTTCTACTTCCCACTGTATTGAGGGAAACATTTAATTCTACCGGCTTCACTTTTGCTAATAAATCTATTTTCGACTTAGTTAACTCTGTACCATTAGTAGTTAACTTAAGGGACGTTTCCGGCAAGTTGGCCCGAATTAGCTCTATTATTTTCTCAAATTGAGGGTGCAGAAAAGGCTCCCCCTCCTCTATTCTAGTTAGCGACTCTCCAATCGTAACTTTCTGTCCCGCCTGTAAAAATGATATTAATTCCTTGATTTCCTCCAGCGAACGGTGGCCGCTAGCAAAAGTTTCTACTTGATCTGCATTTCCTTGATGGCTGCAGAAGATACAGCTTAAATTACAAGCAGAAGTGATAGGTAAAATATTATATTTTTGGGCAGATATAACTGCTAACTGGTGTTCAGAATAAACCATTTTGTCATCCCCTTCTCCTTCACGCTCAAGTTAACCACCTGATTTTAGCTAATTACTCATATCTTTACATACCGGCGTTTCCATGAAATCTTTAACTTGTTTCCAACTAGAAAAATTTCCTAAAGCCCACATCAATTTACTTACTGCTGCTTCGGTAGTCATATCCCCAGCACAAATTACTTTCTGTTGGGCCAACTTCCGCCCCACCTCATATAGTT
Source organism: uncultured Halobacteroidaceae bacterium (assembly GCA_964346395.1). GTDB lineage: Bacteria > Bacillota > Halanaerobiia > Halobacteroidales > Halobacteroidaceae > CAYFUT01. The sequence goes on from CAYFUT010000039.1 coordinate 13,217, forward strand.
CTAAATCAATCCCGCCTTTCAGGCACTGAGTAGTAATTACCACTGCTATTCCGGCTGCAGCTAACTCCTTTACCTTCGCTAATAAATTATAGTCTGCTCTATTCGGCACCCCACCTGTTCCGTAAGTTTCGATTACCACTCCAACATAATTTTCTTTTATAAAGTCAAAAATATTTTCCGTAAGCCCCGGATATAATTTTAGCACAAATACATCAGTATTCAAATCAGTTTTTAACTTGAAATCTTGCTCAGGATTAATATTCATTATTTCATATTTATCACTATACTGCTGCTTATAAACAACCTCTCCCAACTTGATCTCAGCTACGTTAGGAGCATTAATACTGGCAAAACCGGCCACAGCTTTTGTATTTACTTTTACCGCTCTCGTTCCCCGGATTATTTGGTTATTGAAAGCTGCAAATACTCCCGGGACTCCAGTTAGGGCAAACTTAACAGCTGCAAAAATATTTTGTTTAGCATCCGTATAAGGCTCGCCAATGGGCACCTGCGAACCGGTCACTACCACCGGCTTTTTGATATTAGATAACATATAAGTTAACAGAGCACTACTATACCCCAAAGTATTAGTCCCGTGCAGGACTACAAAACCATCATACTCCGCATAATTATGAGCAATAGTTTCTGCTATTCTGCAGACAGATTCTGGTTCTAGATTGGTACTATCTACGTTAAACAGCGAAACTTGGGCTGCTGTACACAAGTCTGTTACTCCGTCTATATAAGACAGTAGTTCTTCTGCATTATAGGCAGGAGCTAATCCCTCCGCCCCATTAGTAGAAGCAGTTGTGCCGCCAGTACCAATAAATAATATTTTCTTCATCTCCTTCACTTCCTTATTATTAATCGTTTAGTTAATCTTATTGCTTAATCATACGCGTTAACTTAAACCAGGTTTTAGTAATTTGAAAGTAAAACATTAATATACATTAAGTTAACGCACATGATTGCTTAATTAATTTTCCAGATTAAGAAAGAAAATATAACTCCTATCCTACATAAGAAAAAAGCCGCCCAGTGGCGACTCCAGTCTCCTACCAGCTATAGCTTTAAATTCGGATCTGCATTTAAGGAATACGGAGCCTCTTCTGCTGCTAACTGCCAATTGAAATAACCGGCACTGGCAATCATCGCTGCATTATCAGTACATAACTTTAATTCCGGGTAATACACTTCAATTCCTTTGCCCCTTAATTCTTCTTTTAACTGCTCCCGCAGGTGATTATTAGCCGCTACTCCGCCAGCCAACACTACTTGTTGGGCTCTTTTAGCTTCCACCGCTCTTACTATTTTCGCCGTTAACACATCAACCACTGCCTGCTGAAAACTAGCCGCCACATCTTCCTTAACTACTTCTTCGCCGCGCTGTTTAGTATTATTAATATAATTTAAAACAGCAGTCTTTAAACCGCTAAAACTAAAATCATAGCCCTCGTTAATTAGGGGCCGCGGAAAATCAATTGCTTCCGGATCTCCTTGTTGGGCCAACTTCTCCACTGCCGGCCCACCGGGATACCCGATATCAAGCACCCGAGCTACCTTATCAAAAGCCTCACCCGCTGCATCATCAGAAGTGCGCCCCAAAATTTCGTATTCTCCTAACTGCTTAAAATACAACAAATCAGTATGCCCCCCAGAAACAGTAAGACAGACCAACGGCGGCTCTAGCTCAGAATAAGAAATAAAACTGGCATAAATATGTCCCTCAATGTGATTAACCCCCACTAAAGGAAGGTCATGCGCATAAGCAATAGATTTAGCCGCGGCAATACCTACCAATAAGCCACCTACTAAACCGGGGCCATAAGCTACTGCTACTGCCGATAGATCACTAAAGCCAACTCCTGCTTCCTGTAGGGCTTCTTCGATTACCGGATTTATAAGTTCTACGTGTTTACGGGAAGCTATTTCCGGTACAACTCCGCCAAATTTTTGGTGCCATTCTATCTGCGAAGCAATTATATTAGACAAAACTTCTCTGCCTTCCTTCACTACTGCTGCCGCAGTTTCATCACAAGAAGTTTCAATTCCTAACATTAAAAAATCATCCGCCATCTTTTGTTCACCCCATTTTTTTAAAAAAATACATTGCAGTTAAACCTGCTTCCACATCACTACCGCATCTTCTCCGTTATCCTGATAGTAATTCAGCTTCCGCTTAACCTTAATAAATCCTTCTTTGATGTATAAACGCTGGGCAGATTTATTAGAAACTCTCACCTCTAAGGTTACCTTGTTTAAATTCTCTTTACTTGCCTTTGCATACATCAACTGTAAAAACTGAGTCGCTACTCCCCGGCGGCGGTAATCGGGAGCAACCGCTAAATTAGTAATATGTAGTTCCTGTTTTAATACCCAGGCTCCCACATAGCCAACTATCTCCTGTGCATTACAACCTACATAATAATACGCAGATTCGTTAGCTAACTCCTTCAAAAAAGCCGCTAATGACCAGGAACTGCTAAAAGATGCCTGTTCAATCTGCCTCACCTGCGGCAGATGCTGTAAAGCCATGGGCTTTATTTCTAAATCAATCAACTCCAACCTCTCCCTAATTTTGTTTCTGTTCCCACTGAATTTCCGCCTGGGAACGTTTTAAATAATTAGGAGTTAAAGCAAATAAATCATCTGCTTCTCCTGCTGTTAACCGATTAGCAGCTAACTCGGCTACTGCTCCTCCCCGGGGCAGATTAAACAACTCAGTTACAAACTGAGGCTTAACCAACTGAGATTCAAATTCCGCCCGGTACTTATTAACAATATTACCCACTAAATAAACTTCGGATTGAATATCCGCTAAATACTCTAGCAAGTCCTCTTTATTCACCATTGTTTCCTCTGCTTCTAGCTTCAATCTATCCTCAACCCGATATAATCCAGTAAATAGCCTTCCACCGCGGGCATCAATCAGCGGACAGATATAACTAGATACATGCTTTAAACTATAAGCTAAAACTTTGAGTGTAGAAATTCCTACAATCGGCAGCTCTAAACTCTGGGCCAGTGTTTTAGCAGTTGCCAGCCCAATCCGAGTTCCAGTAAACGACCCCGGACCTTTAGCTACCCCAATTCCCGTTAGCTCTTCCGGCTGATACCCGCAGCTAGTCATCAAGTCAATTATCTGCGGCATCAACCGCTGCGAATGAGTCTGGTCTAAATTTAACAGCTTCTCCCCTACCAATTTATCTTCAGTCAATAAACTTGCTGTTCCTGCTTTAGTAGAACTATCAATCCCCAGTATTAACATCTTCTTTCAACTCCGTAATTAAGCCAATAAATTTATTAGCCTGCGGAATTAATCTAATTTCCCGAGTCTCACCCTCACCGTGCAAATTAATATCCAGATAGTTATCCGGCATCAACGTACCTGCTTTATCAGGCCATTCTACAATACAGACTCCATCCCCATATAAATAATCTTCAAACCCAAGGTCCAGCAGTTCTTCTTCTGTATGCGCTCGATATAAGTCAATATGATTTACCTTCACCTTGCCGCGGTATTCATTGATTACATTATAAGTAGGACTAGTAATTTCTTCTTTCACCCCTAAGCCCGCACAAATTCCTTTAGCTAGTACTGTCTTCCCTGCTCCTAAATTCCCCTGCAGACAGACAATATCGCCTGGCTTTAATTTTTCTCCTAATTTTCTGCCGAATTTTTTAGTTTCTTCCGGGCTATGAGATTTTACTTTTAACATCTGTATCAGCTCCTCATTTTTCAAGTTCTGAAAATAGATTGAATATCTGTTCTAATACTGCTCGTTCTCCTGCTGGCAAACCAGTAGTAGCTAATTCCACCTCAAACTGCTCCTCTTGGAGACTATAAATCCAGGCTAAATAAAAGTAAGGCAGCTTATAATTATAATTTTCAAAAGCAGCTTGTTTATAAGCAAATGCTGCCTGTTTTAAATTTCCCTCTCGTCTTAACTCATCTCCTGCTAACCGTTTAAGCCGCCCCGGCAGATAATCATCCGCATAATTATCCTGAATTTTCTGCAATTCTTTACTTACCGTTAGTAGTTTAGCTGCGCGTCCTAACTGGCCAGCACGGGCCAACTTCAAAGCTTCTTTCTCTACTTGCTGATAATCATCCATTACTAAGTAACTAAGCGCTAATTCAAAATGAATCTCCAACTTATCAGTAAACCCCAAAGCTGACTGCAAATTTTCTACTGCTGCCTGCGGATGACCAGTTTGTAACTGGTACTTGCCTAAAGTTCTATAAATTTCTCCCTGCGTAGAAAGCGGTACCATCTGCTCTAGCTCTTGTAGCCTAATTTGCTGCATCCAATCAAAGAAGACTTTATTAAAACCCCGATAGAGTTTAATTTCCTGTTCTTCATTTAACACAGATTTATTCTGAATGGCCTGGTAGTAAACCTGCTGCGCAGCTTCTAAATTATATTTTTCCACCCGGTCAGTCACCTCTAAATAAATTTTTCCTTCCTGGAAGTTTTCAAAAATCTGTCTGCAGATATCTAAACCCTGCTGCGGATTATTATCAGCAAAATAAGTTTCTGCCAATTTTAATTTAATTTCATAATCATTAGTTGCCCGCTCATCCATTAGTTGATACTGTTCTAAAGCTAACTTATACTTTCCATATTCAAAATATAAGTCAGCTAAACGGCGGTGATTGGCTAAAGAATCATCTAAATAAATAACATACCGATAAATCTCTTCTGCTTTATAATAACTATCAGTTGCTTGATAAAAGTTAGCCAATTTAATATAACCCCAGGTATCCTGCGGCGCTAAATCAATCGCCTGCTGATAAGCTTTAGCTGCTTTTACTAATTTACCCTGATCAAAATATAAATCACCTGAGTAAATTCTATAGTCTTCATTTTCAGCATCTAGCGAAATTAGCTTTTCTATTATATTTTCTGCCTGTTCCAATAAATACTGATCATCACTATCGGCTGAATTATAATAAACCCAAAACAATTTATTTAAATAAGTTATATTATCGCCCGCAAGATTAACTGCTTTTTCCAAATAATACTGTGCCTGGTCGGAATTATTCAACTGAAGATAAAGTTCTCCTAATAAATAATAAAGCTGAGCATTATCATATTCCAATTTCAAAGCTGCTTTTATCTCTCCTACTGCTTCCTTATACTGGCCTTGGTTTTGAAGCAACTGAGCTAATTCTGTGCGATATTTAACTTTATCTTGAATTCGAATTGCATCGCGTAGGTTAGCGATAGCCTTCTCTACTACATTATTTTCTTTATATATTTGGCTTATCTCCCAATACAAATCTTCACTGCGGGGATTTTTATTTAACTCAGCCTCAAGTTTGGCGACTTTAGTCTGATAATCCTCCTGAAAGCCCTTAGCAAAATCAAAATTAGTCAACCCAATATTCACCTTTAATTCATGATAGTTAATCTCCAGCAGATTTCTTCCTAATGCCTTCTTAACTTCTATTTTAGTCGGCAGCCAAATACCATCAGCAAAAAACTTGAAATCCCTATAATTAATATTAATAATTTTTATATTACTGCTGTTAAATACCTCCGCTCGGGAAACAACTCTCCACTGCTTATCTATGTAAAACCGTTGGGTGAAAAATTTATTTTTAAGTTGGACAATGTAAACTGCTCGTTCTCGATGCGTAGTTTCCCCTAATAACTCTAATTGATACATTTTTTCTAACTTTTCTAGCGGCTTTTGATAATCCAACTGCCCTTCTATCGGCAGGGTCTTCATGATGGTTGAGTAATTAGGCGGTAGATAAAGCCAGGGAATAGTATTTAGTAGCCTTTCTATTCCCGAATTAGAGATTTTTATTTGCTCTACATTTTCTGTCATTGACCGAGTAGGGGATTTCATAATCTTAGTTCGAAATGTAAGAGTTTCTTCTTGACCATAAATTTTTCCTCTTATCTCTCCTTTAAAATCCTCAACTCTCTGCAATTGTTCGCTAACTTCCTTTATCAATTCCAGAGCTGATTTAGGTGTTGAGGCTTGTCCTACTACTTCTTGCGTTCCCATTTCTTGGCTTTGAACAGTACCGACTGCAATAAGCAAAATGCCGCAAACTAACAATAAGCACTTCCGCAATTTTCAGTCTCCCCCTTTCAACCAGGCTGTTGGTCAGTCTTAGCTACAGTTAAATCCATTTAATTCAGAAAAAATTAAATAAACAAACAGCGACACCCCTACTTTTAGTGCTCCTTCATCAAAATCAAACTTCGGATGGTGAGCCGAATAATAATCTTGACCAGGCTGGGCAGCTCCTAGTCTAAAGAATACTCCCGGTACCTGCTGTAAGTAATAAGCAAAATCCTCTGCTCCTAAGGAGGTTTCTGCCACCCGCTTTACCTGACTTACATCAGGTATTTCTTCTACTATCGGTTCTATTTCTTCAACCAGCTCCGGAGTATTACTGAGCACTGGATAACCGAAGTTATAATTTAGCTGGTAATCAGCGCCATATCCAGCAGTTACCCCCTGCACAATCCGCTCTATTTTTTTAGGCAGCTGCTGGCGGAGTTCAGGATCAGTACTCCGGACAGTTCCGGTTAACTCTACTCTATCAGCTATTACATTCCGCCGATAGCCTCCTTCGATTGTTCCCAGGCTGACAACTACTTCCTGATGCGGATCCAACTCGCGGCTAACTATACTCTGGAGAGCAGTAACTACCTGACTGGCAACCACAATAGCATCAACCCCTGCCTGGGGAGTCGAAGCATGGCCGCTTGCTCCCTCAATTACTATTTCCAGTTCATCGGCTGCTGCCGAAGCCGCTCCCGGCTGAACTCCAATAGTACCTGTGCTTAATTGATTATTAATATGCAGCCCATATATCTTATCTACATCAGGAGCAGATAAAGCTCCTGCTTCAATTAACGGTAAAGCTCCCCCGGGTCCTTCTTCAGCCGGCTGAAAAATAAATTTCACCTTACCTGTTAACTGTTCTTTAAATTTAGCCAATACTTTAGCAGCAGTTAGTAAAATAGCAGTATGCCCATCATGACCGCAGGCATGCATAACTCCTTCTTGCTTAGAGGCATAACTTAACTTAGTTTGCTCCGGAATCGGCAGGGCATCCAGATCAGCCCGCAGAGCAATAGTAGATCCTGAACCACAGTCAAGTAACCCCACCACTCCTGTTTCTTGGTAGCGGCTGACAGTCAAACCCAACTCCGTTAAAATCTCTTCTACCCGGCGGGAAGTTCTCTGTTCAGCAAACCCCAATTCAGGATGGCGGTGAAATTCCCGCCGCAGATCTATCAACTCTTGTTCCCAACTTGTTATGTAAGTATTAACTTCTTGCATACTACCACTTCCTAATCAGGTAAAATTACAATTCAATTAAACCCACACTGATTTTTAAAGCCTCGTCTACTCGGGAAACTATATCATCATTTAAAAAAGTTACCTTCCGCTTTAACCGCCGTTTATCAATAGTTCTAATCTGTTCTAACAAAATAACCGAATCACACTTTAAATTAGATTCATCAGCTTCAATTTCTACATGAGTCGGTAATTTAGCCTTTTTTATTTTAGAAGTAATAGCCGCTATAATGACTGTTGGACTATATTTATTTCCGATATCATTCTGAATCACCAGCACAGGTCTAATCCCACCTTGCTCAGACCCGACAACTGGATTTAAGTCTGCATAATAAACTTCTCCCCGTTTAACCCCCACTTTAATCACACTCCGCTAATCTAGCCTCATAATTGAAAAAGGTTTTATTGTCTAACTTGAAATTTTCCCTCGCCAATTTAAGATTAATTGGTCCCATTTTCAGATACCCTTCCTTCATTTTTTCCTTTACTGCTCTTTCTTGTAAATGGTCTTTAATCAATTCGTTATTATTTTTTCTCCGGCCTTTAATTCGGGCAGCTTCTAATTCTTCCCAAAATCCATCCTGCAAACTAACTAATGCCTGCTGTAAATTTGTCACCAGGGACCCTCCATTTCTCCTTGCCTTTTGTAAATAATATATCCTTATCCGCCGCTAAAAGTGCCTGTAAAATTAGGGTAATAATAACAAGTATTTTTAATTCTAACTACTGTCCATACAATAGTTTCTTCACTAACTGAATTTTATATGCATCTTAAAACTGATAATAGAATAAAAAGAGACGCTGTTAGCGTCTCTTTTCCTCTCTACACTTGCTGGTAAGCTTCTTTTTCAGCCAACAATCCCTCTTGAGCTAATTTTAAATTCAGTTCTGCCATCTGGGAATATCCTTTTTTGAGCCGTTCTTTTAATTCTTCTTTGGTTATTTCTCCTGGAAACTTAGTCTGGGAGTTGCGCACCACCTGATGTTGGCCCATAATCTTATCACCTCATATAAGGGTTATAAAACTTACTTTTAAGGCCGCTTGTTTATTAAAGATTAGTTCTTTTCTCGCACCTAGTTCCCATAATAGGCACTATTATTATATCATAAATCAGTAGGATTTGAAAAGAAAAATTTAGTTATTTTACAGTGAATAATAATAGCCGTTATTCTTTATATAGGCAACTAAGTCAGCATAAACAGGATGAGTAGTAACGGTGGATGAATCTCCAATAACAATTAATTTCTTTTTAGCCCGGGTTAAGGATACATTTAAACGGCGGATATCGCGCAGAAAACCTATATTACCAGAATCATTACTTCTGACTAGAGATAAAATTACTAGTTCTTTCTCTCTCCCTTGAAATCCATCTACAGTATCTATTTCCACCGCTTCTTGCTTAATTAGTTTATCAATCAAATCAACCTGATCCTTATAGGGGCTAATCACCGCAATTGCTTCTTTAGATAAACCTGCCTTGAGGGCATGGCCGGCAATTTCAGCTGCTAAATCAGCTTCTACATCATTCTGAATAGAGGTAGAATCCCCTTTTGAATATTCATCAGCCTGCATACTAGCAGTATCAAGAAAGGAAACTGTTTCTGCACAACTTAATGCCTGCTCAGTCGGAGAAGCCCCCGTCGGCAGCTCAAGCTCAAGATCAGCCAACGCCCAGTCTTTTACCTCCTCCGCTGCCAGTAAATTATTATCATAAAACTCACGGCTGGAGAAATTCATAATTTCTGTATTCATCCGGTACTGCACCTGCAGTATCTGCTTAATACTAGAACCATGAACTTCCAGCAAGCGTTCAAATAAAGATTTAGCTAAATTCTTTTCCGCTGCTTCTTCACTTAATACTGTCGGCGGTAATTGTTTGTGATCCCCCGCCAGCACTACCTTATCTGACTTTACTAACGGAATTAAGGCTGAGGGTTCAGTAGATTGCGTAGCCTCATCCAGAACTAATAAATCAAATTCATGTCCGGCCAGCACATCAGAGCCGGCAGTAGAATTAGTAGCACATACCACATCAGCCTGCTTGATTAACTCTTCTACTGCTTCCCCCTCTAGCTTTTCTACCTGTTCAAATAATTCATCAATCTCTTCCTGCAGTTCAAGCCAGCGGCCCATACCCTTAATTTTCTTAGGGTGTAACCCGCGCGGACGACCGTTAATATCCTTTTGCGCTAAATCCTTAATCTGTTCGTTACTAAAGCCGCGGCGGTTAGCTCCTGTCGGATAAATACATCTATCATCATTGTCCTGTTTATCTTTTAAATCATAAGCCTCTTCGCGTAAGTCAGTTGCTTTTTTGTATTTTGGGTGATTTTCAATCATATAATCTAAAGTACGTTCCCGCAATAATGGATTTACCCGCGCCGGATGGCCGATACGCAGCACTTCTACTCTTCTATCAACTAACCGTTCTACAATATTATCAACAGCAGTATTCGAATCTGCTGTAGCCAGAATTTCTTTATCTTCCTTTACTCCCTGCTGTAAAATTTCAATAGCCGTCATTGTCTTGCCCGTCCCGGGCGGACCATGCACCAAAAAAAAGTCTTCCGCGGCTAGCGATTGCTGAACTGCTTCCTTTTGGGATTGATTTAAAAAGTCATTATAAAACTCAATTTCTGGTTTAGAACCAAATTCCATCTCTTCTAAACCCAGCATTTTGCTTCGTAAGTCCCCTAATCTGCCCGACGAAGCAGTTTCTATTTCATCTAAGGCTTCTAACATCCGCTGAAAGGTTATATCATTCACATACAGATCTATTCTTAGTCCTTTGCCAAAAAGAAATCCCGGCGGGCGATTATCAAATACTACCGTTATTGAATAATTTGTCTTTTCGACTACTGTTCCAGTCGGATTATTATCCGCCAGCGGCTTATTTTTACTAACCATTACTAAATCCCCGACACTAATTTCAACTTCCGGCAGCTGCTCTCCCTTTCGCTGACGGACAAACTTGACCAACTGTTTACCGCCAAAAGCTTGTCCTTCATCGCGACCGCTTAAGTGTAAAATTGCTCTACCTTTCTTTTCTCGTTCATAACCGCTTAAATTCTTAATTTCTCGTTCATGCTGGCGCATTTCTTCTTCCCGTTCCAGCTGAACTAGATGTTTATAATGATCAACGTAATCTTCTATTTTCTCCATATCTTCACGGTATTGATTATTAATTTCTACTTCTACTTCTACTCCAGCTACTTGGTTACCGTCCATTATTTCGGCCACTCTTTCCGCATGATCATCATCTACTTCTACAATAGCTATTTGACTGCTAAAATCTATTTTCCCAATCTGTCCGCCAGCGATCCCTGCTTCATTTGTAAAAGCTCCTACAATATCTCCAGGACCAATATGTTCTGGTAATCCTTTAACTATTATATCAATCATTTTTTCCCCCTCCTCATAGAAATTACACCCTAAAAAACTAGGGTGTAATCACATTAATAAAGTATACCAAAAAGGTTTAATATAGTCAAAATCACAGCTTTTAACTATCCAATCTTCGCTAATTTCTGTCCGCTTCACTCTTTACTCATATAGCTAACAATATCAGATCTAGTAATAATTCCTACTAATTCACCATCATCTACTACCGGTACTCGATTAATATCCTCTTCCGTTAAAATGGTTGCTACATCTTCTACTTCGGTTTCAGGGGCCACCGTAATTACATCAGCAGTCATTAAATCTTTAACTTCTACGGCCACTCTCTTTTTTAGATCTTGTTCAAATTCCTTTAAACTATCTAGATAAAATATACTATCCAGAAAATAAATATAATTGGGAAAATGTAATTTTTTATCCTGAGCAATTACATCTCCCTCACTGACAATTCCCACTAACTCCCCCTCTTCTACTACCGGTGCTCCACTAATATTTTCTTCCGTTAAGATTTTAGCCACCTCTTTTACAGTCGCCTCCGGTGTAACTGTAACTACGTCTTTCGTCATAATATCTTTAGCTTTCATCACTAATCCCTCCCTTTTAATTTATAGGATTCTCAGCAAACCCTCTACTTAATAGATAATGATTTAACTGCCTGCGGAAAATAAGTAAACAAATCCCCGGGCAGCAAACTATATTCTGTTAAATCTTGCACTGCTAAATCTGCTGCCCGCCCATGTAAATAGACTGCCAATTTAGCTGCTTTTTCCGGCGCTAAATCCTGGGCCAACTCCCCCGCAATCAAACCAGTCAGTACATCACCGCTACCGCCGGTTGCTAATCCAGAATTGCCGGTGCGGTTAAGATAAATCTGCCCTTCTGGAGCAGCAATTACTGTTTTTGCTCCCTTCAAGACTAAATAAATCTGATAAGTGGAAGCTACCTCTTTGGCCACTCCTATTCTATCAGCTTCAATCTCAGCAATTGGCCGGTCAATCAGCCGGGCCAACTCCCCAGGGTGCGGCGTTAGAATAGTAGGAGCTTGCCGTGTAGTAAGCTGCTCTAAACCTGCTAAAGCATTGAGCCCATCGGCATCCAGCACTAACGGTTTTTCTAACTTAAGGAGTTCTTTAACTAACTCACAAGTTTCACTCTTCTGCCCTAACCCCGGTCCTACGGCCAGTAAATCTCGGTCAGCTGCCAACTCTTTTATTTCCGGCAGCGCCGATAAAGTTAACCTTCCCTCCTCGGCAGCCAGCGGATAGGTCATCGCTTCTGTTAATTTAGCCTCCACAATTGAATTTAAACCGGCCGGCACTCCTACTGTCACCAAACCAGCTCCAGCTCTTAAACTGGCCTGCGCTGTCAGCACAGCTGCTCCCGTCATTCCCGGCGAACCAGCAATTACTA
>CAYFUT010000040.1:0-3591 GCA_964346395.1 uncultured Halobacteroidaceae bacterium
AAGAAAATAATTTAGAGTAAAAAAATTTATTGATATAAATTTTATTTTAGTGTTATAAATTAGTTGTTACAGTAATATTGATGAATATAGTGGAAAAATTAATTTAACGGAAGTAAAAGAGAGTATAAGTTCATTTTTAAGGTTAGATTGTAGATTAAAGTACTTAAAAGTTTAATTGATGTTTACGATAACAAAAATAATGTAGAAGGGTTATTTATAGACTTTAAAAAAGGGGGAGAACTATGCCAAGCAATCCTTATCAACAATATAAGCAAAATCAGTATGAAACTGCTAGTCAGGAACAATTACTTCTAATGTTATATAATGGTGCTATTAAATTTAGTAAACAGGCTAGGCAAGGGTTAGAAGATGAAGATTATGAGTTAGTAAATAATAAATTAAAACGAGTTCAGGCAGTAATTAATGAATTAATGGTGACGTTGGATATGGAACAAGGCGGGGAAATAGCTGAAAATTTATATAGTTTATATGAGTATATGAATCGACGATTAATTCAGGCTAATATTCGCAAAGATAAAGAAATAATAGATGAAGTTTTAGATTTATTAACTGATTTAAAAGAAGGTTGGGAGGGAGCAGTAAAAAAAGTAAAGAAAAATAAACATCAAAATGTTGATATTGAAGAATAATTACTAAAATGATTCTTGTGGAGGATTAAAAAGTGAAAAGTAAAGCAATAATAAAGAAGGTAATTATGGTTTATAAGCAGGAACTTAAATACTATCAAAAACTTTTAGATTTAACTCATCGACAAGAACAATTAATTCTTGAAGAAAAATTTAATAAATTAGAAGAAATAATTACTGCTAAAGATAAAATAATAGAGGAAATAGATGAATTAGAAACTGAATTATTTCCTTTAAAAAAAGAGATAACTGAAGAATTTAATTTACCATCTGAAACTTGGTTATTAGAGTTGAGTAAGATAACAGAGGCTCAAGAATTAAATAATATAATTAGTAAACTGAGGGAAGTAGTTAATGAATTAATAAAACTGGAAAAAGAAAATGAAAAATTAATAAATGATAAAAAGAAGCAGTTAGCAAAGGAAATTAACCAAGTGAAAGAAGGAAATAAAATAAATAAATCCTACACAAAAAAGAAAAGAGTTCATTCTACATTTATTGATCAAAAGAGTTAATATTTTATAGTATGAAAGTAAATTAAGGGGGGAGTCAATTTATAATATATTAGAGAGGTGAGCCAAATGAAAGTAGACAGGGTTAATAGCCTTCCACAAAAACAAAAAGTGACTGGAAATGAGCAAATTGAAAACGCGGAAATTAAGAACGAAAAGGCAGAAAATATGGGGTCATTTATTGAAAAAGAAGTTAAAACTGAAAATAAGGAAAAATTAAAAGAGGGAATAGAAAAATTAAATGAAACAATTCAGACTTTTCATGAAGAATTAAAATTTGAAATCCATGAAGAGTCGGAGAGAATGATGACTAAAGTGGTTAATATTGAAAAAAATGAAGTAATAAAAAAAATACCGCCGGAAGAAATATTAGATATGATTGGTCGAATTAAAGAAATGGTTGGTCTGATATTGGATGAAAAAATTTAACTTTGATTTTAATCGGGATTTTTCCCGATTTTTTTGTTTTTTTGGCAGGAATTTTTGAGTTTTTGTTCAAAACTAATATATGTAGAGTAGTTAATTATTATTATATCTTCCATTTATAGGACATAACTTAATATCAGGGGAGGGGTTAATAGTGAACTCACTGTTAATTGCTGTGCTGGCCTTTGTCGGTTATATAATGGCGTATAGGACTTACGGCAGTTTTATCAGCGGCAAGCTATTTGAGATTAACCCGGAGAATGAAACCCCAGCGCACGAATTTGAAGATGGTATTGATTATGTCCCGACGGATAAGCATATTTTATTTGGGCACCACTTTACATCTATTGCTGGGGCGGCGCCGATAGTAGGTCCCGCGATTGCCGTTATCTGGGGCTGGGTTCCGGCTTTACTCTGGGTGCTGCTCGGGCCAATATTCATGGGCGGTGTTCATGATTTTGGTACTTTAATTGTATCCGCCCGGAATAAAGGTAAGTCCATCAGTGAAGTAACTAAAGACATTATTGGCCCGCGGTCCCGCTATTTATTCTTGATTGTTATGTTCTTCCTTTATTTAATGGTAATTGCCGTTTTTGCCTTGGTAATAGCCACCTTGTTCATGGAATATCCAGAAACTGTCTTTCCTATCTGGATGGAAATTCCCACAGCAATTTTAGTAGGTTATCTAGTCTATAAGAAAAACGCTAATGTACGAATAGCTTCGTTAGCAGCTTTAGCTTCTTTATATGTATTTATTTATATCGGCCAATATATACCGATTGAAATTCCCGGGATAGTGGCTAATTCACCGTTGTTAACTTGGGTGTTTGTACTCTTTATTTATGCTTTCATAGCTGCTTTACTGCCGGTCTGGACTTTACTGCAGCCGCGTGATTTTATTAATTCTCACCAGTTATTTGTAGGTCTAGGATTAATGTTTTTGGGAGTGTTAGTAGCGCGGCCTGACATTGTAGCTCCGGCGGTTAATGCGGGGGCTGAAGGTGCTCCGCCCTGGATACCATTCTTATTCATAACTATTGCCTGCGGAGCAATTTCCGGGTTCCATACAGGAGTAGCCTCGGGAACGACTGTTAAGCAGTTAAATAGTGAAGCGGATTCTAAGCTAATTGGCTACGGCGGAATGTTGACCGAAGGTTTATTATCTGTATTTGCTATTTTAGCTGCTACAGCTGGTTTTAGTTCCCAAACTGCCTGGACTGAACACTACGCCAGCTGGGGGGCTGCTTCTGGTTTAGGGGCTAAGGTAAGTGCCTTTGTAGAAGGAGCTAGTACTTTCATTGCTTCGTTAGGAATTCCCGAAGGCTATGCTACTTCGATTGCCGGAGTATTAATCGTCAGCTTTGCGGCTACTACGCTTGATTCGGCAACCAGGATTCAGCGCTATATTGTTGGTGAGTTAGCAGAAGGAGTAGGAGCGAAAAAGTTAAGCGGTCGCGTCTGGTCAACCTTAATTGCTGCCGGTACCGCTTTTGCTCTTAGTACAATTAACGGCGGGAAAGGGGGACTAATTCTTTGGCCGCTGTTTGGAACTACCAATCAGCTGTTAGCAGGTCTAGCTTTACTCTCGCTTAGTGTTTATCTGTACAAACGGGATAAGCCGATCATTTATACTCTGCTGCCCATGGCTTTCCT
This sequence comes from uncultured Halobacteroidaceae bacterium, assembly GCA_964346395.1. Taxonomy (GTDB): domain Bacteria; phylum Bacillota; class Halanaerobiia; order Halobacteroidales; family Halobacteroidaceae; genus CAYFUT01. The sequence goes on from CAYFUT010000040.1 coordinate 3,239, forward strand.
TTTTGTGATGACCACTTGGGCGATGGGTATTAATGTAAAAGGTTATATTGCCGGTGGTAATTGGCTGCTGACGGTAATTGGTATTGCTATTTTTGTGCTGGAAGTCTGGATTCTGTACGAGGGAATAGATATTCTCACTAGTAATCGAAAAGAAAAAATAGCTTCCATGGATGAATAAAAATAATTAATTTAAAAATCTGCCCCTATCTTACATAAGATAGGGGTATGTATTTTTAATTAGATTAGTTATAGTGGTCCAACTCTAGACCTTTATTTATTCCTCTAACATCTGACTGGGGGGCGGTGGGTATTTTCACCTGGCTTCAAAAGTTTTTTGTTTGTGGTTATGGAAT
>CAYFUT010000040.1:3691-24813 GCA_964346395.1 uncultured Halobacteroidaceae bacterium
GGGCGGTGGGTATTTTCACCTGGCTTCAAAAGTTTTTTGTTTGTGGTTATGGAATACCAGATAGGTTGAAATCGGGAAAAAAGAATTTTTTTATTTCAGCTTATCTGGTATGGAATGAAGAAAAAAGTTTTCCTGAAGGTAAAATACCCACCGCCCCCTAGTTTGTTAATAGCTTTCATTCTAGAGTTGGGTATCTATATTATCTTTAAAAGTTCTTTACAATAATATTAAATGTGGTTAGAACTAAATGAATTTTCAAAAGCATTTGTAAGAGAAAAATTAATATCGTGGGAGCTTTTAATTTTTGGCGACTAAACTGGTTGATTTAATATTTTAAAGTGGTTATAATAATAGATGGAAGATATAATTAAGCTTTCCCGCTTGAGGAGTGAATAGTATGGAGAAGAGATTACCCGTAGGAGTTAGTGACTTTAAAGAAATGATAGAAGATGATTATTATTATGTGGATAAATCTTTATTTATAAAAGAACTTATAGATAATCCGGCGAAAGTAGCTTTAATTCCCCGCCCGCGAAGATTTGGAAAGACGTTAAATCTTTCCATGGTGCAGTATTTTTTTGAACAAAGTGGAGAAGATAATAGTCATTTGTTTACTGGATTAAAGATTATGGAAGCAGATGATAAATATCTAGCTAAACAGGGAAAGCAGCCGGTAATATCCTTAACTTTTAAAGATATTAAACATAGTAAGTGGGATAAATGTTTAAAGGATATGATGAAGTTAATTGCGGAGGAGTACAGCAGGCACGATTATTTACTTGCAAGTGAAGTTTTGAATGATTATCAACGTCGGGTTTATAGAGAAATTATTTCTTTAGAGGCGGATGATATTTTTTATCAATCAGCTTTAAAAGATTTATCTCAATACCTGCGGGAATATTACCAGGAACGAGTAATGATTCTAATTGACGAATATGATGCCCCGATTCAGACTGGATATTTGAATGGCTACTATAACCAGGTTGTTGATTTTATGAGGAATTTGTTGAGCGGCGGATTAAAAGATAATCCCCATTTAGAAAAAGGAATTTTAACGGGTATTTTAAGAGTAGCCAAGGAAAGTATATTTTCCGGGTTAAATAATTTAAGTGTATATACTTTATTAGATAAGCAGTTTGCTCACAGTTTCGGCTTATTAGAAGAGGAAGTAAAACAGCTGTTAGCAGATTATCAACTAAGCGGTTGTTTAGATGAGGTTAAAAACTGGTATAATGGCTATTCGTTTGGGAATCAGGTTATTTATAATCCGTGGTCAATAATCAAGTATGTAGAAAATAATGGTTTAGCAGATCCTTATTGGGCTAACACAAGTAGTAATGACTTGATTAAGCAGACGATTTTAGCAGGGGGTAGTCAGCTTAAAACTGATTTACAGTCCTTAATTGAAGGAGAGCCGATTAAAGTAGAAATTGATAAGAATATTGTATTTCCGGATATTGAAACTAGCAGTCATGCTGTCTGGAGCTTTTTACTATTTAGCGGTTATTTGCGGGCCAACAGTCAGCAGAGGGAAGAAGCTAGACTATATTGCCAACTGGAGATTCCGAATATAGAGATAAAATATATTTACGAAAACATTATTTTGAGTTGGTTTGAACAGAATATCACCAATCACGAACTAAATTTAATGCTCAACAGTCTTACTCAGGGGGATCTAGACACTTTCAGTGTTATTTTCCAAGAGTTCGTCTTAAATAGCATGAGTAATTTTGATATTGGCGGAGATGAACCAGAAAAGGTATATCATGTGTTTGTGTTAGGACTGCTGCTAAATCTAAGAGATGATTATCAAGTTATTTCTAATCGAGAGAGCGGCTACGGCAGGTATGATGTGATGATTATTCCCGAGGATAAAAGTGAACTAGGAATAGTAATGGAATTTAAAAAGGCTAATAATTATAAAGATGAGAGTCTGGAAGCGGCAGTTGAGGCTGCTCTAGAGCAGATTAAGAATAAAAATTATAAACAAGAGCTTATAAATAAAGGAGTAGAGGATATATTAGAGTTGGGGATAGCTTTTTCCGGTAAAAAAATTATGGTTGAAAGTAGTTAATACCAATTTTAGCCACCAATTTTGTTGATATTTGAACAGTGATAATTTATAATGGCTAGTAAGTCATTGTTTTAATAAGGGGGGAATTAATTATGGGCGAAGAAGATTCATTAGATGGTTTGAAAAAACAAGTTGAATTATATCAAGAATTACTTGCCTTAACTAAAGAGGAACATGATTTATTGCAAGAAGGCGAAGATACAAGCGAAATTAAGGAAGAGCAGCGGGAGTTGAGAGATGAAATCCAGAATATTGATTTGAAATATGATATTGACCAGACTGATAAGCTGCGGTTGATTAAAGAGAGTGATGTGGAAGAATTACAGCAGTTTGAACCAGTTCTGAAGGAATTATATGCTTTAGAAAAGAAAAATCAAGCCATAAATAACTAACTGATTGATTTTTTTATTACTCTTGAATATTTATAATAAGTGATGTATAATTATAATCAGAAAATAAAAACAGACTATAATTGTCAACTGACAATTATAAATTTGTTAAAGGGAGGCTACATAAAATGAAGAAACTAATGCTAGTTTTAGGATTAATTACAGTATTATTGGCAGCCGGCTGCGGCGGACAGGAGACGACTACTTGGGAGCAAATTAAAGAAGAAGGTGAATTAGTTGTCGGTATGAGTGCTGATTATAAGCCGTTTGAATATCATGATGAAGATGATAAGATTGTCGGCTTTGATGTTGATGTTGCTCGGGCTATTGCTGATGAATTAGGAGTGGAGTTAAAACTGAAAGATACTGCTTTTGATGGGATTATTCCGGGATTAAAATCAGAGAAGTATGATATGATCATGTCGGCAATGACAATTACCGAAAAGCGGAAGAAGGCAGTTGATTTTACTAATTCGTATTTTGATGCTGGGCAGGTAATTGCGGTTAATAAAGATAATAATCAGATTAAAGGGCCGAAAGATTTAGAAGGAAAGGTAGTTGGCGTTCAACTGGGAACTACTGGGGACTTGAAAGTAAGTGAAGATATAGAAGGAATTAAAGAGGTTAAGCGGTATAAGAAAATTCCTCAGGCCTATATTGATTTGCAGAATGAACGTTTAGATGCAGTGGTGAATGATTATCCGGTAACTGCTCGGTATATACAGAAGAATCCGGAAGTTAAAATTGTTGGGGAGCCGTTTACTAGTGAAAAGTATGGAATTGCAGTTCGTAAAGGAGATGACGAGTTGTTGACTAAGGTTAATGAAGCATTGAAAGAAGTTAAAGAAGATGGGACTTATGATGAAGTTAAAAATAAATGGTTTGAGTAGGTAGCTATGAGCGGTGAGCAAGTGGTTTTTACTACAGAGAGTCTTGAAAAAGACTCGTAGGGTAAGCTATGGGCTACAGATTATTAAAAGTTTTGCTTGTGATTTTGTAGTTCATAGCTCCTAGCTCACAATTTATAGCGTTTTAATCAACCCTGATAACATTTTACTAATATAATTTAAGTCTTTAGCTAATAGCAAATGGTATTTTAATTCTCCTGTAGAGCCTCTTGCTATTCGAACCAATCTTGTGTATTTCTGTGCCTCCCCTCCATTAGATTAGCATTGATTGAAGCATTTGCTCTCCTTATTTGTGATGTTAATCCAATTTTTCTTGTTTTGGGAAAGAAGTAGTTAGGTTTTGATTATGTATTATTGCTTAGCTATAATTTTATTCTGGTAGACTTTAAATATTTGCATAAATAATCATGTTCTTGTATAATTAATATGGAAAAATTACTTTATTATAGACGTTGATTCAAGCCAAATTTTATTGATTTGGAGATTTAAGGAGGTTCTGCTCATAGCCAAATATAAAGGAGGCAAAATAGATGCTAGTAGATAAAGTAAATTCTCTGGTGGAGGTAATGCCGCCGGAAGTAAAGTCCGTAGTGGATGCAATGCCGCTCTTACTGCAGGGGGCAGCAACTACAATTAAAATAACCACTTTAGGAGTAGTAATCGGGATTATTTTGGGTACTATTTTAGGGTTATCCCGGGTAGCTCGGAATAAACTATTTCAATTCATAGCTAAAAGCTATATAGAAATTTTTCGGGGCACGCCGTTACTGGTTCAGCTGTTTATTATTTATTATGGGTTGCCTAGTTTAGGAATCGATTTAAGTCCTTATTTATCAGCGGTTATGGGGCTGGGGCTGAACAGTGGAGCTTATGTAGGTGAAATTGTCCGTTCGGGAATCAATTCGATTAATACTGGTCAGATGGAAGCTGCTCGGTCTTTAGGGATGTCTTATCCCCAGGCGATGCGGTATGTGATTTTACCGCAGGCGATTAGACGGGTGATTCCGCCGCTGGGCAATGAATTTATTGCCTTGCTGAAGGACTCTTCGCTGGTGTCAGTAATTGCAGTTAAGGATTTGACGCGGAGAGGACGGCTGATTATCAGCCGTACTTATGAGTCTTTTTTAATTTTATTTACGGTGGCAATTTTATATTTTATAATGGTTTTTATCATGACCCGGCTGGTCAATTATGCAGAACGGAGGTTGAGTATCAATGATTAACATCGAAAACTTACATAAAAGTTTCGGCGATTTGGAAGTGCTGCGCGGAATTGATGAACATATTGAGCAGGGCGAAGTGGTAGTGGTAGTTGGGCCAAGCGGTTCCGGGAAAAGTACTTTTCTGCGCTGTATAAATCGGCTAGAAGAAGTAACTGCCGGCCGGATTTTAATTGAAGGAGAAGAAATCAGTTCAGAAGAGGCGGATATCAATCAGATCCGCCAGGAAACCGGCATGGTATTTCAGCATTTTAATTTATTTCCGCATAAGAATGTACTGGATAATATTACCTTAGCCCCCACTAAGGTTAGGGGAATAAAAAAAGAAAAAGCGGAAACAATAGCTTATGACCTATTAGAAAAAGTAGGCTTAGCGAATAAGGATACTGTTTATCCACAACAGCTGTCGGGCGGACAGAAGCAGCGGATAGCTATTGCTCGTGCTTTGGCTATGCAGCCGAAGGTAATGCTCTTTGACGAACCGACTTCTTCGCTCGACCCGGAAATGGTAGGCGAAGTACTTGCGGTTATGCGGGATTTGGCTGAGGAAGGAATGACCATGGTAGTGGTTACTCATGAAATGGGCTTTGCCCGGGAAGTTGGCGACCGCCTTTTATTTATGGATCAAGGGCAGATAGTAGAGTCCGGGCCGCCGCAGCAGATATTCTCTCAGCCGGAAGAAGAAAGAACTCAGGAGTTCTTGTCTAAAATATTATAGAGGAATAAGTAAAACACTGCTGATATAGCTGATATTTTAATCATTATTGGTAAATTTAGCTTGACAGGCCCGGAGGAATATGGTACACTTGAGACAGCTTGAGTCAAAATAATAAGTACTTAAGTTAAAACAAGGAGCAAGAAAGTTGCTCAACTAATTTTCAATTATTTTAGGAGGAATGTGTAAAATGAAAGAACAAGGTAATGTAAAGTGGTTTGATGCTCAGAAGGGTTATGGATTTATCGAACGTGAGGAAGGCGACGATGTATTTGTTCATTTTTCAGAAATTGAAGAAGAAGGCTTTAAGAGTTTAGAAGAAGATCAGACAGTTGAATTTGAAGTTGTTGATGGTGACCGGGGACCAAAAGCCGAAAACGTAGAAAAAGTATAAATAGATTTTAGGAGGAATAAAATAATGACTGAAACAGGAACAGTTAAATGGTTTGATGAACAGAAGGGTTATGGATTTATTGAACGTGAAGAAGGCGACGACGTATTTGTTCACTTTTCTGCAATTCAAGAAGAAGGTTTCAAAACTCTAGAAGATGGACAGGAAGTAGAGTTTGAAGTTGTAGAAGGTGACCGTGGACCGCAGGCTGAAAATGTAACTAAGGTATAACAACATATATAGCCAAAACCAACAATCCTGGAGGTTAACCTCCAGGATTATTGGTTTTTTTGTTTAAGAAACCATACTTTTTAGAGGTGGGGGATAGCTTTTGGCAAATTTGACTTTATGGTTGCTCTAATCTAAAGCTTAATTTCAAACTGGGCAGCCGATAGACTGCTTTTTTATCGGAGGTTATTTTTATTTATGATTGTAGCTCATTGCTCATAGCACATAACGAGTAGCTTAACATAAATTTAATATAATTTTCTTTATAAGCAGGAATTTAAATTACAGATAAAGAAACAATACATATACGATAATAACCCATTTTCTTTTGGAAGGAGCTGATCTAGTTATGAAATTCATGATCAGGGGGAAAAACACAGAAATTACCGATGCCTTACGCAACTATGTGGAAGAGAAAGTTGGAAAAATTGAAAGATATTTTGATAAGGAAGAAGCAGAGATTGAAGCCCGGGTCTCACTGGATGTAGAATCAGAAGGTCATATTGTGGAGGTTACGATGTTTGTAGACGGCCTGATTTTGCGCGGCGAAGAGAAGACTTATGATATGTATGCCTCTATTGATGGGGTAGTAGATAAGTTAGAGCGGCAGGTTCGTAAGTATAAAACTAAAATTAACAGAAAATTAAGAAAAGAAAAGGAAGAGTTTAAAAAGAAGGTTATTGAAGCACGCCAACAAGATGATGAAGAGGAAGAAGGGCCAAATATTGTAAAAACTAAACGCTTTGATGTAAAACCAATGATGGTAGAAGAAGCAGTAATGCAGATGGATTTACTGGATCATGATTTCTTTGTCTTCTCTAATGCTGAAACAGAAGAAATAAATGTTGTTTACCGCCGCCGAGATGGAGATTACGGGCTGATTGAGCCTAACTTTTAAATTAAGAAGTACCTAGGGCTAACTTAATATATATTTACCGGTTTAAAGGCTAGCTGAAACTACAGCTAGCCTTTTGCAATGTAGAAGAAGAAATTTAAGTTGTATATTTTTGTAATTAAAGTGGTTTAATGATATAATTATTATGCATTTGTGACTGAAAATTAGCGAAAATTTTTAATAATAGAGGGGGAGCGTTATGTTTGATTTTATAAAGAAATTTTTTACTGATCCTAATGAATTGAAATTAGATAAGCTGCGGCCGCAGGTAGAAGAGATTAATCAGTTAGAACCGGAGATGGAAGAGTTATCGGATGATCAACTGCGGGCCAAAACTGATGAATTTAAGGAGCGGCTGCAGCAGGGCGAGACTATTGATGATTTAATGATAGAAGCCTTTGCTGTAGTCAGGGAAGCTGCTCGGCGAACTACTGAGATGCGGCCTTATGATGTGCAGTTGATGGGGGCGATTGTACTTCACCAGGGGAAAATTGCTGAGATGAAGACTGGTGAGGGAAAGACACTGGTAGCCACTATGCCGGCTTACTTGAATGCACTGCCGGAGAATAATTCGGTTCATATCGTAACGGTTAATGATTATTTGGCTGAGCGGGATAGTGAATGGATGGGCCAAGTTTATGAATTTTTAGGTCTGGATGTAGGAGTTATTCTAGAAGATTTGGAATTAGAAGACCGGAAAGAGGCTTATGATTCGGATATTGTGTACGGAACTAATAACCAGTTTGGATTTGATTATTTAAGAAATAATATGGCGGTTAGCAAAGATGAATTAATCCAGCGCGATTTGAATTTTGCCATTTTAGATGAAATAGATAGTATCTTGATTGATGAAGCGCGGACGCCGCTGATTATTTCTGGTCCGGCTCAGGAGTCGCCGGATACTTACTACCGGTTTGCTCGGATTGCGCGGCGGTTAAATGAGGAAGAACACTATGAAATAGATGAAAAGGCTCAGTCAGTAGTTCTAACTGATGCGGGAATTGATAAAGTAGAGAATATTTTAAAGATAGATCACTTATATGATAATCAACATATGGATGAGCTACACCATATGACGCAGGCTTTAAAGGCTAAAGAATTAATGCAGCGGGATGAAGATTATATTGTGAAGAATAATGAAGTGCATATTGTGGATGAATTCACCGGCCGTTTAATGTCGGGACGCCGCTATAGTGAAGGGCTGCATCAGGCGATAGAGGCCAAAGAAGGTGTTCCCATCCAGCAGGAGAATCAGACGCTGGCCAGTATTACTTTCCAGAACTTCTTTCGGATGTATGATAAATTATCGGGGATGACTGGTACTGCTGCTACTGAAGCACAGGAGTTTGAGGAAATTTATGATCTGGATGTAGTGGTAATTCCGACTAATGAACCGCTAATTAGGGAAGCACTGCCGGATGTAATTTATAAGACAGAAGATGCTAAATTCAGAGCAGTAGTCGAAGATATTAAAGAGCGCCACAAGAAGGGCCAACCGGTGCTGGTAGGTACAGTCTCCATTGAAAAATCAGAAGAGTTAAGCCGGAGGTTAAAACAAGAAAGTATCCCGCACGAAGTATTAAATGCGAAGAACCACGAGCGGGAAGCCGAAATTATTAAGCGGGCCGGCCAGGAGGGAGCAGTGACGATTGCTACCAATATGGCAGGTCGAGGTACTGATATTGTACTGGGCGAAGGAGTAGCTGATTTAGGCGGTCTGCATGTAATTGGAACTGAACGTCATGAAAGTAGGAGAATTGATAATCAGCTCCGCGGTCGTTCCGGCCGTCAGGGAGATCCCGGATCCTCTCAATTTTATGTCTCCTTAGAAGATGATTTGATGCGCTTATTTGGCTCCGATAAAATTTCCAGTGTGATGGACGGATTAGGTATTGATGAAGATCAGCCGATTGAACACGATTGGATTAATAAAGCCTTGACTAATGCTCAGAAAAAGGTAGAAGAGAGAAACTTTGATATTCGAAAGAGTATCTTGGAGTATGATGAAGTACTGCATAAACAGCGGCAGGCAATTTACAGTCGGCGGCAGAAGATTTTAAGGGGCGATGATTTAGAAGAAATTGTAATGGATATGGCTGATGATTGGCTGGATGAAGTATTAGCAGATTATGCTGATGAAGATGACCATCCGCGTGATTGGGATCTAGCCGGTTTAGCTGATCACTTGAATCAGACCTTTCAGGTCACTGATTTAGTGGAAGAAGATTTAGAGGGGTTAAGAAGAGATGATTTAAAATTAGAATTACTGGATATCTTTGCAGATGTCTATCAGCAGAAGCGGGAAGAATTGGGGGAGCAGGGGATAGAAGAACTAGAAAAGGTTGTTATGTTAAAAGTGATTGACCAGCGTTGGCAGGATCATTTACAGGCAATGAGTGACTTAAGAGAAGGAATCGGCCTGCGGGCCTATGGACAGAAGAACCCACTGACAGAATATAAATTTGAAGGTTTTGAGATGTTTAAACAGATGAATGCCTGGATTAGAGATGACATTATTAAATATCTCTTTGCGCTGGAAGTGAGAGAAGAAGACGGAACTGCGTTAGTAGACCAGCGTGACCTCAATTATACGCACGGTGATGAGGTTACTGCCTATGATTTGGCTCAGGAACAAGGGCAAAAACAGCAACAGCAGAGGCAGAGACAGCAGGCGCAGCAGCCTCAGCAGGAAGCGGAAGAAGTAAAACAGGAACCGATTGTCAAAGAGGAAGAACCAGGTCGGAATGATCCTTGTCCTTGCGGCAGCGGGAAGAAATATAAAAACTGCTGCTTGAAGAAAAAGAAACAGCAGAGGATTAATAAAATGCGGAATAGTTAAACAGTTGATAGTTGACAGTTGACAGTAAAAAATCAAATGATAAAAAATAAAACAGAAACCATATCAACTATCCCATCTAGGCAAAGCCTAGCTGTGAAAACCATAGAAACCATATCAACTATAAATTGTAAACTAAAAACTGCGGAGGGATATAATGAAAGAATTGGCAACTAAGTTGGCTGAGTTAGAAGACCGACTGCTAGAACTGAGGGGGTCTCTTTGACTATGATCAACTGGTAGAAAAACAGGAGGAATTAGAGGAGCAGATGTCGCAGCCTGGTTTTTGGGACAACAGTCAGGAAGCTCAGAAGATAAGTCAGCAGGAGAGTAACTTAGAAGAGCAGATCAATCAGTTTGATTACCTCTGGGAGGAGAGGGAAGAATTAGAAGTTTTACTGGAGTTGGCGCAAGAGGAAGCTGATGAGGCAGTAGTGGAGGAAGTGAAGGAAAGAGTTGATGAGTTAATAGCCGATATTGAAGATTTAGAGTTGAAGACTTTACTGTCTGAAGAGTATGATGAAAATAATGCTTTATTATCTATTAATCCCGGAGCCGGCGGGACTGAATCGCAAGATTGGGCGGAGATGCTAATGCGGATGTATACCCGCTGGGCAGAGCAGAAAGATTATGAAGTAGAAACTCTAGAGCTTATTGGAGGCGAAGAGGCCGGAATTAAAAGCGTTACTCTGCAGATTAGCGGACTTTATGCTTACGGTTATTTGAAAGCAGAAAAAGGGGTTCACCGCTTAGTCCGGATTTCTCCTTTTGATTCTTCCGGTCGGCGGCATACTTCCTTTGCTTCGGTGGATGTTATGCCGGAGCTTGAAGATGATATTGAAGTTGATATTGACGAAAATGATCTAAAGATGGAAACTTATCGGGCCAGTGGAGCCGGCGGCCAGCATGTAAATACTACTGATTCGGCAGTGCGGATTACTCATCTGCCGACGGGGATTGTAGCCCAGTGTCAAAATGAGCGGTCGCAGCATAAAAATAAAGAAGGAGCAATGAAGATTTTACAGTCTAAGCTCTTTGAATACCTGCAGGAAAAGCAGGCTGAAAAGCTAGAAGAGATCCGCGGGGAGCATAAGAAGATAGAATGGGGTAATCAGATTCGTTCTTATGTTTTTCACCCTTATCAAATGATCAAAGACCATCGGACTGATTATGAAACCAGCAAGACAGAACGGGTAATGGATGGAAAAATCATGCCCTTTATTGAAGCTTATCTGAAGCAGGAATAGATTCTTTCCACCTCACATAAAATTAGGTAACACTTACTGTAATTATCAGTTTCAATTGTTTGGTGCTATGAAAACCGTAAAAACCACATATATCTAGGCTAAAAATCAAGCCTGGCTATGAAAACCGTAAAAACCACATCAACTGTCAACTATAGTTTGTGAGGTGGAACTATGCCGTTTGTTGCTAAAATAACTTTGATTGGTCTATTGGCGGGGGTAGTAGGTACTGGCTGCGGCGGATTATTAACTTTTTTTTGGCGCCGCCCGAGTAATAGGTCAGTTAGTTTACTGCTCGGGCTGGCCGGCGGAGTAATGCTGGCAGTAGTAGTAATTGATTTGATACCGCAGGCTATTTATCACAGTAATTTTTGGTATACTACGTTGGGAGTATTTGGCGGACTGTTGTTACTGCGGCTGATGGCCTGCGGCTTAAAAGCAAAAGATGATCGACCTGAGTATATTGAAACTGGTATTTTGGTTGGCTTGGGAATTGCTCTGCATAACTTTCCGGAAGGGTTGGCTATTGGAGCTAGTTATGCTGCTACTGCCCGACTGGGTTTAGGGTTAGCAGTGGTTATTGCCCTGCATAATTTTCCGGAAGGGGTTTCCATGGCGACTCCGATGAAAGCAGGCGGCTGGTCTTCCTATCAAGTATTGGGAGCTAGTTTGCTGCCCGGCTTACCGATGGGATTAGGAGCTTTTTGTGGAGCAGTGATGAGTAATTTATCTCCTTTGTTTTTGGCTCTTAATTTAGGGGTTGCCGGTGGAGGGATGCTGTATATTGTGGTGTATGAATTGATTCCGAAAGCTTATAATTTCAGATACGGTTTAGTAGCTACGTGTGGATTAATTATTGGTTTATTAAGTGGTTTGTTGTTGGTAATTTTTTTATAGAATTTGGCTCAGAAAACCCCTATGCTTGTCTTAGGGGCTGAATGAGCCTTTAATTTTAAGGTTCGATATTTTGAAATTAAATATTTGTTTGGTCTTGGATATATTTTTGTATAATTTCAGATGATACATTTCCAGCAATACCTACATAATATTCTCTACTCCATAAACCACTACCCCAAAATTTAGCTTTTTTAAATTAGGAAAAGTTTTAAATATATGATTAGCAGATATACTCTTTAATTTTCTAACTATATCTACTGGTGCAACTGTTGGTGGAGCAGATACAAACAAGTGTATATGGTCTGACATTATTTCTTGTTCAATAAGTTCATATCCATAATTGCTACAAACTTTTTTAAAACAAATTAACAATTCGGATTTTAACTTATTTTTGAATATAGGATGTCTGTACTTAGGACAAAAGACAATATGATAATTAATGTTATATTTGCTATGCTTAGTTGTCTTTGTTTTCATACTTATTGAGGACATACTCCATACCTTCTTCTATTAAATCGTTAGCATTTTTGTCTAGTTCAATAGCCAACACCTTAATCTTTTTGTATAATTCTTCATCTAATGTAGTTGCAATATTTTTTCTAGCCAATTCAAACACCTCCTATATTAATTATAACATTTAGTTGACAAGGTATCAAGGTTATGTTATAATATACCTAGATAACAAGGTAAAAGGGGGGGTGAAAAGATGAAATTATCATTTAAATTTAAGCCTAATTTTAACCATAAACAATTAGAGATAGTTAAAGAATTAAGTTGGCATTGTTCCAAACTCTATAACACAGTTAACTATCAAATAAAAAATAATGAAGAAATCAAACCAATCTATACTAGATTAGAAAAAAATTTTAAAGACAACTGGCATACAGATTACCTTCATAGTCATAATCGTCAACAACTTTTTAAACAATTAGCCCAGGATTGGAAGTCCTATTTTAACGCAATGGAGGATTATAATAACACCCCTAGTAAATATCAAGGTCAACCAAAACCACCTAATTTCAAATATTTAGACGATAATCCAAGTGAAATTATTTTTACTAATTTAGCTACCAGAATTAGAGAGGGTAATCTTCTTTTGTCCTTATCTAGAGAGATTAAAAACAAATATCAGGTTGACAGTATTAAATTTGAGCTAGCACCAGTAGTTCAAAGCCTGATAAACTTAGATAATCTCCAACAGGTAAAGATAAAAAGAGATAACCTTTCTGGCGACTGGTATTTGATTATAATCCATAAAGTAAATGAAAAAGAAAATGCTCCAGGAGATAATATAATGGCTATAGACTTAGGTTTGGATAATTTAGCAACTTTAACTTTTAAAGATAATCTAGAAAATTATATCATTAACGGTAAACCACTTAAGTCTAAAAATAAGTACTTTAATCAAGAGATAAATAGGTTACAATCTATTAGAATGAAACAAACTGGTAGTAAGCATTTTAAAGATACTAAACAAATTAAGCAATTAAGAAGTAAACGTAAAAACTATATTTCAAACTATCTCCATCAAGCTAGCAGAAAAATAGTTGATTTAGCCCAAAAACACAATGTATCTAAAATAGTGATAGGAGATTTAAAAGAAATAAAACAGGGCATGGACTATAATAAATCTTTTGTTCAGATTCCAATCCAACGATTAAAAGAGTTAATTGAATACAAAGCTAAGTTAGAAGGTATAGAGGTATATATCATCAATGAAACCCATACCTCTGGTTGTTCAGCGTTAGATTTAGAAAGAGTAAATAAAAATAACTATAATAAGTCCCGCAGAATTGAGAGAGGGTTTTTTAAATCAGATATAAACTTAACTATAAACTCTGATGTTAATGGTAGTTTAAATATAATGCGTAAGTTTCTAGAAGGAAACCAGAGCAAGGCTTTGCCTGTGAATGATGAATGTATTCCTGAACTCATTAATCGAGCTAGGGATAATGGAGTTGTGGCCCCTCCCGAAAGATTAAGGGTGGCTTAGAGCCAAACATCTTTCAAATCTCTCTAGTAACATATTCTTTTAGAATGTGCGAAGTAAGAGAAGCCTCTGTTGCTTGTCTCGGAGGTGGTTCACAAAGCTGCTGACTGAGGTTTTAGGTGAAAACTGAGTTAATTTATTAGGAACCAATTATAATTTTAAATTATTCTGTTAAGTTCTTACCAGTTAAGAAAAGGGGATAAACCGTGAAAAAAGCAATCAAAGTAGGATTGATTACTCTATTAGTTATCTTGTTAGCCTTACAGCTGCTGCTGCCTATGATGTTTGCCCGGCAATTGAAAAAAGGACTGGAAGATCAGCTGCGGGCCAACAGTGTGCAGGTAAAGGTTGACTCATTTCCGGCCTTTGAATTATTCGGCGGCCAGGTTGATAATTTAAATATTCAGGGCCAACAGTTAATGACCAAAAAGAATTTGGAAATAGAGCAGGTAAAAGCCGAATTTACTAATTTAAGATTTCAGAAGCAGGATCAGCAGTGGGTAGTAACCGAAGGGCAGAATCCGTTTTTACAGCTTACCTTGACGGAAGAAGCTGTTAATGACTATCTAGCTACGTTACCGGAAATGAAGTTATTTGAAAAATTTCAGGTTGATCTAACTACTGATCAGGCAGTAATTCGGGGCGTGATTAATTTCTTTTCTACGCAGATTCAGGTACAGTTAAGTGGAGATTTTCAGGTAGCGGAGCAGGAAAAGATCATCTTCACTTCTAATAAATTAGCTGTAGAAAATGTAGTAGTGCCTCAGGAAGTAATTGATCGGTTAAAGAGGAAACTACAGGTGGAGCTAGATTTGACTACGCTTCCTCTGCCGCTGGAGGTAAAGGAAGTCCAAGTAAGTGACGATAGGCTGGAAGTTCTGGGGCCGCAGGAAAACTGAATAATTTAATTCAAAGTACCTCATCCTAATTATTAGGGTGAGGTTTTTTCAATTAGAAAAGAAAGGTTGGAGGTAGAGTGAAAAAATTACTGGCGGCGTTATTAGTTTTAGCAGTGGTTAGTGCTGCTTATTTAACATTTCAGCGCTATCAAGTAGTGAACAACAATCGAACTGTAGAGCTAGTTATGGATTATAATTCATTAGCTGCGAACGACCAGACTACTTCTCTGCTGCAGCTTAAGAAGCAGGGTTTAACTTCTCTTGCTTTACACCAACAGAGTCTACAGCAGTTGGCGGAACAGGGCGAGATAGATTATATTACGGGCCAACTTCTGGAGCTGTTGACTGAGTTTAAAATTGCTGCTGATCCGGATAATTTGCAGGCGCTGTACATTACAGGGGCGCCGGAAGTTCTAAGGCAGATACAGCAAGCTGCCGGGGGAGAGTTACTTCAGCCGCGCTTACTGCAGTTGACTGACTATAGTCAGCAGTTACTGACCGAACCGCTGGTGTTTCCTGCGGGCGGGAGGGAACAGGGAGTCAGGTTGGGGCTGAATCTTTTACCTCGGATTTCCGGAAAGTACAGCTTAGAAGAATTCCAGCAGGTAACAGCTGCTTATCCGGAGCTACAGCAGGTTATTTTTAGCGGCTCTCAGGTAGTTGGTTATCCTGAGCAAGTGGGGAAAACAGCTCAGGTTTTTCGCGAAGAAAGACTAGTATTCGGGTTAATAGAGCCTTTTTTGGCTCGTCAGCGGGGGGCAGTTCAGCTGGCTCAACTGGCAGATTTACGGGCAGTGCGGGTCCATAGTATTCAGCCTGAGGAGCTGGCAAGCTTGGGAGTAGAAAAGGCAGTCGCCCGCTGCCTGCGGGCGGTTACAGAGCGCGGGGTGAGACTGCTTTATTTACCGGCATTTGCGCAAAGTAAAAAGACTGAACAGCTGGTAGCTGACTTAAGTAGGACTTTGGCTAATAGAGGTTATCATCTGGGAACAGCAGAGCCGTATGTTAATTATCAGCCGCCGCTTTATTTGCTGGGCTTAATCTTAGTAGGAACAGCAGCTTTGCTAGGGTTGACTCTTGAACAATTAGTAGGCGGATTTGGATTTACTGGGCTGGTATTAGGGAGTTTGAGTCTGGGGGGTTTAGCAGTTATTGATTGGCATCCGTCCCTGCAGCTAGCAGCGCTGTTGACAGCAGTTTTAGTCCCCGGGTGGGGATTTTTATATTTAGTTAAGTGTAAAGAAGAAAACTTATCTAGCTTACAGGTGTATTTTTGGTTACTTGGTTTTTCTCTTGGCGGCGGTATTTTAATCCGCGGTCTACTGTCGGCTACTGATTATCTACTGCAGGTAGAAAAATTCCGGGGAGTTAAGCTAGCGTTTACAGTTCCGCTGTTGGTCAGCGGCGGGTATTTGCTTGGGCAGCACTATCAAGAAGAAAGGGGAAGTCTTCAGTGGGATCGATTTTTAAATCGGCCGGTGCAGGTAAAAGAAGTAATAGCTGGTAGTTTACTGGCAGCTGGGGGGGTAATTTATATAACGCGCACCGGAAATTTGCCGCTGGTGGAGGTCAGTCAACTTGAATTAGCAGTGCGGCGGGGGTTAGAAGAAATTTTTCCGGTCCGTCCCCGCTTTAAATCATTTTTAGTGGGACATCCGCTGCTGCTAGTGGGAATCACAAGAACTCTGCACCGCGCTAAAGTAAGTTGGCTGGCAGTAATCGGATTGATCGGACCAATTAATGTGATTAATACTTTTGCTCATCTCCATACTCCAGTTTTAGTGGTATTATTGCGGGTGGGGGAAGGGATTGTTTTGGGTACTGGCTTGGGGTTAACCATTTTAAAAATGATAAATGAAGAATGAAAAATGAAAAATGAAAAATGAAAAATGGAAACCTAAAAACATAATGCGTGTTGACTTAAGGTAGATTTTTTTCAACTGATTTGTTTTTCTGGGTTGCTCAGTCTCAAACTCAAAATCAAACTTAAACTTAAACTCAGACTCTGAAGCTTCTAAGCCGGCAAAATTTAGTTTAAGCTAATGCTGATGAGCTATACATTAAACTATATCTGGTGGGGGGCAAATAAATGCGGATAGTTTTATCCGGTTACTATGGATTTAATAATGCAGGGGATGAAGCGATTTTAGCTGCTTTAATTACTGGGATTAAGCGGCGGCTGGCGGAGCCGGAAATTATTGTTTTATCGGCTGCTCCTAGTTGGACAGAGCAGGTGCATGAGGTAAAGGCTGTCGGCCGCTATAATTACCGGCGGTTACTGTCAGTGCTGCGGTCGGCTGACCTATTAATTAGCGGGGGCGGCAGTTTGCTGCAGGATGTAACAAGCAAGAAGACGATTCCTTATTATTTATCCATTATTGGGTTAGCCAAATTGCTGCGGGTGCCTGTCTTCTGCTGTGCGCAGGGAGTAGGGCCGATTAATAGTGGAATTAACCGCAGGTTAGTCAGGTTGGCTTTAAATCAAGTTGCGGCAGTTACCGTGCGGGACCAAGCGTCGGCTGTGCTGCTCACTAAAGCAGGAGTTGAACCGGAAATCGACTTGACTGCTGATCCGGCTTTTATGCTGTCGCCTGTTTCGGAAACAGAGACAAATCAGATTCTAAAGCAGGAAGAGATTGAATTGAAGCCCCCTGTATTGGGAATAGCAGTCCGCTCCTGGCGGGATAATCAATTTTTAGAGGCGTTAGCTACTTTGTTAGACCAATTAGTAATTGAACTGGAAGTTCAAGCGGTGCTAATTCCCTTTCAGTATCCGGAAGATAAAGAGACCAGCTATCAGTTAGCTGGTTTGATGGCGGAACAGGCAGCGGTAATAGAGGGAGATTATCCACCGCAGCAGATATTGGGTTTAGTCGGTAGGCTGGATCTGCTGCTTGGTGTGCGGCTGCATTCCTTAATTTTTGCTGTTCAGCAGGGAGTGCTGCCGCTGGGAATTTCCTATGACCCTAAAGTAGATAATTTTTTAGCTCAGTTTGACCTGTACCCTGTGGCCGGGACTGATAATTTTCAAGTTAATAAAACTTATAGAAAAATAATTAATTTATGGAAAAAGAAAAAACGAATTTTAACTACTTGTGCTAAAAAGTTGGAAACTGTAGAAGGATTAGCCCGGCAGAATCTAGAAATAATAGAAAAGCTGACCCGACATGAGTAGGCAGCAAAAGGTGGAGATTTTAGGAGTGACTGTGGATAATTTAACACTAGAAACTGCCGTCGAGGAAGTTGAAAGGTTAGCTGCTGTCGGCGGTCAGTTGGTGGTAACTCCTAACCCCGAGATGATTATGCGGGCTCAGACTGACTGCCGACTGCGGGAAATATTAAATTCTGCTCACCTGGCGCTGCCGGACGGAATCGGAGTAGTCTGGGCGGCGCAGATATTAGAGCAACCGCTGTTAGAGCGGGTAGCGGGGATTGATTTAGTCCAGGAGCTGTTGGCCCGGGGAGGAGCAGCCGGGTATAATTTTTATTTTCTGGGTGCTAAACCGGGAGTAGCTGAGCAGGCTAAAGAAAATGTTAAGCAGCAGTACCCGAAATTAACAGTTCATACCCACCACGGTTATCTAGACCGACCCGAAGAGCGGCAGGTTATTCAGGAGATTAACTGTCGAGAAATTGATATTCTGCTGGTCGGGATGGGAGTACCGCGGCAGGAAAAATGGCTGGCTTATCATTTGCCCCATCTAACGGTAGGAGTAGGGATTGGTGTCGGCGGTGCTTTTGATGTGTTGGCCGGTAAAAAACAGCGGGCGCCGCAGGTGTTACAGCAGCTGAGATTAGAGTGGCTGTACCGCCTCTACCAAGAACCTAAACGGTGGCGGCGAATGATTAATTTGCCGCTGTTCATGTATTATGTCGGGCGGCAAAAACTAAAGATAGGCTAAGCAGGGTGATAAAATGGTGAACCGCAAAATTGTATATGACTATTTGCAGATAACTTTAGGGTCTATTTTAATAGCAGTTGGTTTGATTGTCTTTTTAGTGCCCAATAAGATTGCCGCTGGAGGAGTAAGCGGAATAGCGACGCTGATTCATTATCTGCTCGATTGGCCGGTAGGGCGGGTGATTTTGGCGCTGAATATTCCGCTGTTTTTAGCCGGCTTTAAAGAGCTGGGACTTAAGTACGGTATCAGATCGTTATATGGGGTGTTCACTCTTTCACTGGCAACTGATATAATGGATACTCACCTATCTGTTTTAACAGAAGACCCGTTATTGGCTGCCTTATACGGCGGCGGAATTATTGGGGTAGGCTTAGGTCTGGTATTTAGAGCTAGTGCTACTACGGGCGGAACTGATATTATTGCTCAGTTTATAGCTAAGTATACTAACTTTAGTGCAGGTAAGGGCTTGATGATCGTTGATTTCTTTGTAATTGTTAGCGCGGGATTTGTTTTTAATGCTGAATTGGCTTTATATGCCCTGGTATCTCTTTTTATAGTAGGTAGAGTAATTGATTTTGTTCAGGAAGGATTAAATGTAGCTAAAGCAGCCTTCATTATTTCTGATGCTGCCCCCCAAATAAAAGAAGAATTGATGGCGGAATTAGACCGCGGGGTAACTGTTTTTAAAGGTGAAGGAGGATTTACTGAAAAGGATAAAGAAATACTATTATGTATCATCAGTCGTTCCGAATTGGCGGAACTGAAATGGCGGGTGCAGGAGATTGATGAAGATGGATTTGTGATTATTACTGATGTTCATGAAGTTCTGGGCGAAGGATTTCGGGATAATCTAATCCAGGATGTGTAAGTTTGAGGTAGAGGTTGAGTCAAGCTTAATTTTATCCTCATTTTCAACTATATTTCAGGAGGGATAGCATGCAACCAGAAGAAGTAGCAAGCAGGATTGACCATACGATTTTGAATCCGGAAGCTACTAAAGAAGAAGTGCGGGCCAAATGTGCAGAAGCGCGAGAATATAATTTTGCCTCGGTTTGTATCAATCCTATTTTTGTCGAATTAGCGAAGGAGGAACTAAAGGGAAGTTCAGTTAAGGTGTGTACTGTAATCGGTTTTCCGCTGGGAGAAAATACCTCAGAAACGAAGGGTTTTGAAGCAAAGGATGCCCTAGATAAAGGAGCCGATGAATTGGATATGGTTCTTAATATAGGGGCCTTAAAGTCTAAAAATTGGGAGATTGTTCAGGCCGATATTGAAGCAGTAGTGAATGTATCCGGTAATAAGATAGTCAAAGTAATTATTGAAACTTGTTATTTAACTGATGAAGAAAAGAAAAAGGCTTGTGAAGTGATTAAGGAAGCAGGAGCTGACTTTGTAAAAACTTCAACTGGATTTGGAACTGCGGGAGCAGAAGTAGAAGATATCAGATTAATTAAGAAGATGGTTGGTGATGAGTTAGGAATTAAGGCTGCCGGCGGAATTAAAACTATGGAAGATGCAGTAGAAATGATTGAAGCGGGAGCTACTAGGATTGGTGCTAGTTCGGGAGTGGAGATTGTAACCGGTGGTGAAGCTGAAGGGGAGTATTAAATTTAAATTATAACGATAAAAATCATTTAAGCCAATTTAAAAGAAGAGGGAATTATTAACCCTCTTCTTTTATAGATTTTTTGTAGACCAGTGTTTCTGATTAATAATTCTAGACACTGTTCGTGGACTAATGTTATATTTCTGGCCTAGCTTTTTCTGGGTGCAATTATTGTTATTGTATTCATTATAAATTTGCAAGCAAGTTTTTTTCTAATTTCCTTTTATTATTTCCAGTTGATTTTTTCAGTTGTTTGGTGGAAGGATGTTTAGCATTCACGATTTTAGAAATACTATTACGACTAATATTATATTCAGCAGCTAATTCTTGTTGAGTATAGTTATTGTCTTTATATTTATTATAAACTTCTAAGCATAACTTCTTTGGTATTTCACATCCTTTATTTTTAACTGGAGTCTTTAAATCTTTTGTAGACCAGTGTTTGCCATTTACTATTCTAGATATTACTTTTTGACTGATTTCATATTTATTAGCTAATTCGGTTTGTTTATAATTACCTGTATTATATTGTTTATATATTTTTAAGCCTTCAGCTTTAGTCATATTAGTATCACAATGATTTTCTCCGGTTGTTTTTATTGCTTTGAGGTGTTGAGTTGACCAGTGTTTTCCTTTGATAATGTTATAGATTGTTTTTTGGCCAATATTATATTCAGTGATTAATTCTTGTTGGGTGTAATTACCACTTTTATATTTATTATAAATTTCTATCCAAAGAACAGCCAATTCACCTCCATCCTAATCTAGCTGATTAGGATGGAGGTGAATTGGCTAATTTTTTTATTATTTTATAATAATTATGTCTAAAACAGCATATAATAATAGTGTAGGCAACTAAGATGAAAGGAGGTAAAATAATTGCGTTTATCTCATAAATTTAAACCTGATTTAAGTCACAAGGAACAGC
>CAYFUT010000041.1:0-22935 GCA_964346395.1 uncultured Halobacteroidaceae bacterium
GACACGCTGGATAAATTTACTGATGATGTAAATTATACGTTAGAAGAGGTCAATAGAATTTCAGCTTCTACTGAGGAAGTTTCGGCCAGCAGTGACCAGGTAACAGACATGGCAGAAAAAACTAAAGAAATTGTCGGTGATGGTAGTCAGGCAATTCAGTCCGTTATTAAGCAGATGGGGCAGATTAGGTCTACAGTTAATAAAGCAGTAGAAGTTATTGATAATTTAGAAGATAAATCAGCTAAAATCGGGGAGATAGTTGATCTGATTACTAATATTGCCGAACAGACTAATTTATTAGCTTTAAATGCTGCTATTGAAGCTGCCCGGGCAGGAGAAGCTGGTCAGGGCTTTGCCGTAGTAGCAGATGAAATTAGAGATCTTGCTTCCCAGTCAGCGGATGCTGCCGAAGAGATTAGGGATTTAATTGGGGAAACGCAGGATGAGACTAAAAAAGCAGTGAAAGCTATCAAACGGGGGACAGAAGAAGTTAAGCAGGGCGAAGAAGTAATTGATAAAGCCGGTAAGGCTTTTGAAGGCATCAAAGAAGCTACTAATGAGACGGCTGCGCACATGGAAGAAACCAGCAGTGCTACCCATGAATTAGCTGAAGGCGCTGAGCAAGTAGTGAATGTAGTTGATGACTTAGAAGAAATTTCTCAGTCTATTGCTGATATTTCTGAAGAAGTAGATAGTAAGGCTGAAAATTTAGAACAGCTTATTTCTCAATTTAAAGTTTAAATTATGAAGGCGAGAGCCTTCTTTTTTTCTTTTTTGGCAGGAAAACAAAAGGATTGTGGTTAAATTAATAATTGGCTTCTAATGCTAAAGAAAAAAATTAGATTTAGCCGTGACGGGAGTAAAGGGAAGCTAATATCTTTACTGAGATTCCTAATATTATTAATGGGAGGGGTTACTAATTAGTGAATTAGATGATATTTTAGATTTTAAATTGCCGCAAGGACAGCTGTTATCAAAAAAACTAGGGAATAAAATAATAAATTCTGACTTACAGCAGGCAAATATATTAATTAACCGCAAAAATAAAGTAGTTAATTACAGTATAGGGGACTTAACTGCGGATCTACTAACAGGAAGTAAACGGCGGAAGAGCAGAAAAAGACTGGCTGGTCTGCGGATAATAGTAATCACTAACGGTGGAGAACCTGTGCGTAAAGCTGAACTTGTTCTCAAGTATAGATTGGATAATTTAGTTTATCTTGATTCTACTACCGAGAAAGCAGAGGTGATTTATCCGCAGGTAATTGAGGGAGAAATAACAGGGATTACCAGGCAGAAGATGGATTATCAAGCATTAATGCAGGGGGATTATTTAGCTACTGTGAACCAATTAGAAGCGGAATTAAGCACGAAAGAAACGGTAGCAGTTAAAGCAGCGGCTGAAAAGGCTATTTTGGTGGGCACTAATGCGGAGAGTTTACGTGAGCTTGCTAGGTTGACTGTTACTGCCGGCGTAGAAGTAGCAGCTAAAATAAAATTTAGAGCGGGTAATATTGATCCCGCTTATTATCTAGGACAGGGTAAATTAGTAGAGGTGAGGGAACAGTTATTTGCTGAACAGGCTAATGTAGTAATTTTTGATAATGAATTAACTCCTGCGCAGCATAGTAATTTAGAAAGCAGCTTAGAAGTGAAGGTAATTGATAGATCCCAGTTGATTTTAGATATTTTTGCCCGCCATGCTAATACCAAGGAAGGGAAGTTACAGGTTGAATTAGCTCAATTAGAATATTTACTGCCGCGGCTGACAGGCCGGGGGACTGAAATGTCTCGTTTAGGGGGCGGAATTGGTACTCGGGGGCCGGGAGAGACGAAATTGGAAATTGACCGCCGCCGCATTAGAAAACGGATTCACCGCTTACAGAAGGAGTTAGAAGAAGTTCGGCAGAATAGGCAGCTACAGCGGGAAAATAGATCGCCTCCTGTAGTTTCGCTAGTCGGTTATACTAATGCGGGGAAGTCAACACTGATGAATTTATTAACAGAGGCTGAAGTAGAAGTTAAGGATAAATTGTTTGCTACGTTGGATTCTACCTTACGCCAGTTGGAACTGCCGATAGGAAGAAAAGTAATTCTGAGTGATACGGTAGGATTTATTAAAAAGCTCCCGCCCCATCTAGTAGCAGCTTTCAAGGCTACTTTAGAAGAGGTACAGGCAGCTGATTTACTGCTGCATGTGGTGGACAGTAGTCATCCGAACTTGGAAGAGAGGATTTCAGTAGTCCATGATGTTCTTAATGATCTGGACGTGTTGGATAAAGAAATAATAACTGTCTTTAATAAAACTGATTTGGTAGAGGAGAATAAAGTTAAATTATTACAGCAGCAGTATGCTAATAGTTTAGCTTTATCTGCTTTAACTGGAACCGGAAAAGCTAGACTTTTGGATCGCCTTTCATCCTTTTTTGTCGGCCAAATGGTAACCGGCTGGTTTAAAATTCCTTATGAAGATGGTAAATGGATAGATAAGATGTATCAGGAAGGAAAGGTGCAGGAGAAAAAATATGACCAGGAGGGGACAGAAATAAAAGCAACTGTGCCCCAGAAGTTAGCTAACCGCCTGGGAGACTATCGGTTTGATAGTTGAGGTTAAGGTTGAGTAGAGAAAACAACAACTAGCACGAATTTACTCAAACTCAAACTTAACCTCAACCTGTCTTAATTATTTTTTTGATAAAAAGAAGTGTGAAGTTTTTCTAGATTGTATTTGTCTGGTTGGAGTAGATATTCAGTATTGCCCAGGAATAAAATTCCGTTTTTGCTGAGGGCATTAGTTAAATTTTGGGTTAGATTTTTTTTGATTTCTTTGGTAAAATAAATAAAGACATTGCGGCAGAGGATGAGATCCACATTATTATAGTAATTATCCTTTAATAAGTCTAGGGTATCAAATTGAACCAGTTTTTTAATCTGGGGACTAATTAAGTACTTGTCATCTTCTTGAGAAAAATATTTATCAATGATCCGGTCGTCAGTTTTTTTAAGGGTATTTGCTTTATATTTGCCGATTTGAGCTTTTTTTAGGGCGCCGGGGTCCACATCAGTGGCTAATAATTTATACCGATTAGAACTGATATTCAGCTCATTTAGAATAATAGCAATAGTGTAGGCTTCACAGCCGATTGAAGAAGCTGCACTCCAGATTTTGATTTTCTTCTGCTGGGCAAAGAGCTCCGGTAGAATTTCTTCCCGCAGATAGTTAAAATTATCCTTATTGCGGAAGAATTCAGTGGTATTAATTGTCATATGCTGTAGGAATTCTCGCTTGAAATCGCTGTCGCTTTTTATTTTTTTATATCCAGCTTCATAACTATCGATGTTGTGTCGTTTTATGAAATTATTGGTGCGCCGTTTGACTCGTTTTTCTTTATAGCTGCTGAGGTCAATTGTAATCTCGGTCGATACTTTATCTTTAAATTCTTGAAATTCCATAATAGGCCTCCTTAATTACAGATAAATAATACCTAATCTATCATTAATTTTATCTATAAATTAGAGTCATTGCAAATTTTTTTAGGCTTAATTTCACTAAGCGGCACTATAAAATTGAGAATTAATAATTTTAGCTGTAATTTTTTAAATTTATTTTTATCAAAAGAGTGTATTATTAGCTGTGGGCTGTGAGCTATATGCTATGAGCCTAGTCAAAATCATAAATCAAAGGTTTCTAGAGGTAGTCTTTTATTTTATGTTTTTGCTTGTAGCTCATAGCCTACCCTACGAATTTCACAGAAACTCTCCTTATGCCCACAGCCATGATTATAATACTTGTTAATGCTTTGCTTTAAACCTCCAAATTACTAAAATCTGGCTTAAGTTAACGCGTATGGCTGCGATTCAGATGATGTAAACTGTCACCTATATAGCCAGGCTAACAACCAAGCCTGGCTATGAAAACCTTACGAGTCTTAGCAGACTCTCCATGAAAACCATAAAAAACATATCCGCAGAAATCGCATCAACTATAAACTATAAACTGTAAACTGTAAATTATAAACTGTAAACCGTCAACGAAGGGAGGTTTTAAAAATTAGTTTACAAGTCTGTGCTTTAGCAAGTGGTAGTTCCGGTAATGCAATTTATGTAGGAACTTCTGACTATGAATTACTGATTGATGCCGGATTGAGTGGAAAAGAACTGAATCGGCGGCTGCAGAAGATCGACCGCCAGCTAGCTGATATAGATGCTGTCCTGTTAACTCACGAACATAATGACCATATTGCAGGAGCCGGGGTAGTAGCCAGGCGCTGCAATTTACCTCTGTATGCTACGGAAGGAACCTGGGCGGGTAGTGAAGAAAAAGTAGGGAAGTTAAGTTCGAATCAGCAGCGGGTAATTGAGACGACCGGATTTGAAATTGGCGATCTAAAGATTAAGCCATTTTCAATCCCCCATGATGCTCGTCAGCCTACGGGTTATACTTTATTGCAGGGGCAAAAGAAATTAGCAGTAGCAACAGATATGGGAAAAGTGACGCCGGAAGTGAAAAAAGAAATTAGTCAGGCTGATTTAGTTGTTCTAGAAGCAAATCATGATTTAGAAATGTTAAAGATTGGGCCTTATCCCTGGTCGGTAAAAAAGAGAATCATGAGTACAGAAGGACATCTTTCTAATGATGAAGCGGCTGATTTAGCAGTTGAGTTGGCTGAATCAGGAGTAGGGCGTATATTGTTAGCTCATTTGAGCCAAGATAATAATATGCCAGAATTGGCATTATTAACGATAAAAAATATGTTAGTAGAGGCCGGTTTAAAAGTAAAAGAGGATATAAACCTTGATTTTGCTTATCAGGATCAGATAAGTAGAGTTTATCAATTAGAATAGAGGTGATAAGAGTGGCTTTCTGGTTTGAGGAGCAGGAGCATCAA
Organism: uncultured Halobacteroidaceae bacterium; assembly: GCA_964346395.1. GTDB lineage: Bacteria > Bacillota > Halanaerobiia > Halobacteroidales > Halobacteroidaceae > CAYFUT01. The sequence goes on from CAYFUT010000041.1 coordinate 4,890, forward strand.
GCGGGGATTAAATCCTATTTAGGACTAATATTAGTGGTTTTGCTAATAGCAGGCAGTTTTTATTTTTTTCAGGCTGCTAATGGAGATCAGCAGATAAAATCAGATAAAAAAGATCCTAAACAGCAGGCAGAGGATGGAACTACCGAACCAGTCAATACTCGGCAGTTAAGCAAAGAAGAAGCAGTTACGGAAGTGGTGAAGGAAGTTGGCCCGGCAGTGGTAAAGATTAAAACTGCGCAAAAGAATAGAAAATTTAATATATTTGCCTGGGAAACCGAACAGAAGGTTTCCGGCCAGGGCTCTGGAGTAATAATTGACCAAGCCGGCTATATAGTGACTAATAACCATGTAATTGATGGAGTTGACCAGATTGAAGTTCAGCTGAATGAACAGGGGCAGAAATATGAAGCGGAAGTAGTGGGGACAGATCCGGTGACTGATTTAGCAGTGATTAAGATTGAAGCTCCTCAAAAGGATTTACCGGTAGTTGATTTTGTAGATTCCGAGCAGTTGAAAGTAGGCCAGTTAGCAATTGCTATTGGGAATCCTTATGGTTTCTCTAACACAGTGACTACAGGAGTAATCAGTGCTTTAGAGAGAAAACTTCCCCTGCAGGAAGAAACAGAATTAGCTAATATGATTCAGACTGATGCAGCTATTAATCCAGGTAACAGCGGAGGTGCTTTACTCAATAGTCAGGGGCAGGTAATGGGGATTAATACGGCTATTATAGAACAAGGACGGGGGATTGGATTTGCGATTCCCAGCAATACAGTAAAAGAAATCACCCAAGAATTGATTGCGAAAGGGAAAGTAGTTAGACCCTGGATTGGAATTTATGGAGCCGAAATAACTCCGCGGGTAGAAAAGGAATATGATTTAGCAGTTGACCAGGGAGTATATGTGTTTCGGGTTATCCCTGATAGTCCGGCTGCGGAAAGTGGTCTTCAGCAGGGAGATATTATTGTTCAGTTAACTGATGAAACGATTACTAATATGAACCAACTGAAGAGTATTTTGCGAAGTTATCAAGTAGGAGATACAGTAGAGATTACTGTTTATAGAAAAGATAAACAGCGCGAAATAGAGCTAGAATTAGGAAGATTACCTGATTAAAAAAGGGGGAGGAGAAACAGTGGAGATTAGGATCGTTGCTGTGGGCAAGATAAAGGAAAGTTATATTCAGCAGGGAGTAGATGAATTTATTAAGCGTCTGCAGCCCTATACTGATATAGAAACAGTGGAGGTTAAGTCAGAAACAACAGCGGGGGATTTAAGTTCTTCGGAGATGGAACAAGTTAAGGAAGCGGAAGCCGAAAAACTTTTTTCCCGCTTGCAGGATAGAGCTTATACGATTGCTCTTGACCCGCACGGGAAGCCGATGACTTCTGAGGGGCTGGCTGAGTCGATTAATAATTTACAGGTGCAGGGTTATAGTACAATTGAATTTGTAATTGGCGGCCCGCTGGGCCTTCATGAACGGGTAAGAAATCAGGCTGATTATGTATTGACTTTTTCCCATATGACTTTTACTCATCAGATGATTCGGCTAATTTTGTTAGAACAGGTGTATCGGGCCTTTAAAATTATGAATAATGAGCCTTATCATTTATAAAGATTAAATATTATTATTGATAAGCAGGAGAAAAATTCTTTCTCCAGAATAATAAGTAATGGTTTCTTTAATAATAAACTAGGGGGAATAAATATGCTGTCAGATAAGTTAGCGGAAGCTTTAAATGATCAAATGAATTTTGAATTTTTATCAGCTCACTATTATTTAGCAATGGCTGCCTATTGTGAAACAGAAGATCTGGATGGTTTTGCCCACTTCTTTTGGGTGCAGGCAGAGGAAGAGAGGTTTCATGCCGAAAAGTTTTATAATTTTCTTAATGAGAATGGTGCTCGGGCCAACTTTCAGGCAATTAACGAACCGCAGAATGAATTTGAATCTCTAGCGGAAGTATTTGAAGTAGCTTTAGAACATGAAAAGAAAGTAACGAAGCGGATTTATGACTTGATGGATTTGGCCCACGAAGAGAGCGAACACGCTACAGTTAGTTTCTTGAATTGGTTTGTGGATGAACAGGTAGAAGAAGAAGATACAATGGATACTTTATTGAGCAAGGTGGAAAGACTAGAAGGAAGTCAAGGAATTTTTATGCTTGATAAAGATTTGACGCAGAGGACATTTACTCCTCCGGCAGGGGAAGAGGAATAAATAATAAATTTGAGATTGAGTCTGAACAAACATTACGAACCGTTTTAGACTCAGCCTCAAGCTAAGTCGCCGCAAGGCGACTTTTTATTTTTTTGGACACTAACACCCCCTTCATGGAATAAACTGTAAATAAAGTGGAGGTGCTATCATGCTGTATCGAGTTCAACCGGGGGATACTATGTATAAACTGGCTCAAAGATTTGGAACTACCATCCAACAATTAGTAAAGTTAAATCAATTAGAGAATCCTGATGTATTGGAAGTAGGCCAAATACTGTTGATACCAAATGGAAATACAGTAGAATTCAGGCCGAAGAATTTTGATTATAAGCTGGTTAACGGATTATTGCTAATTCTGTTTTCTGATCGAGATAGCTATAGTTCCGGGGAACCTATTGATTTGAATTTAGTAAAGGTGAATATCAGCAATTCGCCGATTACCTTAAATTATCGGACGGGACAGCGAGTGGATTTTAGGGCTTATAGGAATGGGGATAGAATCTGGACCTGGTCAGCCGGGCGTTTTTTTACGCAGGAAACTAGAACCATCAATCTTAGCCCGGGGAGATCATTAGTCTACCGCAAACAGTGGGGACAGATCAATAATCAAGAAGAGCAAGTTGAATCAGAGATATATAAAATTGTAGGCTGGAATGTGGCTCAACATACTAAGCAAGAACGACTCAGTATTTTTGTGGAAATAAGATAGTAAGCCAGGTATTAACCTGGCTTACTTCCAGTCTTTAGTTTCACCGGTATTAATATTATCCCGTTCAGTAATAATAATTATGTCTTCTTCTTCAGTTGACTCCTTCGGCAGAAAATCAGCCGAAGGAGTTCCTGAACTATCTTCTTTAATGTAGTAGGTAGCATCATTTTTTTCTTGATTAAAGAATGATTTAGCCATTTAGTTGGCCCTCCTTGTTTAGTTGATTTTTGAGACCCAGTGCTGGTCAGTGATATTGACCTCGGGTTCTTCCATCATTTCATCCTGCTTTACTTTACCAGTATAAATAAAAGAATCTAAAGCTGTTTTGCTTTCGATAAAGCCGCCGGAAACTTGAAATTGATTGCTGTTGTCCTCTAAATAATTTAAGGGATTGAAAGGAATATTTAGCTCTAGATCTTCTTCATATGCTTCATATAGCTGCCATAGTAAGTTTTCTAATTCTGAGTCAGGAAATTTAACTGGTAATTGTAGTTTTTTTACTTCCCGGCGGGGAATCATGTAATTATGAGCATATAGTTTTTCAGTTAGATAATTGATTATCTTATTTATCTTTTCCTCATCTTGTAAATGAAGTGATAATAGTTTTTCGGCAGTTGATCTAATTAACAGATAGTTGCGGTGGACATTGCCTAAAGCTAGCGGATGTACTCGTTCAGTTAGTTCGGATAGGATTTTATGGAGGTTTTCTTCTTCGCTGATATTAAATTTTTTGCGGGCCAAATCCAGATAAGAAGAAACATCTTCGACACTAATAGGAATTTTAGCTGTGGGATTGTTAGGATTCTGCGGATTAAAGGCATTGGCTACAGTAGGGTCAATGGGACCTAATTCTCCCATTTTGCCCATTACTATTTGATTAGCTCCTAAACCAATTAAAGTTCCGGCACTATAAGCGCGAAAAGGAACCAACACATTAAACTGACTACAGTATTCCCGAATTAAGTTGACTAGCCGCCAGGGGGTGAGCACATCTCCGCCGCGGGTATAAATGAATAAATCTATCGTATCACGCGGTTCCATTTTTTCTAAATGTTTATAAATAACTTTAATAGCATCGGGAGCAATTCGTGTATTAATATTTTTTCTGTCCCCGGTTACATAGCAAATGACGGTTGAATTGCGGAGTTCACTAATTTGGTTGATAAGTTGTAATCTATTTTTTCTCGCCACTAGAGCCCCTCCTTGTATTATATAATTAGATTTCTTTACTATTATTTAAAGCAGGATATTTTTTATTCGTTTTTTAATTAAGAAGAATTTAATTGGGAATAATATTAAAGAAATTTCAGCAGGGAGGAGATTTAAAATGGCCAAGTTTAATTTACAGACTGCTCAGGGTAATTTTTCTAGTGGGCTGTCCGCTTATACAGAGAAGCAGTATTTATTACCGGAAGTTGATATCTTAGAAGATGAAGCGGAAATTTATTATATTTATGAACTGCCGGGAATAGATACAGCTACTTTAAATGTTGAACTTTCTAGTGACCAAATATTTGTGACTGCTAACAGTAGGCAGAGAGATAAAAAGCTAGTGCATCAGGAGCGGAAGCGGGGCAATTTTTTTCGGCAGCTGCCGCTGCCTGATAATGTAGATCGCGATTCTGCACAGGCCGATTTCAACCAGGGGATTTTGGAAATATCTTTTACAAAAGAAAATACTTTCTAGAATATTATAGCTTGTTAAGCGTCATGATAAGGAGTGGAAAGTAAGAAAAATAACAAAACAGGAGGGAAAAAATGCTTTTACAAAATCAACAGCCTCATTTCAGCCAAGCGTACACTTCTGCCCGCGTGCCTCGACAGCAACAAGCTTTTGCTGGTCAGAATCTTCAGAGTGGAGTAGTCAATCCTAATTTTAACCGTAATCCCAATTACAGGGCAGCTAATGCCTGGAATTATCGGTTTCAACCTAGTGCAATTCAGCCGAGTACAACTGCAATGAATCAGCAGGGGGGAAATGTTAACCAAGCCTTCAGTCAGCATCAGAGTTTAACAGGAGGCCAGTTTGCTCAAGCTAATATGCAGCAGATGGGAGCTGGAGCTGCCCAATCAACTAATACTATCCTACAGCCGAGCATTGATATTTCCGAAACCAAAGATGACTTGGTAATTGCCTGTAATATGCAGAATATTGATGCTAACAATCTCAATTTAACTGCTACGGAAGATTCTCTATCCATTTCTGCTCAATCATTTATAGGAAATCAGCCGACTAGTTTACACAAGACTATTCCGCTGCCGACAAGTATCCGCGCTGAAGCAGTAAGTGCTGATTATTCCAATGGTATTCTGAATGTGAGAATGCCGAAAAAAGATGCTAGCGCCCGCAAGCAGCTGCAAGTTAATGTTAATGACCAACAGTAGTCCTAAAATTCAAACATAATAATAAACCGGAGAGGAATTCCTCTCCGGTTTATTATTAACAGGGAGTTTATTTTTCCTTTTACTTGTAGATAATTTTTGTTACAAGAATATTCTTTGCTTGATTGACGCTCCACGGAGCAGGGGGGCATAAAAGGCTTTGCCTTGCTATGCTCACGTGGATTCCTCGTTTCTATTGCAGGATTAAAAATCCTTGTTCCAATAAATTTCCAGAGGCTTAAAATCCCGATAGCCTGACCGGGAGATATGGTTTTTATGTTTTTCACGAAGTGGTTTGAAGTTTAACCCCGAAGGTAAGTAACTCATAAACAGCAGTAATATTTAATTATGAGAAGTTGTTTTGTTCTAAATCTTATACTAATTGCTAATTGTTTTTTCAATAAGCTCTTTGCTTTTTTCTGCAATGAATTTAGGTTGATCAAGGTGAATATAGTGTCCTGCATCTAATAGAAAAGATTTCCCACCAGTTGCTGTTGTATAAGAAGTTAAAGTTTCTTTCCAGGTCTTTTCTTTTTCATCAGAGATGAAAGCATGGTAAGGTAGATTAGGTTTTCCCTGCTTAAAAACAAGTTGAGAGTTAGTTGGCAGCAAATCTGCTTCGCCCCGCATGTTTTTTGTATTGACGCGGCGGAAAAATATTGTGCGGGCAATTTTAGCTTCTTTTTCTGTTAATTGTCCTTTTTTCATAGCCGGGAAATTATTGCGAAAAACATCCGGTTGTGAACGCATGAGGCCGCTGTGTGCCAAAAAAGTAATTATCCGCGATAAGGAGACATTTTCTTTTGTTTGTTCGTAGTAAGCGGGGACAAGAGTCTCCAGGCCAATAATCGTTTTGATTTCTTCTGGATAAAGATTAGCCCAATATATCGCCTCCAGTCCAGCTATAGAATGGGGGAATAAAACATAGGGTGGGCTTTCTCCAGCTTGCTGTAATGCAGTGCGGGTTTCTTCTAAAACAGTATCAATTTTTCTAGAGTTGGAGGTAATATCACTCCAACCATATCCAGCCCGCTCTACTACGGCAATGCGGTAATCATCAGATAATTGGCTGTACAGTGCTTTAAAATCATATACTGGCGAGCTAGTTCCCAGCCCTGACATAAAAACAAGAGTTTCGCTTCCTTCCCCTTCTGTGTAAACATGCAGCTTATTGCCGTTATCATTGACATCTACAAGTACGCCCGGTGCTGGGTATGCTTTTTTTTCTTGTTTTATTAGTTTCCTGTGGTCAATATAGCTGCTGACAACTACAAATATTATGCCGGCAACTAACAAAAGTGATATTCCTATCATAATCCATTTAAGTGTTTTTTTCATTTGTTATCCCCTTTCTGGTTGTAGGTTGATTTGATTTCAATGGTTAAAAAGTTTATGCGGTTTATCCAGTAAACTTGTTAAAATGTGTTATTAGTATAGTTAATAATTAGCAGTTACACTGAATATAGTTTCCCAATTTCTCTGGTCAGTAACAGCTTTTTGTAATTTAAATTCTGCTTGGCCAATAGTTAAAGAAACTCCTACTCCTGCACTGGTGTGCAGTTGGAAATCTTCTATTAGTTCACTGCTGTTTAATATATCTCCTGTATTAATAAATGTAACTACATCTAATAGGTTGATTACTGGAAGATTAACAGCCGAAAGAAAGGTGAACTTTCTTTCTAAGTTAAGTGCAGCTACTCGGTTGCCAGTTTCAGTTGTATTATTATCTTCGTTAGTATAATATCCTGCTACATAGTTATTTAGTTTATACTGAGGAGCTAATTTATCAGTTTGTTTAATATACCCTAATTGGGGTACAATTTTAAATTTATTAAGGGTAATAGGTACTGTTACTTGTGAGCTGTAATAAATTTTTTCTGTAGTGTTTACTCGCCCTGAGGTAAGGTCAAGTATTAATTGGGCTTTATTTTGCCAGTCGTAATATAAGTCCTGTTTATGGTTAAGATTAAAGTAGCTAGTTTTAGCAGCTGCGGTTAATTCTTTTCCTACTTGACCAGTAAAGAAAGAAAATTTAGTTTCTTGAGTCATGTTTTTATTGTAAGTTAGGGTGCTTTGTACTCCTTGTTGATAAAGATAATCAGGTAAAGTATCATTTAGCCAGTAGTTATAATTTAATTTAAGGCCGAGCTTGTTATTAAATCTATAGTTGCCGCCGCAGTAGTAATATATTGCGGAGTGCTGAAAGTCATAGGCACCTTTAGTAGTTAAAGACCAGTTATCAGGTTGATAATTAAATTCCCCTCCAATGATAGGTCCTTCTAGGGGGTAAATAGGCTTAGTCTCAAAAGAAGCCAGGGTTAGCGAAGAACAAAAGGTTATAATTAAAAGTGATAGAATAAACCAGAGCAATAATTTTTTGTTCATAGGCAATCACCTTTCTAGAGGTTAGTTAAGGCTTAAAAGAATTGAGCTGTAATTGTAAATTTAGCATTCCAGTCCATTGGTTTCTGTTTAATCTGACTGTCTTCCGGGCCAACAAAGTTATAAATTTCGAGTTTAGGGGTGATATTTTCTTTCTCTAGATAGGATAAGTGTATACTTCTAATCAGACTTTTTTCATCTAGGTTAATTACATCTCTTACTAGGCTGGTCAATGCCCGATAGTAGATCAAGCAGGGTAGTTTTTCCGCTGCCGGATGGACCGTTAATAACAATAAAGTTGCCGGTTTCAATAGTTAGGTCTGCCTTAGTCTGATAAGTTTTGGCTGCTTGTTTAGCTTGGGTCATTGCTATCTTAGTTTCCTCCTTTGTGGCTAACTTTTTTAAGTTTTTTCTGAGCCCAGCGATTATGGGGATAGATAGCTAGTGCTTGTTGAAAATAATTTTTGGCTTTCGTTAAATTATTTTTTTCCTCCTGATAAATTGTTCCCAGCCAGACATACGAGAGGAAAACAATATATTCTTCTTTACTTGTTAATGCTTTATTGAGTGCTTTAATTGCCTTGTCTGTATCTCCGCCGCCGATTTTGGGGGCAAAATGATAGTAGGTACCCAGCGAATTCCAGGCGCGATAATTAGTTTTGTCTATTTCAACTGCTTTTTTAAGCAGTTTCAGGACTTTGGCCCCGTATTTGGCAGCGTATAATCCTCCTCGGTAGTCCATCTGACGGACGTAAGAATCAGCCAGCAGACGGTGAGCTTTGGAGGTGTTGTTTGTCTGGAGAGCCTTTTTAGCTAGTTTTTCAGTTTTTTTAAAGTTGGTAGCCGCCTTTCTTTTGTTTTCTTTAGTTTCCTGGATTTCTGCTAATAAAAAATGAACTCGTCCCTGCCAGTAGTAACGGTCAAACTTTGCGTTTAACTGTTTAAAAAGCTGTTTGCTTTCTTTTAATTGCGAAATAGCTTGAGCAATAACTCTGTCCTTTTTTGCTCGTGACTTATCATAGAGGGGTGAGTTATAGTAATCTGTTCGAGCCTGAAAAAACAACTTTTTTCCCTGTTGTAAATTACTGTTGGCCTGCACCGATGAATTACTAATTAGTAAACAACAAAGTACTAGTCCCCAGCAACTAATCAATAGTAAAATCGATTTTTTTCGTAAGTTCATCTTGATTCCTCCTCTTAGGATTAAATGGATTTAAACTTTTGTTTAAGGGGTTTAACATTGTTTAAGATATGATTATGTTTAATGAAGCTCTAATCTTTGTAACAATCAACATTGTGATGAGTTTAAGACTGTATAATTTCATTTGCGCCGGTTTAAAGTCTCATTTGCTCAACCTCCTGTAGCTTAATTGTTTGTTACTAATATTATATACTTGCCAGCCGCGTTTTACATCTATCGTAAGTAGTATTTGCCACAGAAAAAAGGTAGGAGATAAACTCCTACCTAAGGACTAGTTTATGAATTTTGTTTGACATTTAATCTTGATTCACTCCCACTTCCAAAACTTAGCGGCTAGTAAGAAGCTGCCTATTAACCAGCCGGTTAAAACCAGTAAATTAGTAGTCATACTGTAGCGGAGGGGAGTGCCGGACATTACATGCCGCAGGGCATCGCCCAGATAAGTTAGGGGTAAGACATTGACCAGCGGCTGAATATAGTCAGGCATCATATTAATAGAAAAGAAAATGCCGGAGAGGAACATCATCGGGAACTGGACTATCTGAACTATTCCCTGCCCGGCTTTTAAGGTATCAACAAAAGAAATTAGCATATAGCCTAGACTAATAAAAGTAGCAGCCCCCAGGATAACTATGCCCAATACTTTAATTAGACTGCCGACCACTGTAAAGTCAAACAGAAGATAGGCCAGAGAAATAATAATTAAGGTCTGGACTAGAGAAATTAATAACCGCAGCAGAATTTCGCTGCTTAACAGTATCTTCCGCGGTAAAGGAGTCACGCCCAGCCCCCTAATAATTTCTTTTTCCCGCAGTTTGAGGAAATCCAGCGAACCAAATAAACCTAACTGCATTAGTGATAAAGCCAAAATTCCGGGCAGTATATAATCAAAGCTGTCTAGCTGTCGGGCTTGAACTGCCTGCTCGTTAACCTGGAGGATTTGTTTCTGGTTTCTAATCTTATTTTCAATTTGAAAGAAAATATTTTCCATAATTAAAGTTATTATTTCTTTAGTCTGTACCTGGCTGGTGTCATAATAAAGTTCGATTTGTTGTTGGTTCTGTTGAGTGAAATCTTGATAAGTGAGGGCGGGAAAGACTAAAACTGCATCTCTGTTGCCTGATTGTAGGTCGTTAAGTTCTGATTTTTGGTTGGCTGTATGAACGGTAAAGTTTTTTTGGTTAGTTAACTGTTCTGTAATTTGCTCAGTAATTGGAGTAGAGTCGGGGGTGACGATACCTAATTTTACACGGAAGTTACTACCGACACCGCCGGAAAAAACCATCCCGAAAACAATAGTAAACAGGACGGGAAAAGCGAGAGTCCAGAATAGGCCTCCGGTGTCGCGGGTAAACTCTTTAAGCTGGGCAATAAACAGCTGTTTAAACATTGTCGGCCAACTCCTTTCCGGTTAACTTCAAAAACACATCTTCTAAAGTAGGTTTTCTAACGGATAAATTTTTCATGGGATGACCGGTCTCTTCTGCGTAATCTAGTAAATTAGTAATTGTTCCTGCTACATTAGCGGTAGAAAGTAAGATCTTATCATTGCTGTAGTTAACTTTGGAAGCAAATTGAGCTATTTTTTCCTGCTGGGCCTGATCAAACCCAGGATTATTAAATTCCACTGCCTGGGTGGGGAAATGGTCGTCAATTAGCTGTTCCGGCGAACCCTGGGCGATAAGTTGGCCCTGATCGATAATTACTAAATCATCACATAACTTTTCGGCCTCTTCCATATAGTGAGTAGTTAAAAAGATAGTAGTGCCGGTTGCTTTTAATTTCTGAATCACTTCCCAGAGCTGGTGCCGGGCGTGCGGGTCGAGACCGGTAGTTGGTTCATCAAGGAATAAAATATCTCCGTTGCTGATCATAGCTAGAGCTACGGCTAGGCGGTGTTTTTGCCCTCCAGATAACTCTTCTACGGAAGTAGCATTTTTTTCTGTTAAGCCAACCTGAGAAATAGCGGTTTCCGGAGCTAGCGGATCAGGATAAAAACTGGCAAATAAATCTGTTATTTCCTTTACCGTCAACCGGGGGAATAAAGCGGGTGACTGCAGTTGAACTCCAATCTTAGTCTGTAATTCTTCTAATTCACTAGCCGGATCAAGACCGAGAATATTTATCTCGCCGCTAGTTTTTTCAGTTAAGCCGACTAAAGTTTCAATGGTGGTTGTTTTACCGGCTCCGTTAGGCCCGAGCATGCCGAAAATGATTCCCTCCTGTACTTGAAAGTTAATACCCTGGACAGCTGGTAGAGAGCCGTAGTATTTCTTTAATTCTGTGACCTCAATGACATTTTTCATAGATTGCTGCCTCCTATCAAATTATTATTAAATTCCTGTTTCATTGCTGTCACCTGCTGTAGTGCAGATAATTGTAGTGCCTTCCTGTGGTTGAGAATTGATTGTCACTTCACCATTAATGGCAGCTGCTCGTTCTTTTATATTAGCTAGTCCAAATTTGTTTTGCGAATTTACTTCTTCTTGATCAAACCCAATTCCGTCATCAGCAATTATTAATTTAATTTTATCAGCTACTTGCAATTTGACTTCTACTTTTTCGGCCTGGGCGTGCTGCACTATATTATGAAGAGCTTCCTGAATAATGCGATAGAGGTTTAATTTAACCTGTTGGTTAAATTCAACTTCCTGTTGATTAGCATTAAACGTAAGATTCAAATTATACCTTTTTTCGAATAGATTAAGGAGATTATTTACTGCCTCCAAAAAACTGCGTTCCTGGAAAGTTAGCGGCTTAAGTTCGTAGATCATTAATCTCATTTCTGTCTGTACTTCTTCAACCATATCCTGCAGCTGTTCAATAATTTGCGGAGCTTGCTGTGGATTAGTGGTTAAAATCTGTTCTAGGGTTTCTAAATTAAGGCTAATCCCGAATAAATTTTGGGCTACTGAGTCGTGTAGTTCTCGGGCAATCCGGTTTCTCTCTTCAATAATGGCCAGTTCTTTATTTTTCTGTTCCAATTTAATTTTTGTTTCTTTCTCTTCCAAAAAGGTAAAGAATAAATTAATCATTGTAGAGGGAATCCCCACGGCTAAGCTAATATACAGCAAATATTCCCGCGATAGAGCTACCAATAAGGAAAAAGTTAAGCCGGTTAGGTAAAAAATAAGGCAGCTAATAAGATAAACCAGGCTTAGTTTCAGCAGAATATAAGCTCCTGACTGGGGTAATCTTTGGTGGAAAATCAGCTCTAGTTTTTCATTGGCTAAACCAATGAAGATGCCGACTAAACTGCCAAATATAATATAGGCCAGCCAAGTTTTTATTTCGAAGGTTAGACCGACAGAAGAAAGCATAAAAGTTAGCGAAATACCAATTCCGATCAGTGCATATTGCTTAATCATTGATTTTAGTTCTGTCCAGTTTTTTTGCAGCATAAGTATCACCTTTCAATTAAATTATTTTCAATTGCTTTAATAGCTGCCTGAGTTCTGTCTTTTACATTTAATTTACGGAGAATATTACTAACATGTGTTTTAACTGTTTTTGTAGAGATATATAAGGTCTCGCCGATTTCTTTGTTGGACTGCCCTTTGGTTAATTCAGCTAATACTTCCTCTTCTCGATTGGTCAGAGGTTCTGTAGGAGGTTGTTTATTACTGACTGTATTCATTAGCTTTTTGGAGATGCGGGGATGCAGAGTAGGTTCCCCTTTGTTGGCAGCTATAATTGCTTCCGCTAATTTTTTAGGCGGTGAATCTTTCATTAAGTAGCTAAGGGCGCCGGCTTCAATAGCAGCTATTACTTCCTGGTCGTCGCAGAAGCTGGATAAGACAACAATTTCTGGGTTAGGTGTTGTCTCCTGCAATTTACTGATAACTTCGATACCGCTAATGTCAGGCAGCCGAAGATCGACTACTGCTACATCTACTTCTACTTCTGCTATTTCCTTAACTGCAATTTGTCCTTTATTGGCCTGGCCGATAATTTCTATTTCCTCTTTGGTGGTTAAGAAAGTTTTTAGCCCCTGGAGGACAAAGGGATGATCGTCAACTAAGTAAACTTTGATCATGATTGATCACCTCGGTTTTTTAAGATTAAGTTTCTCTTTAATTTATATTTCTAGATTGATTAATTAACTTCCTTGCTTTTTAATTATACAGCAAATTATTTCAAATTGCCTCCGGGAAAAGGCGGAATTAGATTTCCTACTTTTGGAGTAGTTTATTGAAATGTGAAAAATTTCAATCTAGGTAGATTAAAGTTTGACAAAGCTGACCTCTAATGATATCATTTAGATGTGCAAAATTGAGAAAAATCAACATATTTGCGGAGGGATTTAAGATGGTAGCAGTGAATAATTTAGGTGATGCATTTGCAGAAGCTGGTCTTGTGGATGAAGACGAGGTTGAAGAAGTAGAAACTACTGAGGCCGCTGAACAAGTTAGCGGAGACAAAATTGCTGGTTCAGTCAAATGGTTTGATACTAAGAAAGGTTATGGGTTTATTGAGCAGGATGATGGTGACGATGTATTTGTTCATTTTTCTGCTATTGAGGAAGACGGCTTCAAGGATTTAGAAGAAGGACAGCAGGTTGAGTTCAACGTTGTAGAAACTGAAAAAGGCCTTCAAGCTGAAGACGTTGTTAAGCTGTAACCTATAAATAGGAATCTGAACTTCGGCTTAACCATAAAGGAGCTTAAGCAGAATTGCTTAAGCTCCTTTATTATTTTTTGTTCATAGGTATTAAAGCAAACCAAATTTTAGTAATTTAAAATAAAGTATATCAGTATTAAGTTTGAGGTTAAGCTTGAGGCAACCATTGTAATCATTGGTTTTATAGGTTTCTCAAACTTAACCTCATCCTTAAACCAAGTCGCCGTCAGGCGACTTTTTTATCGTTTAGGAACTTATATTTTTTAGTCTAACAGTTGGCTTTTTAGGTCTTTTAATTGAGTTAAGTGCTTCTTTTCTTCTAAAATCAACTTTTCTAATGCTTCGATAGTTTGTTTATCTTCTTCTACATGAACTAATTCTAAATATAGCAAAAGTGAATTTTTTTCTGCCTTGATACCAATATTAATTGCTTCTTCAATATCGTTAGCTAGTTTATCAGTAGCTTCCTGAGTTTCCGGAAATACTTTAGAGTCTACTAAAGAGTGCAGATAGCCGCTGACTTCTTCATTGTAAAGATAGTTTTGCGACAGGGATTTATCTTCTTTTTCAAATTCATCTAACATATCTTTAAATAATTCGTAGTGGTCTTCCTCATCATCTCGCAATTTAGAAAAGATCTCTTTAATTTTCGCTTCCGAATTAGCCTCTACACATCTTTGGTAGAAATCTCGCCCCTGCTTTTCAATATCCATAGCCATTTTAAAAATTTCTAATGAATTAAATTGAATATCCATAATGCCCACTCCTTTCCTAAAAATGATCAGATATCGTTATTATAATACTAATAATTGGCGCAGATATCAATTAAAAATTAACGGAAAAAAATTAAACTTTTATGTATAACTCGAGCCAGTACTGCCAATGTTAATAATAGACATAGAAATAAATGTAAACGAGGTGATAAAATGGAAAGGGTAGAACTGACTGGAGTAGATACGGGAAAGTTGCCTGTATTGTCTAATCAAGAAATGCAGCGATTATTTAGACAAATGAATAATGGAGATCGAAAAGCCCGGGGAAAAATTATAAATGGTAATTTAAAGTTAGTATTAAGTGTTTTGAAAAAATTTAAAAATACTGAATTTCCGGTGGACGATCTGTTTCAAATTGGCTGCATTGGGCTGACCAAAGCAGTAGATAATTTTGATTTAGAGCGCGGGGTTAAATTTTCTACTTATGCTGTGCCGATGATTATTGGGGAAATCAGGCGTTATATCCGCGATAATAAGGAACTTCGGGTCAGCCGGTCGCTGCGCAAATTGGCTTATCGGGCCTTACAGATAAAGGATAAACTACAAGAAAAAAATAAAGAAGAACCTACCTTAGAAGAAGTAGCAGCTGAAATGGATGTTCCGCGCGAGAAAATTGTGCGGGCCCTGGAAGCTACGCGCACCCCTGTTTCGCTATTTAAACCTGTATTTGAAAGTGAAGGAGATAATTTATTGCTGCTTGACCAGCTGGGCGAGGCAGCAGAAAACAGCTGGATAGAAAAAATTGACTTAAAGCAGGCATTAAAAGAATTACCACCTCGCGAACAGTTAACAATAAAGTTAAAGTTTTACGAAGGGAAAACCCAAACTGAGATAGCTGATAAAGTGGGAGTTTCGCAAGCTCAAATTTCGCGGATTCAAAATAAAGCACTGCAGAAATTAAAGCAGTCAGTAATAGAGGAGGGGCAAAAATGCGCCGAGCAGCAATAGTTATTGGAGTGAGTTTTACTTTGATCTGTTTATTTGGAATCTTAACGCGGCAGGCAGTTAAAATTGATCAGGAACCGGAAGAGTTAATGCGGCTACATATTACTGCTAATAGCAATTCGCTAGCTGATCAGTATATTAAGCGGAGGGTGCGAAAAACTATATTAGCTTCTAGCCGGAATTTATTTACTGAAGTAACTAATATAAGTCAAGCTAAAAGAAAGATTGATTCTAATTTACCACAGTTAACTAAAAGAGTGCAACAAAAACTTTATGCTTTAGGAGTTGATTATAAAGTGCAGTTAAAAGTGAAACAGGCTGAATTTCCGCGGCGGAGCTATGGGAATCTAACTCTCCCCGCTGGCAAATATCAAGCGTTAAATGTAGTGCTGGGACAAGGAGCAGGAGAAAACTGGTGGTGTGTATTGTTTCCGCCGCTTTGTTTGGTAAATGGGCAGGAATCGCCGCAAAAACAGAGCAACCAGGAAAAATTAAAATTATCTACCAAGTTAGATGAACCGCAAAAGACAAAGCAGCCTCCGGTTAAGTTTAAGCTTAAATTAACTGAATATTTACAGGATAACCCCGATATGGCAGAACTGAAAGGGAAATTAGGGAATATATTCTGGTTTGGTTCGCACTAATTAACAGTTACTGCATATAATAATAAAGGGGTGAAGTAATGGAGAAAGAAGTTTCGCAGGTTAAAGCTAAGATGGAAGAGTTAGTTAGAAAATATAGAAATATTCCCTATAAGCACAATGGCAGATCACTGCGGGGAGTTGATTGTTTAGGATTGATAATTTTTATTTACCGAGAATTTGGAGTAGAAATTCCCCAGGGGGACGGCAAAGAGATTACAGAAGATTGGTATAAAAAGGATCCCGAGCGGTACATTCGTAACTTATTGAAGTTAGGAAAAGAGGTTGATTATCAAGAACTACAAGTTTTGGATTTAGTTTATTTTAAATTAGTAAAAGATATTGTTACTCATTCAGGAGTTATGATTAATAATAATGAATTCATTCATATTCTTCAGGATAAAGATGTAGAGGTCAGTTCTATTGAGCGGCGCTATTGGCGGCGTAAATTTGCGGGAGCTAGGCGGTTAATAGAAATAAAGGATAATGATCAAATTGAAGTTATAGTGTAAAAACAGGTTGTATATTTTACAGATCTGGTTGTGAATTTATTTTGCTTTAATTTGCTTATCCAGGAGATTTGATTTATAATATTGGTAGTAATTGTTATTAATTATCAATTAAAAAAGATTGTTGCCTTTGCTATGATATTAGGGACGGGGGCTAGCATGCTTTACTTTTTATTATTAATTATTGGTCTTGACCCGTGGTATGATCCCCAGTATTTTATTCCTATTTCAGGGATGTTGATTGGAAATTCAATGACGGGAATTTCTCTGGGAGTAGAGAGGTTAATAGAAGGGATGAGAGAGAATAAAGCTGAAGTTAGATTAGCTTTAATGTTAGGAGCTACTCCCAAGCAGGCTAGTCAGCGAATTGTAAATTCTGCTTTTAATGCAGCTATTTTACCGACAATTAATTCCATGATGGGTATGGGCATTATTTTTCTGCCGGGAATGATGACCGGCCAGATTTTGTCGGGAGTAGCGCCCCTGACGGCAATTGAATATCAGATAGCTATTATGTTGGGGATTTTAGGCAGTGTTACGTTAACAGTAATTTTACTGGTTTATGGAGGATATCGGACATTTTTCAATCAACGGGCTCAGTTGAGAGAAGACCGATTGTAGAATATATTAAACAGAGAAGGTTCTGCGTTTACGCAGAACCTTTTTTTAAGTTTTAAATATGTATGTTTTAGAATTCAGGTTGAGTTTAAGACTGAGCAGACCATTAAAAAAGTAATTATAAAAAATTATAATTTTTAATGGTTGGCTCAAGCTCAAACTCAACCTAAGTCGCTGCTAGGCGACTTGTTTATTCATTATTATCTAAATAATCTCGAACAATGTCCAGGGTTTCGCCAAATCTTTGAAAGTGGACTACTTCCCGCTCTCGGAGAAAGCTGAGAACATCAATAACTCCCGGATCACTAGTCAGGTTGATGAGGTTTTCATAGGTTGCGCGGGCTTTTTGTTCAGCGGCTAGATTTTCATGTAAAGTAGCAATCGGATCTTCCATAGATTGAATGTAAGCGGATGTCCAGGGGACTCCTTCTGCATCGTGGGGATATAAAGCTCGGCCGTGCTGAGTATAATGACCGCCCAGACCGATCTTTTTGAGTCTTCTAACGGGCACCCCTTCTGTCAGTTTATAAATTAAAGTACCGATTATTTCCCAGTGGGCCAACTCTTCAGTTCCAATATCGGTTAAAGTAGCTTTGGCTTCATCAGTAGGAATTGTATAGCGCTGGGTTAAATACCTGAGGCCTGCTGAAAGTTCACTGTCTGGGCCACCGTACTGGGCATAGAGATATTTGGCCATTTCCAGATCATTCTTGGCTACTTTAACCGGGTATTGAAGTTTCTTTTCATAATTCCACATAATTTTACCTCCTTAGGATTAATAATTAATCTGCCACGGCCATTTTGTAGCCGGATACTGCCAGGGATAGTCGCTTGGGCAGCGGGCAGATAAGGGGCCGTATTGGCCGCGGTAGTCCTGCTTTAAGTTTCTAAGCTGGCGGATGTACTGATTAAAATCTTCTAAAGCACTTTCATCCCGGGGATGAGTGTTCAAATAAAGATTAAGCTCTAATACAGCAAAATCAAGTTCCATAATTTTTCTTAACGAGCGCAGTTGTTCTCTATCCATGTTGCCACCTCCTTAAGG